>NZ_JBEAIJ010000047.1:0-82723 GCF_040065315.1 Klebsiella sp. CN_Kp100
CCGCTGGTTGTTACCTTCACCCGTTTGAGAGCCGTTCGCCGCAAGGGCGTAAACGAGCACGGCCCGGTGAAGCCGTCCATGCCGGACGTGAAAAGTTTTTGCGGGTCCAGGCAAAAAGTTTTTATGGCCGTGCGCCAGCAGTGCATGGACGGCAAGACGGGTTGTGCTTGTCTCAGCCCCGGCGAAAGGACTCAAAGGGGTGAAACGGCACCGGGTAAGGAAAGAGCAGGAACCCGCCGCAACGTCGGAGAAGCGGCAGCGAAAACGGCGTTGCCCCTTACAGCCCGGCGGCCGTTTGCCGGGGTGCGAAAAGCGCAGGTGACGGCGCGTAAAAGGGCGGCGCATCCTGACAAGGATGCTGCAAGCCTGCCGTTGACCTCAGACATCAGACACTAGCGATAGCCCGAAACCGCCAGGCGGGTTCGGCGGAGCTTACCGCGTCCTTTCGCGGTTAGCGGAGTGTGGCTCGACGACCGGACGCGCAGCGGTCGGGAGCCGAAGGTGTCCCCGGGTCTGGCCTGTCAGAAAGAAACAGCAGAAGAGAGAATGGAACAGGGGAAGATATCAGCAGAACAGCCAGAGTCAGCCCGAAACAGAGATACCAAACCTGTGACAGAGTGGCCGTGGCGGCGCGTCAGCGCAGCCCTGCCACGCGCCGCAGGCAGGTTTCCGGCGGACGGACAGACAGTGACGGGGGAACGAGTCCCCCGCCAGCGCATCAGACCACCGGCGGCAGCGCCCCCGGATAGTGCCGCGCGATAATTTCGTTCACCTTCTCCACCAGGTCGGGCCGGGTAAAGGTGACGTGCGCGGAGCCTTTTTTGTATGTGCGTACCGTGAAATACTCGCAGGTAAAAACCTCCCCCACGCTCTTCGCACCGCCCTGGCTGATAAACGCGCTCAGGTTTGCCCCCTCGGAGACGCGGTTGTCGGGAATGGTCTTTCCGTCGAGTAACCAGAACGGGCGGGCAAGGTCATCGATCCGGTTCTGTGCATACGTGCGCACGGAAAAATACAGCCCGCGATGATTATCCAGGACACCATCAATGATAATTTTTTTTCCCAGCAGGCACGGGTTATGCGTTTTATAGTCCCATGAGAGGTTGCGGAACACGTCAATCACGCCCTGCTCAAACGTTTCTCCCTTGCTGGCGTTAAGCGCCCGGAACGTGGCGATCACGTTGTCGAGGGTGATTTCGGGGCAGTCATCGCTGTAGAGCTGCGTATCCCACGCCTTGCGCTGCGCCTCGCTCATCAGCGTAAACATGCCCGTGTCATTCATCAGGCGCGTCCAGATGTCGCGATCGGCATAACGGCAGATACTGCGTTTTAAGGCGGCTTCCCGCGTGGTGCTGCGGTCGGCTGACAGGCTGCGTTCGATGATGTCGGTCATGCCGGAGATCCACCCGCGCCCGGATGCTTCAAAAATGAGTTTCTGCGCCTCGCGCAGCAGCCTTATGGCTTCCAGAAACGCCATCACGCCGCTGTTTCGCTGCGCCACAATGCGCTCGACGGGCAAAGACGGGATGACCTCTCCCGCGCCGCTATCGGGGGTAATGTCGACACTGACCGCCTGTGTGGTGGTGTGATTCATGATGTCCTCCTGCTGCTGTTGCCGCCCCTTTCGGAGCGGCTCACCTGGTTAGTTAAAGGCGCGTGTCAGTTCGAGGGTGCGGAGCACCTGACCAAAATCGGCGTTTTTCATCGCGGGGATGTGAACACCACGCCCCTTGCGTATGCTTTTTGCGATATGCCGCCCGAATGCCCTGAGCGTGGGGTCAATTTCCGGCGCGGGAATATCGACGCGGGGGATGCGGGAATGACGGCGGGGCTTTACAGCCTCTGCGGAAGGTGGAAGAATGACAGGTGTCATTTAGGTGACTCCTTTATAGTTGGTTAGTCGATAGCCGCAAAAGTCGTTCCAGCGATTTCTGCGGCGTGATTTGAGCAGGGGTTTCCCTGCTTTTTTCATCTCTGCGCTTTGCTCTCTGCTTCTTCTGCCTCCTTTTGCACGTTGTCGGTAATGTCTTCGGGATCGCCCAGAAACCAGCCCTGAACAGGTTTGTAACGCTCAATAAACGCCTTAATTGCGCCCTTTCCGGTCATGGCTTTCACGCGGGTAAACATCGGAATAACGCCTTTTGCGTCGCGTCCGGTAAATGTGATCTGATAAACACGCATCGCCTGTGTCTGCATTTTTTCCTCCTGATTTTTAAAGAACATCACCCGTTGAGTTTCATTCGTCGCGGTGTTGACGTTTCGTGGGGTGGCTGCCGGTTGTTTCCGGGTTGTGAACCTCACCCGTTTGAGAACCTTCGCCGCAACGGGAAAGAACAGACACGGGCCGGTGCAGATGTCCGGTACGGAGGCGACATTATTTGTCGGGTTTTCGGCAAAAAATGTCGCCGGAGAGCATCAGCGGTACTGGACAGCCAGGCGGTTTGTGGCGGGATATTCCCGGGCGAAGGGGCTTAAACGGTGAAAGGCGCACGGAACACCGGGGCAGGCACCCCGGCAACGACGGGGCGCGACGAGCGAAACGGCGTTGCGCCTTACGTCCCGGCGGCCGTTTGCCGGGGTGCGAAAAGCGCAGGTGACGGCGCGTAAAAGGGCGGCGCATCCTGACAGGGATGCTGCAAGCCTGCCGTTGACCTCAGACATCAGACACTAGCGATAGCCCGAAACCGCCTGGCGGGTTCGGCGGAGCTTACCGCGTCCTTTCGCGGTTAGCGGAGTGTGGCTCGACGACCGGCCGCGCAGCGGTCGGGAGCCGAAGGGGTCCCCGGGTCAGGTCAGTCAGAAAGAAACAGCAGAAGAGAGAATGGAACAGGGAAAGATATCAGCGGAACAGTTACAGTCAGCCCGGGGAAAGGATATCTGACCTGTGACAGAGTGGCCGTGGCGGCGCGTCAGCGCAGCCCTGCCACGCGCCGCAGGCGGGTTTTGGCGGCCTGTCAGCAAGGAAAAAAGGGACTACCGGCGAACCGGCAGTCCCTTCATAAAGGCGCTTCAGGCATGCCCAGACAGCTTCAGCCCCAGAGTGGCGGAGGTTACCCTCCGCCGGGGTTGGCTACTTAGCGGATTCGTAGGCCATAAAAGCCGCCACCTCCCTGTTCGTGTCCCTGTACCGAATTTCGCAGAGCGATTTTCGGGTCAGGTAAGTGAATATCAGCAGTGTGAGACACACTATTAATACACACCATAGCAGGGTACTTCGCGGCAGTTTCATAGCCTTCATCTCCTTGCCTTACGGCAGCTAAGAGGCTATTCTGTTGGTGTCTAGTCAAGCAGATGGCCTCGTGTGTTGGTTAATGAAAATTAACTTCCTACGGGGCTTTCTTCTTTCTGCCTCACAACCTGGCAACAAACCACCTTCACGTCATGAGGCAAAAAGCCTCAAGCGCCACCGCCATTGTACCTTACTCCCTGTAAGGCTGACCAGGTATCCTGCCTTCAGCTGACTGATTTCCCGCGAAAATATTCGGGTCTGCTTTCAAGCTCCCGCGCAATCAGTTCCTCAGCAAACAGGGGTGCAATTTTGTTGACACGACGCTCAAGATTCCTTCGACGCGCAGCGGCTTTGCGCTCATCGCTCCAGCGCTTAATCTGCCGCTCATCGGGAAAATCCACGCACACCGCATACCCGGCACCCGCTATCCACAGCGACATAATGGATTCGGGCGCAGGCTCTCCGGCCTCCACCACTTCGGATGCCAGTTCATGCGGACCGGGACACGGTGAGGGTAATTTCCAGCGCAGGGAGTAACGCCACCTCATCCCCGCCTCCGATCCGTCAGCTTGTTCGGCACCTGCCAGCGCTCTGCCTGACGCACAGCCGCCGGGGTGTCACGCACAATGAAGCCGATTTCATGAATGACACCGTACAGCGGTTCCTTTGCGTCACGCAGCCAGTCCAGAGAGGCCAGCGAGGCAAACCGCGACCGCCAGTGCCAGAAAGCCGGCTCCAGCTCGCGCGCGTCAAACTCTTCTGCCCACCGGCGGTACCAGCTGCTGACCGTCTCCGGGGACTGAAAGTTCAGCTCCGTGACGGCCTGCCCCAGCAGGTTCTGCCGCAGCCGCCAGTGATGCGCCAGCGTCCGTTCCTCCCGGCGCATCCTGCGGGTGAACGCGATGTTTCTGCGCTGCAACCGGCGTTCGGTCCGGGTATGCAGCACCTCCGGGAACAGTTCAGCCTGCACATCCACCGGCAGCGGCAGCGGACAGCACTCCCCGTGGCTGGCAATCAGTTCATCGAGCGCCTCCTCCACCTGTTTGAGGCTGCTCAGGCGATGCTTCGGGTCCCAGTTGAGGCCGGGAATGCGCTGTGCCACGGTCGTGTTCATGCGGCTGTTCCCGGTCAGCAGACGCAGGAAGGTGCGCACGTGTGGCATGGCGGGCAGACGCGCACCGAGACGGCGGGATTCCTCCACCGACAGGACCGCCTGCAGCGCTGCCTGTCGGGCTGGCTTCAGGGTCACCAGAGACGTTGTTGATGCGTTCACTGTGCGCCCTCCATGACCAGCATGCTGATGATGCTGGACTGACTGTAGCCATCGGTATCGAGCCGGGCAACCAGACTCAGCGTGTGGCTGATGGCTTCCGGCGACCAGTCCGACAGCGTGCTGATAACCGAGAACGGACGACCGCTGGCGGGGATAAACACCACCATCCAGGCCGGGGAGATATCGCCGGGACTGCACACGGCGAGATGATAGTTACCGTGTGAAGGCGTGAAGCGGACCTGTACCGGGAAAAAGCCCCCGAACTCGCTGCGGTACTCCCCGTTCATGTCCCAGTTATCCGGGCAGTTCAGGTCACGCATCACGGCATGGGTCAGTTCGCGGCGCAAATCCTCTCCTCCTTCGCGCCAGTCTTCGTATTCCTGTGGGATCATGGTGTTCAGGACATCGGGGGTAATAATATTGCGCATCATCGTCTCCTTATCGCCGCCCGCAGGGCGGCGTCTCCGTTATCAGGCAGCGTGTGAGGTGGGTTCGTCAGTGTCAGGCGTGGAGGCTGCTTCTTCCGGCGTTGCGGCATCCGGGGACTGCATCCATCCCGGCACCCATCGGGTCCCGGAGAGCCACTGTTCGGCGTGACTGGCGGCATCGCCTTTCTTCATTTTTTCAGCATCCGAGGCGGCCCCGGTCAGTCCGGCATCCTTCAGCGCCGCCACAATCTGATTTTTGCTGAGTAACCCGAGGAAGTTATCCGCCGTTGGCTGCCACCAGTCGCGCAGGTGGAACCCGAGTGCCGCCTCGACACCGTCAAGGTCGCTGCGGCGGGTATGTCCGTGTTCGCGGGTCTGGACACCATCTACGGAACAGGCGGTACAGAAGGCCATCAGCGACATCAGAGTCTGTCCGTCGAGGGCAAAGAAGGTGGTGAAATCGTTCTTCCAGCCCTCCGGCAGCAGGGCTTCCAGACGGGTTTTCTCCTGCATCAAAGACTGCCATGCCAGACCCTCTTCTCCGGTCGGGGCTTCGCTGGTCAGATTGCTGTGGTGGACCTCAAGACGCATCACGAACGGGTGCCGAGTGGTGATACAGTAGTGGAACACGCAACTGCACAGCCGCCAGACCATCAGGGCCACGGCTTTCTGTGGCTGCCTGACCAGTTCCGCCTGTACCGCCAGCGTTCTCTCGGACGACATTTTTTTCAGGAGCGGTACGCTGATACCCTCTGCCACATCCGGGGTACTGCTGCTCACCACATGCAGGGAGGCCTGACCGCCCGTACTCTCCTGTCCGTCAGCGACCGCCGCCTGCACCTTCTTCTGCACACCGCGCTGGATACGAAGCTCGCCGTCACTCAGGCTGACCACCACGCCACAGGCCGCTTTCTGCTCCGGTGTCCATGCCCGGATCGATGCCGCATCTTCAATCTCGTCAATCAGCACCTGAATCGCGGCTTCGTCCTCAAATGTTTCAGTGGCTTCCTGCGTGGCGTACAGCGTATCGAGACGCTGCTGCTCGTCAGCGCTGAGTTCGCCCTCCGGCTCCGGCAGGACCAGATAATGTTCCCGGTCGTCACCGTAGTTCCGCACCGCCCCTTCCCGTGCCAGTGACCATGACCAGCCCTCCTGCATTTCAACAGCCAGCGCGGCGGACTCCAGCTTCTCCTGCACCAGACGCCCGACCAGCACCCCGTCTGCCGTTCCGTCGCCCTCCTGCGCGCTGAACAGGTCCTCGCGCACTTCGCCCCCGGCGGCCTCATACGCTTCGCGACCGACAAACATAAAGCGGGCGTCGCGAACCGATATTTCGGTGTCCGTGATGGCGCGTTTCAGCAGATGGGCCGGAGCGTTGCTGTATGAAGCCTTCACCTGCTCATATACCTGTATCTGACGCGCCGGGTCACTTTCCAGACTGAGCGCCTGACACTGCTCCACATCGAGCGTGTTTTCTGCCAGCAGGGCAATCAGTTCCGGGGCAAGGCTGGCCAGCTTCAGCATGCGCTGGACGTGGCGCGAACTGTAGCCCAGCTGGTCCCCGATTTGCGCCGGGGTCTTCCCCTGCTCAGACAACGTGCGAAAACCGCTGATTTGCTCTGCCGGGTGCATCGCCACCCGGTTGTTGTTCTCGACCATCGAAGCCACCACCGCCAGTTCGTCGCTGACGCGCTTCACGATGACCTGATGCCCGGCATCAATGCGCTGCTCGCGCTGTAAAAGCTGCAGGGCCGCCAGACGACGACCGCCCGCTGCCACGCCCGACAGGCCGTCCGGCAGCGTGTGAACCACCAGATTCTGAATGAGGCCGACCGCGAGAATGGAGTCAGCCATTTCCCGGACACTCTCTGGCGGATACGGGATAGTGCGGACGTTCAGCGGGGATTTGACCAGCGCCGACAGCGGCACCATCTCAATCTGTGCGGCCTCAAGCCCGGCTTTCAGTGCGGCGGATTCGGCAGGTTTCACCGCTTTTTTGCTGGTTTTCGCGGGGGTTTTTGCTTTAGACTCGGTCACTGACATAGTTAATACTCCTTCAGATTATTGATGACTGTCTGCCGGACAGCCCACCTGTCCGGCACCTCTTACGGCTTATTGCGCTCTACGTACTCCGTAGTCCCGGATATAACGGTTCATCAGGAACTCACCGCCCGGTTCAAAATTCCAGACACGCCAGACCATGCTGTCGTCATCCTGATGACGGACGACAAGGCGGAAATGGGTTCCCTGGTCATCCTCAATCGCCACATTCTGATACTGCGCCGCGACCACCTGCGCCTGACTACGGGTGAAGGTGCCATCCGGCAGGGATTCAAGGGGGGACAAAACGTTGTGGTCCATGTGTTTCTCCTTTTCTGCCCCGCCTGAGCGGGGCGTGTTCATCATGGTTTAAAAGGGCGCATCGTCATCGGTCAGCGGGTAATCGTCCGGGAAAGTCTGGGGAGGAAGCTGAGACGGGGCGGCGCTCTGACGGCCTTTTTTACCGCCCTTCGCTTTCGGGGATTTAGCCGGGGCCTGAGCAGGTTGAGCCGGGGCAGCAGAACTCTGCGGCTGCGCGGGCTGCTGCGGAGCAGTGTTCTGGGGCTGATCGCCGTCACGACGCCCGCCGAGCATCTGCATGGTGCCGTTCTGCCCGACCAGTACCTCGGTGACGTAGCGCGTGGCGCCGGTATCGTCCTGCCAGTTACGTGTGCGCAGCTGGCCCTCGATATAAACCTGCGCGCCTTTACGCAGGTATTCGCCAGCCACTTCCGCGAGCTTGCCGAACATGACAACACGGTGCCATTCGGTGTTTTCGCGCAGTTCCCCGCTCTGCTTATCACGCCATGTTTCGGACGTGGCCAGCGTCAGGTTTGCCACTGCGCCGCCGTTGGGCATATAACGCACTTCGGGGTCCTGCCCCAGATGTCCGACCAGAATGACTTTATTAACGCCACGTGCTGCCATGATGAATCTCCTTACTCTGTTGTTTTGCCTTTAAAAACCATCACCCGTTGAGTTGCCGGGGCCGCGGTTTTGACTTTTGCGGGGACCTGCTGAACGTGCCCGCTGGTTGTTACCTTCACCCGTTTGAGAGCCGTTCGCCGCAAGGGCGTAAACGAGCACGGCCCGGTGAAGCCGTCCATGCCGGACGTGAAAAGTTTTTGCGGGTCCAGGCAAAAAGTTTTTATGGCCGTGCGCCAGCAGTGCATGGACGGCAAGACGGGTTGTGCTTGTCTCAGCCCCGGCGAAAGGACTCAAAGGGGTGAAAAAACCAGGCAAGGAATGAGCAGGAACCCGCCGCAACGTCGGAGAAGCGGCAGCGAAAACGGCGTTGCGCCTTACAGCCCGGCGGCCGTTTGCCGGGGTGCGAAAAGCGCAGGTGACGGCGCGTAAAAGGGCGGCGCATCCTGACAGGGATGCTGCAAGCCTGCCGTTGACGTCAGACATCAGACACTAGCGATAGCCCGAAACCGCCTTGCGGGTTCGGCGGAGCTTACCGCGTCCTTTCGCGGTTAGCGGAGTGTGGCTCGACGACTGAACCGCGCCAGCGGGTCGGGAGCCGAAGGTGGCCCAATGGCAGATTGTGTGAAAAATAAATGAGGAAGAGGAAGAGCAACAACATCGACAACATCAACAACATCAACAACATCAACAACATCAACAACATCAACAACATCAACAACAATAGCAGCAAGAGGCAAAGCCAGAAGCGGAAGCAGATTCAAATTCAAATTCAAATTCAAATTCAGAGGCAGAGGCAGAGGCAGAGGCAGAGGCAGAGGCAGAGGCAGAAAGAATACCGGTCAGGACTGAGACTCTCTCTTCTCTTTTCTGAAATGAATCACGGCATACCATGCTGAGACGAGACATGCGAATGAACTGATGAGCACCCGGTTTTCTTCATCGGGCTGTGCACCGTTAAGCATAAAAGCGACGATGACAGCGGCAGCAATCCCCCATGCAACACCGGACCACAGACGCAGTCTGTCGGCAATCACATTGACAAGAATGAAGGCGATGGCGAGGCCAAAAGCCCATAACATCATGACGGGATGGAATGGCATAAATACAAGATTAAACGCGCTCAACAAACACGTGATAGCAAATAAAGCAGACATACGCACCGCAGTCCCTCCCTGGCAAAAAAATTAAGGCTTAATCTCTCTGCCACCGTCTTCCGGCTTCTGGTATTCGGGCGCATTAGCGCGCGGCAGCTGCTGACTGTGGATAATACGCCCATTATCTGGCTTCAGCGACTGAGAACGGAGAAGAGAGCGAGCGGCGCCGAAGGCGCGGCGATGTTTCTCTCCGGCAGGCGCAGCCTGCCAGGGTTTTGCGCGCGGGCAGACAGGCGCCCTCCGGCCCGGACGCCTGTCATCGAGCTTACTGCCCTTTACCGCCCTGTAAGATGAAGTGTCCGCCGATGTAGACGGCACACTGACAGGTCATGTAATAGCAGATTTCGTTTATCACCTGGGCGGTGGTCAGTTCCCGCTGCCCGGCATCCCGGCGGCGTGCGTTAATCAGAGTTTTGTACTGGCGCAGGATATCGCGGCTTTGTGGTGCAAGTTTCATACGTATTTTCCTTAACCGGCGGGCTTCCCCGCCGGACATCATTCAGTTTCTGAAAACATAACCATCATGGAACACATACCCGTCGCTGAATAAATCCCGCGCGTATGCCTCATAATCGAAATACACGCGCAATGATTCGGGCACCTCGTTTAACATGCCGTTGTCCTCCACAAAGCCATAAGCGAAATCTTCCTCGCTTTCCGCTTCGCCGTAATACGCGTCATCAAAGGCGTCATAGTCGCACTCGCCGGTATACTCCGCCCAGGCTACAAACGCGGCGGCGCGCCCGTCGTCCTGTGCCTGCCGGAAAGCCTCGATAAACGCCCACTTTACGGATGATTCAGAGGCAAACTGTGTCGGAATGCCCTCTATGTCCTGAAACATCAGTTCGGGATCTTCCTCGCCGGCGTGCAGCGTCCGGCAGGCGTCATAGAACGCGTCTTCGTCGTCGAAATCGGTCAAATCAAACCATTTGCCGAAAATGCTGCCGCAGTTGTACTGGTGATACGTACCCACGTAGACCGCCGGAACCGTAATTGATGAATGCATTTTTTCGTCTCCCTGCGGGGCGGCATGGCCGCCCCGGTCGTTAATCAGTCCAGCGCGGCGTAAATGGCGTTGCATTCCGGGTGAAGGGTGATGTGATTCCAGAGCTGGGCATCACGCAGCATGTAAAGGTGAGTCAGGGCCGGGTTGCCGCTGTCATGATTTGCCGCCAGACGACGGTTAACGGCCAGCGATGTCAGAATAATGCCCGCCGCATCGGCGCTCACAATGCGGTCAAACCAGCTTTCCGTGCTGATCATATGGACGCGGCCACAATCGGGCATCATGTAACCGCCGCCCTCCGGTAAGCGGATGTAATGCCAGAATTCGGCTTCATATTCGGGCATCCATTTTTTGGCCAGCGCATATACCTGCAATTCTGCGAGCATAAAATCCATGCCGAACATGTACGGCATGAAGGACAGGCGGTCGGACTCTTCAACATTCAGGGCCGGGCGCGTTTTCACATACTGCATGGTAAAACCTCCGTAATCACATGGACTGCGACACCGGGCGGTGCCGTGCCTCCATAACAGACGGGCGACCAGTCGGGAATGCAGGGGCGCAAGGGAAGCCGCAGCCTGACGCACACGGCAGACGGGAGTTGGAGGGTGAGGCCGTGAATCCTGAGCGGTCGAACGACCGGAAAATCCCGGCTGACGGGAAGGAAGGACCGGGTGACCGCCGCGTTCACTTTACCCTTGCATTCGCGACAGCCCGGCTAAGATGGAGGCACGGCACCGCCCGCACACGACACGGCGATAACAGAGGCGGGTTTTCCCCCCAAAGGCCCGGAGGCCGGGCCGGGTGAATGCGGAGCCGGCACGGGGACATCCTTATCGCATACGGTCATCCCGCGCCGGTCAGTGGGGGGAAGTGATTTTTCCTCCCCCGCCATCATCATTCAGTTTGTGCGGGCGTCGCCCGGGCTTCACTCACCACCTCGCGCAGTACACGGCGATCAAGCCAGCGGCGGGCCGGGTAGCCGGGGAAACGCAGCATATCGGTGATAACGCCTGCGGCTTCGATTTCCTCCCGTCGTTCATTAACCACGGTCAACAGGATGGGGCAGAACGACGCCCCGCGCACCAGAACAGCGTCAAGGACGGCATCCAGTACGTCAGTGTCGTTTTGATCGAGCCAGTTTTCATGCTCGTACTCGTCAGCCAGTACGCGCCAGTCACCAAACCGCCTGTCCATCAGTCGCGGCGTGACGGACGGTTTCAGCGCAGCGGCAAGGCGGTGCGCATCCAGCCTGACGATTTCCGCTATCTGCGTGAGGGAGGCTTTCAGGAAAGCCAGCAGATCGTCACATTCCGCCGCCGTCAGCCATTCCTGTGCATAAGGCAGATGAAGTGTCTGGGCGTCCGCCAGTTTTTCCGGGGGCATAAAGCCCTTTGCCGGGTACAGATACAGCCGGGCCGGGGTTCCCGCCAGCCGCCGGGCGCTGGCTGTCAGCAACCCGGCCCGGCCATACGTCAGCGGCTGGCAAAGGTGCGTGACCAGCGCCAGAATGTGTGCGGCATCGAGCGAGCCGGTGGCGACTGACCAGCCGGGCATAGTTTCAGGCGCGATTTGCATCATATCCACGCAAGGCGGCCAGCCCGCATCCTTTAGCATCCGGTCGCCGTGGCGGAGTATCAGCGCGTTGAGTGTGTCGTTTCTCATGTTTTTTCCTTCGGTGAATGCCCCGCCGTTCAGCGGGGCGGACGGGTCAGGCGGCCAGTTCACGTTTCAGCCAGGCGATTTCTGCCTGAGCGTCAGCGACACTCGGGTAGTGATCTACCGTCAGCGACGGCGAATGCTCGTCTTCTCCTTTAATCGCTTGTGCGGCAATGTCCGTGATGCGATACAGCGTATCGACGGGGACGCTCACGCGGGGAATGCCCGGGCGAATCCCGGCGTACAGCGCCTGCACGGTGCGGAATGACACGCCTTCTTCGGTGTGCTCCCCCGTTCCCGTGCGGCCGATAAGCTCAAGCAGGGTGTGAGCCTCGGCCTCCGTCATGTTCCCGGCCAGGGCCATCACGTCTTCTTTCGTCCAGACCAGCAGGGCGTAGCGTTCTTCGTCCCCAAACATGCGTTTAAGTTTTTTGTTCAGTTCTTTACGGGTGCCATACAGCATGGTGTTGTCTCCGTGATTCAGTGGGGCGGCCTCGCCGCCCGGGGTTCAGTCTCTGAAAGATTCATCGAGTAACAGGGCGATATTGAATGCCTCGTCCATCAGGACGTTGAGGCGGCGCAGGCTCACGCCAGCCAGTCGTTCCGGCAGTCCGTCGTGCTGGTAGTGGTATTTGTCTTCCAGCACTTTCAGGGTGGTTTTCAGGTCGCAGATGTTGTTGGCCAGCCCGGCCATATCGCGGCGCAGGGCTTCGTGTCCGTTGTAGTTCATTACGCCACCTCCGGAAGCCATTCATCGTTCGCCGCCGGGGTGTTGACGGCACGGCGCATGGCAGCCAGTCGTTCGGTGCCGGCCCGGTGGTACTGCGCCAGCATTTCAATGCCGATATAGCGGCGTCCGGCGCGGTATGCGGCGACGCAGGTCGAGGCACTCCCGGCGAACGGATCGAGAACAATCGCGCCCGGGGCGCTGAATGACTCAATCAGCGGCTGTAGCGCCTCCACCGGTTTCTGGTTTGGGTGCAGTGGGTTGCCGGTATACGGAAAGGGCATCACATCCGGCAGCGGTCTGAGGGGCGGCACCGGGCGGCCTTTGGCAAGGACATAAGCCCCTTCATGGCGGTAGTCCACGAATCCGCGTCGGTCTTTCGCATTACGGCGATTTGACGCATAGGTTTTGGTGAACACAAGCTGGCCCACGGCGTAGAAGCCCGCAGCTTTCCACGCAGCCATAAAGCGGTCCACCCGGTTCCAGCCGTAGAAACTGACCATCAGGGCGTCTTTTTTAAGGATGCGGTACATCTCCAGCGTGGCCGGTTGCAGCCATTCGTCCGTCACATCCCCGGCAATCTGTCTGCCCTGACGGTCCTTAAAACCGACGAGGTAAGGCGGATCGGTCACAATAAGGTCCACGGCACGGTCGGGGAATCCGCGCATCACATCAATACAGTTCCCGAGAATGAATCTGGACATGGCAGCACTCCTGTAGTCAGAGGGGGGCAGGAGGCATCACCGCGATACCGTTCCCTGCCGCACGCTGCCTGTTCATCGCGTCCGGTCACGGGTCAGGCCGACCGTGGAATATCACAGCCGCCAGTTTTTTATGGCGGCGAGAATATGCCGCGAAAGCGGCTTGAAGGGCGTTCATTAAAAAGGCGAGGGACTGGCGTACACTCTCAACGACGCCGGGCCTGAGCGGAAAAGCCGCCCGTCCCGTACCCGACCGGACGCGAGACACTGGCAGCGGGTGGCAGGCCTTCAGCGACAACAGGGGAAAGAGGAGTATCGGCATACCTGTCCACAAACGCGGGGTTTAAGATTGTGGATAACCTGAAGGCAGACAGCGGAGAAGCGCGGTGGGACAGGCGTCATCACGCCTGTGTTTTTTTTATACAATCAGCGACAAAGCATCAGCGGTTCCGGGATTTATCTCCGGCCACGGAGAGGCCGATATACACGCCCGCGCCCCAGATAACCTGGGAGAGCACGAAAACCCACTGCGGGACGTCGAACACCAGGAGCGGGAGCAGGCATACCGTCACGATACCAATCATGCGGCTGCCGTACTGTCTGCGTACCGGTTCGCTGCTGTCGACGGGGACGCCGGCAAAGCGGAGAGCCTTTCTGAATCCGGGTGACATAAACACCTCCTCAGGTAAAAACCTATTTATTATCTGTATATTACACGATATCAGCGCAGCGCACGTTCTGACATACGTTTTTACAGTCAGTCGTTTTTTTTCGTAACCACAGCAATGTTTTAGCCCGGAGTTGCGTAAAGAGGCTTGCAAAAAAATAAAGGCGGCAAAATAATTACTGTATATAAATACAGTTAATGAGACGCTAAAATGAAGTTTATTGCTGCCTCCCTCGAACCCGGGGTCATGACCCTCCCCCTTTTTACCGAGCGTTGCGCCGCCGGTTTTCCATCGCCGGCGGCAGATTACACGGAAGCGGAGCTGGATCTGAACGAGTACTGCATCCGGCACCGGGCCTCCACCTATTTTGTCCGGGCTATCGGCAACTCAATGACCGATATTGGCCTGAATTCAGGCGACCTGATGGTCGTCGACAAGGCAGAGAAGCCGGTGCACGGGGATATTGTCATCGCCGAAATGGAGGGGGAATTTACCGTCAAACGGCTTCTGCTGACGCCCCGTCCTGTACTGCAGCCCATGAACCCGGCCTACCCTGCCCTTCACCCTGACCCGGAGACGCTGCAGATTTTTGGTGTGGTGACCGCGTTTATCCATAAGACGCGCGGAGCGGACTGATGTTTGCCCTGGCCGACGTTAACTCATTCTATGCCAGCTGCGAGAAGGTGTTTCGCCCTGACCTGCGGGGTAAACCGGTTGTCGTGCTGAGCAACAACGACGGCTGCGTTATCGCCCGCTCAAAAGAAGCAAAACTACTTGGCATCAAAATGGGCGTACCGTGGTTCCAGCTGAAGGACGCGCAGTTTCCCGAGAAGCTGCACGTGTTCTCCAGCAACTATGAGCTGTACGCCTCGATGTCCGCCAGGGTGATGACTCATCTGGAAGAGCTGGCGCCGCGCGTGGAACAGTATTCCATTGACGAGATGTTCCTCGATATCCGGGGCATCAACAGCTGCATTGACTTTGAAGACTTCGGCCGGCAGCTGCGTGTCCATGTTGGTAACGGTACAGGACTCACCATCGGTGTCGGTATGGGCCCCACCAAAACGCTGGCGAAGTCAGCCCAGTGGGCTTCAAAAGAATGGCCGCAATTTGGTGGCGTGCTGGCCCTGACCCCGGGCAATCCCCGCCGGACGGAGAAACTGCTCTCACTGCAGCCGGTGGAAGAAATCTGGGGCGTGGGCCGGAGAATTTCGAAGACGCTGGGGACAATGGGTATCACCACCGCGCTGCAGCTGGCGCGCGCGAATCCGACCTTCATCCGGAAAAACTTCAATGTGGTACTGGAGAGAACGGTTCGTGAACTGAACGGAGAGCCGTGCATCTCGCTGGAAGAAGCGCCCCCGCCCAAACAGCAGATTGTCTGCAGTCGTTCTTTCGGAGAACGCGTAACAACGTATGAAGCCATGCGTCAGGCCATCTGTCAGCATGCAGAACGCGCTGCGAAGAAGCTGCGCGGAGAGCACCAGTACTGCCGGCATATCTCGGCTTTCATTAAAACTTCGCCGTTCGCCATCAACGAGCCTTATTACGGCAATCTGGCAACAGAGAAACTGATGACACCCACGCGGGACACCCGGGACATTATTACTGCTGCAGTCAGAGCGCTGGACAGGATCTGGGTCTCCGGCCATCGCTATGCCAAAGCCGGCATCATGCTGAACGATTTCTCCCCGACCGGCGTCTCTCAGCTTAATCTGTTTGATGACATACAGCCCAGAGCACACAGTGAGGAACTGATGAAGGTACTCGACGGCATCAACCATTCAGGATTTGGGAAAGTCTGGTTTGCGGGGCGGGGAATTGCGCCGGAATGGCAGATGAAGCGGGAGATGCTTTCTCCCGCTTATACAACCCGCTTGGCAGATTTGCCTGTCGCTCGTCTGAAATGACGCAGGTATGTTAATCATCTGTTTACAAACACTTTTTTAAAACCATACGATTTCAGTGTGATATGTTTATGCTAACTAACATTCGACTGGAGCAGAAAGATATGGATAAAAAAACGCTGGCAGAGTGGCTACGGGATATTGCCCATCATATAGAAGAGGAAAGCCCTCTGATTCGTGATGTCAGACTGGATGATGCTATTTCAGAGGAAGGGCTGGCCAGAAAGATTGTCACCATCACATTCAACGCACATGGACAAGCTTTACTGCCGGAACGAGACGTCAGCGGCATCACCCGGCATTGACTTCATTTGTATTAGCTTAGATTTGACCTGACACAGCTATGGCACAGAGCCAAACCTAATCTGACAGGCTGCTCTGTGCCAGAAGCGGACGTTGTTTTCTCAGCGAGAGCGTTATTCAATCCTTGGCTGGTTTTGTATAAAAGTGACATGTTAAAATTAACTATTCCATCACCTTCATTTCAAAAAATGATGATAAATAAAATTCTGGTAAGCGCTTGCCTGATGGGTTTAAAGGTCCGTTATAACGGAAGTGAAAAGGCACAGATGATTTCTCAGCTTGCTCGTTGGCAACAGGAGCAGCGCCTGGTAATCCATTGTCCTGAACTTGCTGCCGGATTGCCTATACCACGCCCTCCGGCAGAAATTATTTCTGCTGATGGTAAAGACGTGATGCACGGACAAGCCAGAATAACTGAAAATACGGGACAAGACGTTACTGAGTACTATCAGCTTGCAGACTGGTTAGCACTGCGTACAGCTCAGGAGTCTGGCTGTAAAGCTGCATTGTTGACTGATGGCAGTCCGACTTGTGGTAGCCAACTTATTTATGACGGTTCCTTTAGTGGCATACGTAAAGCTGGTATGGGTGTAGCAGCGTCTCTACTCGCAGAACATGGTATAGCGGTATTTTCAGATAATCAGGTCGCAGAACTTATTACCTGGATTAAGGAAAGAGAAAACCCCTTATCCAGTACTTGATGGAATAATTAAACAATTTTACCTCTCCGACTCGTTGTTAAATCATTGAAATGAGGCCGAAATCGCCCAACGGTGACAGGCGCGATGGCATACCAATTTATCGAACAATGTTTCAATCGCGTTGATACGGTAAGGTGCTTTGATTGGCCCAGTGGGAGTGAAGCTACAAAAAACGACATTTAAGCCGAAGAGCTGCTGGCTGAGGCACATGCTTGCTGCTCAATTTTCACAAGGACTGCAAAATTTCGCGCGCATGCGTCCAAAGGATGGAGCCACCGGCATTACCCAGAAAATAACGCTGGGCGGTAGCAAAGCGTTTATTCAATAGCTCCCCCCCGTCTGGGGAATGTACCGAACTACGATCTTCGGCACCAAACCACAGGACAACCGGACAATCAACTTCCTCTGGAGTGACCGACCATTCGCCCCACGCGTTAACCAGGTCACGCGCATAACTTTTTCCTCCTTGGGCAAACCCCTCATTGAGGCAGTGGCGATAAGCTTTAGCGAAATCGGACTCGCTGTATACTGCCTTGTCCAGCTCGGAGCTGCTGTTCATGATGAAATTCCACAACCAGTCGGCACTGGCATTGCCAGCAAGCCATTGCTCAAACTCGGTAGGGTTGCTGCGTAACTGCGCCAGCATAGCCTTCACATCATCGGGTAGCAGATTGTACGTTTCCGGGTAATCAAACTGATCTTGACCCGCCACGATTGCCATGGACTCTACCGCGCAAGTTGCATGTAGCGCCATGGCGAATGGAACACCCATGGAAAAACCGACGACGTGGCATGCTTGTAACTTTTCATGTGCCAACATCTCGGCCACATCAAGCCCCCAACTGTGCAGGCTTTTTTCAGGATGCATGCTTGAGTTAGCGCATCCAGGGCGATGGGGGGAAATCAGGCGCAACCCCAGCTGATCCAAATGTTCCTTGCCGAAGCCAAGGCTACCACTCATGCCTGCACCAGTACAAAATACCACCGGTTTGCCGTCCTGCGGTCCCCATTCACACCAGCCGAGCTGCCGGCCGTCTTGCAGTTGTATCGATTTCATTGGATCAGTCCTATGGTTTTTGCGCACAGGTAGCGATAAAGCCCGGCAGACAGGCTTCCAGCAGCAGATGCGGGGATAGCTGCCAATCTTCCGGCATATCCAGAAGCTGCAAACCAGCCACCAACTGCCCTCCAATCATGGCAGTAAGGCTATGTCCGAAGACCAGCGTTTCCCGCCTGGATTGCTTCTCTGACAATAGCGCGGGATCAAGCTGTCTAGTGTCATCGCAGGTGGCCAAGACTACGCAGAATAGCATTAGAGGTCGGAATATTGTGCCTCAATCGGCAGCTTTTGGGCTCAATGTCGCTTTTTGAAGCTTCGCTCCAACTGGGCCAGATTACTCAAAATATTGGCCAATGTCCGCTTCTCGCTGTGAGTTCAACGGGTCGATGCAACGCTATCCTTAATCAAGGGGGGACGTTGCCATGAAACGAAGAACGCGCATTTACTACACGCCAGAACAGAAAGCGATTATCTGGGACAGATATAAGCAAGGTGATTCCCTGCATGATATCGCCAGAATGTTCGACAGATATCATTCTTCTATCATGCCCACTATCCACCAGACTGGTGGATACCGTCCCCCTGTCCGAAAGCGACATCGGTTAGCGCTTTCGCTAGATGAAAGAGAGGAGATATCCAGAGGGCTGGTAGCAAAACGTAGCATCAGGGACATCGCTGCCAAATTATCAAGAGCTCCTTCAACGATTAGCCGCGAGATCAAGAGGCACGGAGGTGCAAAACAATATCGTGCAGCAAAAGCGGATGCTACTGCATGGGAAAGTGCCCTGAGACCAAAAACCTGTAAGCTAATTGAAAGCCCCACATTGTGTAAAATCATTGCAGAGAAGATGCATCAGGACTGGTCGCCGGAACAAATCGCCGGTTGGCTAAAACGCTGTTATCCGGATAATCAGGAAATGCATGTGTCACACGAAACGATTTATAAAACGCTTTTTATACAAACCCGGGGGGCATTAAAAAAAGAGCTGCAGCAATGCCTCAGAAGCGGAAGAGCGGTTCGTAGATCCAGAACGTCATCGCTTAAAGGGAAAGGATTAGGATCAATCCCGGATGCGATACCAATAAGCGAAAGGCCACCTGAAGTTGCAGACAGAGCCATACCGGGTCATTGGGAAGGTGACCTGATCCAGGGCTCGAAAAACTCCTATATAGTCACTCTCGTAGAACGCCATTCCCGCTTTGTTATGCTGGCCAAAATCAGAGACAACAAGACCATAACGGTTATATCTGCACTCATCAGACAAGCCCGGGAATTGCCTGTGGAGCTTTATAAAACATTAACATGGGATCGGGGCGCGGAAATGACCAGCCACACTCGATTTACTGTAGCGACAAACATTCAGATTTATTTCTGTGATCCTCAATCTCCCTGGCAACGTGGCTCAAATGAAAATACGAACAGATTGCTCAGACAATATTTTCCAAAAGGAACTGACTTATCGGTTCACAGCCAGCAAAGACTAAACAGTGTTGCCAGACAGCTCAACGAAAGGCCGAGAAAAACGCTAGACTATGAATCACCCGCAGAGCGGTTCAATAAGTGTGTTGCATCCATCGGTTGAACTCACAGCTCAAAGCAGACTGTCAGATTTGATTGTGTGCTGCCGGTGAAAACTGTCAGGTCAAGTCTGAGCTAGTACACTTCATTTAAGCAGTGAAATTCTATCACTGCTTAAATCTCAATTATTCATTTTCTTTAAGCCAGTCATCTACAAGCTTGCTAATCACATCCGTTATTGAAGTTCCATTTCTCGCGCAAGCAGCTTTAAATCTGGTGTGTTTCACCTCATCAAAATTGACGTTAACACGCTTGCTCTTACCTGATGAAGCTGGAGTAGCGACCACTCTTTCAAGATCTCTATTCTCACCAAAGGTCATTTTTTTACTACCACTATGGGCCTTTTCAAGAGCCATAGACTCCCCCCTTTCATTTACTCATTTGAGTTTATAAGTAAAAGTGTAATTACTCAAAAACTTTAACTATCTCTTTTGTAAGAATTTCCACTTCACCTTTAGCGGCCCCATCATTAGATTCAAATACACTGTCACCATCCAGAATTGACTTAACATAAATTTGGCGTTGAGTAATTGCCGTTCGGAATGGTTTGACACCAGTGTCTTTAATGCTTTCTTTTAAAACATTTAGCATGGTTGCCTGCTCGATTTTTCGAGTTATGAGAAAACGAGCTTCTACTTTCCGGCTATATGCCTGAGCTTCAAGGACTGTGACAACGCTTCCCGCTGCGGAAAAATCAAGTGGGCTTGGAGTAACCGGAATGATAACTAAATCGCTGACCATTACTGCAGCAGAAGTAATTACAGAAAGCGAACCGGCGCCATCAACTATGGCAAAGTCGTATTCAGCAAGATCTTTCCTGATGCCATAAACATCTTTCTCAGACGCAGCCGTGAACACATCGAATGCGGCTTTGCCTGATTTACTCCAGTTAGTCAGACTCATCTGTGGATCTGTATCCACAACGGCGATGTTGTATCCTGCACGAGCCATTGCTGTACTAACGTTAATAACTGCGGTGGTTTTACCTGAGCCACCCTTCGGATTAAGGAAAGAAACAACCTTCATACTCATAACCCCACTTGTGTTTTTACTCAATTACTCCTATGAGTTTTTGAGTCTACCATTATATTAATATGAGCAAAAGCAAAAACACACATAAACTCAAAAGCTCAAAAGCTCAAAAGCTCAAAAGCTCAAAAGCTCAAAAGCTCAAATGAGTATAAAGCTAAATATTGAGGTTTGAGATCTCATAGCCTACCGCTTCAAACGATAACTTTAGGTTATGGGTTCTTCCTCCGCTTACGGGTTAATGCAACCAGACGATGACTGTTTCAAGAGCTCGTTCAGATGAATGACTAAGAACAAGAATAATTGTTAGTAGTAAAAATGATCTTTTTTTAATCGTATAAATTTACATTTAGCGCAAGCGCCCTTCACTTGTACTCTGACATTTTTACTTTGTTCTGGATCAATAAAATCGCGATTATTAGGAATGCGTTACAGTAATAAATTAACCCATAATTGGGGTCAAGGCAGCGGATGATAAGGCTTCAAGCGGGTTTAGATGTAAAAAAGCCCGACTGGTGGACTGCACCCCAAAAGTTGGACACCCAACTGAGTAAGGTGCAGTTTTTTATGGCAAAGCCAAAATATTCTCTCGAAACCAGATTAGCTGTCGTTAATCATTATCTTGCCGGACACGATGGCGCTCGTCGTACCGCTGAACGTTTTGGTGTTGAAGAAACATCAGTGCGACGCTGGGTAAGAGCCTGGCAACTCCACGGTATTGATGGTATTACATGGAAAAATGACCGCCACTCTCCTGAGTTTCGACTGACGGTTGTCCTGAAGGCTCTGAGTGAAGAACTTACCATGCGCGAGGCTGCCGCACGGTTTAATATCTCAAATGAATCTGTTGTCCGGCACTGGGTGAAGGTTTACAAAGACACTGGTGAAGAAGGACTTCTGAACATAAAACCAGGCCGGAGTAAGGACATGACAAAACCTCAAAAAACACCTCCACTTACCGATGCAGAACTGGAAAAGTTATCTCCCGAAGAACTGCGAGCGGAACTCCGTTACCTTCGCGCAGAGAATGCCTATCTAAAAAAGCTGAAGGCCTTAGTTCAAAGCGAGAAAAACGGCAGAAAGCCCGGATAATCAGTGAGCTAAGGCTGAAGCATGCACTCGGTGATCTTCTGCGTGCAGCGGGCATGTCCCGCAGTACGTGGTATCACAATATGAATGCCCTGAAGCGAGTGGACAGGCATGCCGGACTGAAAGACAAAATCAGAGAGATTTACCACTATCACAAAGGGCGTTATGGCTACCGCAGGATCACGCTCTCACTGAGAAAACAGGGAGTGTTGGTAAACCATAAAACAGTGCAGCGGCTGATGACAGAGCTGTCGCTCCGCTCTGTGATAAGGGTGAAGAAATATCGTTCCTGGAAAGGGGAAGTGGGCAAAGCTGCGCCCAATATCCTGAGCCGGAACTTTGGTGCAACGAAGGCCAACGAAAAATGGGTGACGGATGTTACAGAGTTCTCGGTACAGGGTAAAAAGCTTTACCTGTCGCCAGTTCTCGATCTGTTTAACCGGGAGATTATCTCCTACAGCCTGTCAGAAAGGCCGGTGATGGAGATGGTTAATACGATGCTGCACGATGCGTTCTCAGTGCTCGGACCGGAGGATGCACCATTGCTGCACACGGATCAGGGCTGGCAATATCGAATGGCAGGCTATCAGGCAAAGTTAAAGGCCCATGGAATGACACAAAGTATGTCACGCAAGGGAAACTGCCTGGATAACGCAGTGATGGAGAACTTCTTCGGCACACTGAAATCGGAGTGTTTTTACCTGAACAGGTTCAGCGATCTGAATGAACTGAGGAAGGCGATAGAGGACTATATCCATTATTATAACAACGAGCGGATCAGCCTGAAATTAAAAGGCCTGAGTCCGGTAGAATACCGAACCCAGGCCCTGAAAGCCGCTTAATATGAACTGTCCAACTTTATGGGGTCAGTCCATGGTGATCGGGCTTTTTTACATCCAAAACTAAGCTGGTACTCAGATCTGGAATGGAACTATCTTTAACTGACGGTTGAATGATACCCCCCACTCTTTACTCTGATCAATCTGATTTACAAGAGCCAGCTAACACATTGATTAGACTCTGGCTGACTAACAGGTGGTGCTGAGTCAGTACCATTACCTGAGTGGAACTATCTTTAACTGACATTAAAGATTAAAAACCGAATGACAGAGTGGAAGGGTTCATTCGGTGTTCTACTCTCCAGAAAAGGAGAGAAAATGGAGACTCTTACAAAAGTCATCCAGGCTCTAAAAGCGCTCATTGTGCTTTTAGAGTTAATTCGCTGGTTCTTCTAACAACCAGCTCACCCAAGAGCCAGGATTCCCTGGCTTTTTTATTAACCAATCCTAGACCACTCGCCAATATGTCACATTAGGGTATACTTTATATGGCCCCCCCCCAAAAAAAGATACCGGGTAATTTTATTGTGACTACTTAAGTGATACCATGATTAGCAATACCACTTAAATGATACTACCAGGACAAAAAATGTTCGTTTTTGGTTACCTCCGGGCATCCACTTCAGATCAGGATGCCAGTCGGGCAAAAAATGCGCTGAAGGCATTTGCGAACCAACATGGCCACCGTATTGCTGGCTGGTATATCGACAATGTCTCCGGTACGACAATGAACCGTCCTGAACTACTCAGACTTCTTGGGGATGCGGAACCTGGTGATGTCATTCTCATTGAACAGGTCGACAGGCTTACCCGCCTGGATGATGCAGGTTGGGAGACACTCAGAAAGCAAATCACCGACAAGCAGCTGGCCATCGTCAGTCTTGATCTACCGACCAGCCATCTGGCGCTATCCAGCACAATAAGTGATGACTTTACGCGAAGCATGCTGAAGGCCGTAAATGGCATGATGCTGGATATGCTCGCCGCTATTGCCCGAAAAGATTACGAAGACCGTCGACGTCGTCAGTCAGAGGGAATCAATAAGGCGAAAGCTGAAGGGAAATACCGGGGCAGGGTGGCTGATATGCAGAAACATGAACTGATACGTACCCTGCGCCTGGTCAACGGAAAATCGCTGCGCGAAACAGCTCGCCTGGCTGGCGTATCTAAAATGACAGTGATTCGGGCCTGCTCCAGTGCTGATAAATAACACTTACATCGGATAAAATTCGTTTGTCCGGTCTCAGTATCTGTGATTATCTGAGACTAAGCGGGACTGACCGAACGACTGAAAGGCATTTGTGAGATATGAAAATTAATTTATGCAGGGAAGGTATGAAAACAGTGTCAGGAGTGTTGGTGTATCTCGCGGTATGTTTTCTGGTTTTCACAGCATGGCTGGTCTGTTTTGCGCAGCACGCTCTGTTTCCGGGAGGCGAACAAGCTTTGTCTTTAACTTATCTACTTAATTTATTCTTCGTATATTTTTTGATGGTACCCTTTATCCACTTCTTTCAGGTAGAGACATATTACAAAGCTTTGATGGGCCTAGCTGATGGTACTGGACATTTAACACAGTTCTATGGAATATCCGACGAACCTGCGAAGCACTGTAGCCTGTTACATCTGCGGTTTCGCGGATGCTCAGTTTCTTGATCTGTCGGTAGTAAAGGACTTTTTGATGCCGTTCATGATCGGCCGGCTTCCCCTAGTATTTACCCAGTGTATGCGCCCGCTCAATTCCCTGCTTCTGGCGCTGGCGACGGCTCAGCCAGTCCTTATGTGACATCGCGGCCATCAGATCGATAAGCATGTTGTTGATAGCTGTTATCACGGCGGGGTGATCGGGTCAGCCTGCGAAAGGTTTTTATCTGCTAGTGCCTGCCATGATGTGGGCACATCCAGGCTGACAATCCGCAGCTCGTATGTTCTATCTGCTTTTTCAGCGTCATCCAGTCGCTGTTGCTGAGACTGGTCAGGCGATCTATCTGGGGTCAGTTTGGGAAACGGAAAATATTGTACGTTATGAGTGTTTTTTGACCGACATGGATATTCCCGTTCTCCAAACTCACCTCACATAGGGCTCCATTTAGGAAACAAGCGATAGTATCGATATCGCAAAAATGAGTGTATATTGGTCTTCCCCTGTTGTGGTGGGTGGTACATAATTGAGTGATATTCAAACACCACACAGTGCCTTTATGGTGTCTCTTTTTACATGAGAGGGAATTCTTATGAGTGTGCCACAAACAAAAGCTGAACTGCTTTTAGCTATTGATAAAAATTTTAGTAAATTAATTAATTACCTCAATGCAATCCCACCAGAAATTACTTCAGATAAATCAATGGACGGACACGCCAAAGGAACGGAGATGAGTGTTCGTGATCTCGTTTCGTATCTGCTTGGATGGAATGCTCTTGTTGTAAAGTGGATCACTTCTGATGCTAAAGGTCTGTCTGTCGATTTCCCGGAAACTGGCTATAAATGGAATCAGCTTGGTCTTCTTGCTCAAAAATTTTACTCAGATTACAGTGAGTTAAGTTATGAATTGTTAGTAGCTGAACTTCAGACTGTAAAAAATGAGATTGTGAGCCTTATTGATGATCGTACCGATGATATTTTGTATGGAAGACCATGGTACACAAAATGGACGATGGGGAGAATGATCTCATTTAACACATCTTCGCCTTACGCCAACGCTAATGGAAGATTAAGAAAGTGGGCAAAAAATAATAATATCAGTTTAAAGTAAGCATCAGAATGAAATTATATGGACGAAAAATCCCTCTATGCCCATATCCTTAACCTGACTGCACCATGGCAGGTTAAATCCCTTACCCTCGATGAAAATGCAGGTTCCGTTACTGTTACAGTCGGAATCGCTGAAAATACTCAGTTAACCTGTCCGACCTGCAGGAAATCCTGTTCTGTTCACGATCACCGACATCGTAAATGGCGCCACCTTGATACCTGCCAGTTCATGACATTAGTAGAAGCCGATGTTCCCCGCGTTATGTGCCCGGAGCATGGCTGCCAGACTCTGCCTGTACCGTTGGCAGGTTCCGGCAGTCGGTACACTCTGCTGTTCGAATCGTTCGTGCTCTCATGGCTTAAAATCAGCACCGTTGATGCTGTCAGGAAACAACTTAAACTTAGCTGGAATGCCGTTGACGGCATTATGACCCGCGCGGTTAAGCGAGGCCTGTCGCGGATTAAAAAGCCTTTATCAGCGCGTCATATGAATGTAGACGAAGTCGCCTTTAAAAAAGGGCATAGGTATATAACCGTAGTATCTGATCGCGACGGACGGGCGCTGGCATTAACCGATGACCGTGGCACAGAGAGTCTTGCCAGCTATCTCCGTTCGCTCACTGACAGTCAGTTGTTGTCCGTCAAAACACTGTCGATGGACATGAATGCGGGCTATATAAGAGCAGCGCGTATCCATTTACCCAATGCGGTCGAGAAAATCGCCTTCGATCGCTTCCATGTGGCGAAGCAACTGGGCGAAGTGGTTGATAAAACCCGCCAGAATGAACATCCGCACCTCCCTGTTGAAAGTCGTCGTCAGGCAAAGGGGACCCGCTTCCTGTGGCAGTACAGCAATAAGTGGATGACAGAATCCAAGCAGGAGAAGCTGGTATGACTGCGCGCACAGATGAAGCTGACGAGCCAGTGTTGGGCGCTGAAAGAGCTGGCAAAGGACATCTGGAACAGCCCCTGGAGCGAGGAAAGACGGAATGACTGGCATGGATGGCTGGCGCTGGCGGCTAACAGCGATGTCCCCCTTATGAAGAACGCAGCTAAGACTATAGGGAAAAGGCTGTACGGCATCCTGAATGCCATGCGGCATGGAGTCTCAAACGGAAATGCGGAGGCGCTGAACAGCAAGATCAGACTACTGAGAATAAAAGCCAGGGGATACCGCAACCGGGAGCGCTTTAAGCTGGGAGTAATGTTCCACTACGGGAAGCTGAATATGGCGTTCTGAGCCTTCCCACCATGATCGGGGAAGACCCGTGTATATACAGGCTCTGAGCATGCCAAAACAACTTATGTCACACCTAATATCGCATCTTCTATCAGTTGACCCAGCATTACCCGCGCACCTTCATTCGTTGTATTTCTCTGCTCTAGCATAATTCCAAGATTCCCCGGGGACGGCAGAATGCTCCCTGCCACGCGCAGATTGTCGGGCATCCCAACGCGTGTGCGCAATGTGATGCCTAGCCCAGCCTGCACCGCAGCCCAGATACCGCTTAGACTCTGGCTGACAAATACCACCCTCCAGGCAATGCCAGCCCGATTCAGGCAAGTAATGGCGCGTGAGCGCATCAGACACGGATTTTCAAACATCACCAGTGGCAATGGCTCATCCTGCTTTAGCAGCATGCTGATATTCAAATCCTGATGCTGTATCCACTCCAGTTGACACCGGCTGATAAGTTTCCCTTCGCGTGGCTTATTTTCCTGCTGCCACAGAAGTGCCATATCGAGCGTATTGTCATCAAGCGCCGTGAGCAGCGCCTGGTTGCGATCCACCCGGGCGATGATACGTATCCCCGGATGCTGGATCCTGAATTTGCTCAGAATACCGGGCATCAGAGATTCGCCAAAATCTTCCTGCATGCCAAAGCGGATCTCTCCTTGTAACAACTCACCCTTCAACGCCCGCTGCGCCTCATCATTAAGAGCAAGCAGGCGATGGGCATAGCTCATGAGTATCTCGCCATTGCGGGTCAGCGTCAGATGGCGACCCTTTTTGACTACCAGTTCGACCTCGCATTGTCGCTCCAGCTTTTTAAGCTGCGCGCTTAACGCCGAGGTTGAGCGACACAGGTGAGTCGCTGCCTTTGTAAAGCTGCCGTATTCAATACCCGTCACAAAACTGCGCAGTGCATCAAGGTCAATCGTCAGGGGAAGTTTGCCCATTATCGTCCTGTAATTCGGGATGGTTTATCATTAATAATTTGATTTTCAGAATGATACTATCGTATCAGAATCAATTCACTGTCAATAAGGAGAAAAAATACCATGGCGAAAATCCTTGATCGCGCAACACTGGCAAACATTGCTCCGAAGCTAGCCGAACTGAGTAATGACATACTGTTCAATGATATCTGGAAGCGGGAGGAACTCTCCCCACGCGAGCGCAGTCTGCTTACACTGGGTGCGCTGACGGCGTCAGGCCGAGTGCAGCAACTCTCCTGGCATATCAATTTCGCACGGCAAAATGGCCTGAGCCGCGAAGAGATAGTCGAAGCCTTTACCCACCTGGCGTTCTATGCTGGCTGGCCTGCCGCTGTGTCTGCTCTTGGTTGTCAGGAAGAGGATTAAAAACATGCCGTTTACCCGCATAACGCTACGTCAGGGGTACAGCGATGCCGAGATCGCCCAGATTTCCGTCATTCTGCAACAAAGTCTGGAGGAGGAATTTGCCGTCCCGCCCGGCGATCTCTTTCAGGTTTTTGAAGAGCTGCCAGCCCGCCAGCGTGTTTTTGACCGTTATTATAAAAGCGACGGGCGCAGCGATAACTTCATTCAGTTTCATATCCTGGCTGGCAAGCCGCGCACGAAAGAGCAGAAGCAAAATCTCTGTCGCGTGCTGAGTCAACGGCTGAATAACAAGCTGGATATTTGCCCGGATGATGTGATGGTAATGATCCAGTTCAATACCGCCGATGAATGGAGTTTCAGCCAGGGACGGATGCTGTCGGAGGAGATATTATGATTGTCATGCAATACCGCTTTACCTTACCCGCTGACTACGACATGGCGGTGATTGATACACATATTCAGGAAAATGGCGCGAAGCTGGATGGTTTCCCGGGATTACTTTTAAGGCATATCTGGTCTCCCGTAGCATTGATGAGGTGCGCAATGCCAGTTGGTTGTCGATGAGAAGGCTACCTATTGTAGCGCACAGTGCTCTTTCGGCCCTGGCGCTGGAAGGACAACTTTGCGCGTGGGACGTAAGTCGCTGGCAGTTGTTACAGGTGGATTTTGGCAATGTGCCGGAGGCGGGACAAGAGAATTACCGTATTAAGTACGTTGCATGTGGAGTGGGGGATAGCTAGCGCTCCTATTAAATGGTAACCAGGAAGGCAGAAGGCTGTTAATTGAAAAACTTGCCTTCTGCCGAGTTACCATACGCTACGCGTAAGGGTGAGCTGAGAGCTTTGAATGAAGAGGCATAATTTATTGATTAATAAATTAATGACCATTTAAATTGGCCGCTTAACGGCGTTTGCTGTTCCGCTGCTCCCCAAACCCCTACGACACCGTTTCGGACACAACAGATCCCGCCATTGCAAATGGTCCTTTCTGGGCTGGCTTATGCGTAAAAACGGACAGTAAAGATGGAACGAATGAGTTAATTTGTTCGAATATCAGGATTTTCGTGAAAGCCGAAGATTATGATCGCTCTGTTCGCAAACGTGAGTTGTCCGGCATCCTGAATGATTGATATGCGAGAAGGCTGACTGAGCGGCCTTACAGGAAAGAAAAACATCATCATCCCCCAGGCCATTATGTGCCGCTCGTGCCTGTGATAGCATATCCGGGTCAATTTTCAGAGCCAGGGCTGATAAAGAAGAAAAACAGCACACCCACTCCTCACGATGCTACGTTCAGGCAGTTTCTGACGCAACCGGATATTGCCCGGGATTTCATGGAGCTGCACCTCCCGGCAGAGCTGCAGGCCATCTGCGACCTCAGCACACTGAAACTGGAATCCGGCTCGTTTGTTGAGGATGATCTCCGCCAGTATTTCAGCGACGTTCTCTACAGCCTGAAAACTACCGCCGGGGATGGCTACGTTCACGTGCTCATTGAGCATTAGTCCTCACCCGACAAACATATGGCTTTTCGCCTGATACGCTATGCGGTGGCCGCCATGCAGCGACACCTGGAAGCTGGCCATAAGAAGCTGCCACTGGTGATACCGGTCCTTTTCTATACCGGTAAACGCAGCCCGTATCCGTACTCTACCCGCTGGCTGGATGAGTTTGACGACCCGATTCTGGCCGGAACACTCTACAGCAGCGCTTTCCCGCTGGTAGACGTCACGGTCATTCCGGATGATGACATCGCCGGGCATCGCAGTATGCCTGCCCTGACCTTGCTGCAGAAACATATTCATCAGCGCGACCTCGCTGAACTTGTTGACCGCCTGGCGCCCATTTTGCTGGCCGGATATCTGTCTTCATCACAGGTAGTCGCTGGTACACTATATCGTGCAGGCAGGCGAAACATCGGACGCCGAAGCCTTTGTACGCGAACTGGCACAGCGTGTGCCGCAACACGGAGACGCCCTCATGACGATCGCACAACAGCTCGAGCAAAAAGGTATTGAGAAGGGTATCCAGCAGGGGATCGAGCAGGGCATCCAGCTGGGTGAACAACGTGGTATTGAAAAAGGCGAGCGCGAAGCTACTCTTAAAATTGCCCGTACCATGCTGCAGAACGGCATTGACCGCAATATTGTCATGAAAGTGACCGGTCTGACGGAAGACGACCTGGCGCAGATCCGCCACTGATTCATCCCTCCTGAGAACGCGATTAGTGCCCGGATGAGGCAAAGTATCTCCCCGGCATTTCATTCTGAACCCCTTGTCTGTTCAGAACTCGCTTCTGGACAGACAAGGGGTTGGACAAGCCTGCGGCGCGTCAGTCTGTAGCCGTTAAATCCGTTCTTTCAGCATCGCCACCGCCTCGGTCCCCGGCATCTGGAACTGAACGCGGTGGCGTGCCGCTACATCGAGCGCAAACACTTTCGTATAGACTTCCGTCGAACTTATCGACTTGTGTCCCATGAGACTCTGCAGCACCTTCAGCGGTATACCGGCATACAACATATGCATGGCGTAACTGTGCCTGAACGTGTGCGGCGTCACCGGTACTGAGAATGTCACACCGTCGGCGGTCGCGGCTTCGACCGCCTCAGCAAGCCAGGTGCGCACGGTCCGATCGGTGATCTCCCAGATGCGTGCTTTTTCGGTTCTGCCGGTGCGTTTGTTTCGTCTTTCCAGTGGTATTTTCAGCGTGGCCACCATCATCTGCAGCTGGCTGACGTACTGGTTGTCAGAAAGCGGAACCAGGCGATGAGCCTGACTACCGGCGGGAGCACGGCCTGCCGTTCTGGCCGCTTTCACTGTGCGTTGTTTGAGCGTGGCCAGCTGCACGAATGGATACGGCGGCCCCAGCGAAAAATCTCCTCGTGTCAGCGACAGTGCTTCGTTAATGCGGGCGCCGGTATTCCAGAGGGTGGCCAGCAACATCTTGCGGTGAAGATCGGGCACATAATGGAGCAGGGCGCTCACCTCCGGCGCCAGCAGATATTTCGGCAGTTCAACCTGTACCAGAGCCATCTGGCGCAGCGCCAGTGCCGCTGGGTAGTCGATGGCTACCGGCAGTTGTGTAGAGGGATTCGCTATATTCTGTCCGGGAATGGTAGGCACTATCATGAGTTATCCCCTTTGTTCTTACGCCGGCGACGGATTTCCGCTTCGGTCCTTTCTTTGCGTTTTTTCCGCCACACCCCCCAGAGAACGGGTTGTGCAGACCATTCCGTAGCTTCAAGGCGTGTTCCTGGCAAACTGACCAGTTTACGTAGACGGCGGGCAAGAATAACGGCTTTTAATCCCAGTCTGGCGTACTGAAACTGACGTTCCCGAAAGTATCTGGAGTGGTTGGGCGGTTCCCAGTAATGCTCATAGAAAGCCGCAACATGCCTCCGGACTTCATTCTGGAGTACAGGGAGTTCATAAATACGGTACATAACCCGGGGGGGAAGTGTTCGCCAGTCTCCTGAAATATTTGTGATTATCAACTCCGGAAGGTTTTCTGTAGGAGTGTATTCACCCTCCGGATTTTGCTCGCCGCTGTCTGTGGCCAGGCGAGTGCAACCTTCCGCAAACTGCTCCAGCAAAAAGACCAGCTCCGTAGCAATAAAAAGTCGCTCACTGACCTGCTTCGCCGCCACCGCTCTTTCTTCACGCCGCCGGGTAAAGTAGTGGGCCAGATACACACCGCCCAGGGCTGCACCGACGGACGAAACCGCCGTGATGATCTGCGGCCACAGACTGGCGCTGTCCTTCACGACCTTCACACCTTCGGTGGCAATAAACCAGTCAGCCATGTTTGTTCCTTTATTGTTCTAAATCCCGCCCGCTGTCAGGGTTGTTCAGCAGCAGCTTTGGCGATCTCATCCACCGCTTCTCTGACCGAAAAGGACAATCTGTCTTTAGGTGAAAACTGCACCCAGTAACACAGATGCGTGCCATAGTTCTGGTTGGTATGACGTGTTTCATAATCAACGCTGAATGCGTAAATCTCCCGATTGCCCAGAGGATAGTCAGTGATTTCGCAATAGCGCAGATAAAGCGTCTTAAGCTCATCAAATAAAAGACCTTCACGGATCGGGCCTGACTTTTTCACGGTCTCTCGCTGATCCATGAAATAACGTTTTGCGGCGTCTTTAGAAGCAAATTGTCTTTCACCAATTCTGACCGGTATTGAACGTGCCATCCTGAACTCCTTTCTGGTTTGCTGACAAATAGTCACTCAGAGTAATTACACCTGGTGACATCTGTGACTGTTCCCATGTTAATTTTCCCTACCGCAATCATTCAAAGTAAGATAATGAGCAAACATATAGGTCCTCCACTAAATTACCGGAAGCCTGTTTCGGTTTGATCCGACTTTCTGGCGTATAACAACTTTCCGGAAGTGTACCACGCACACGAAATAATCATATCGCTGTTTTCTGCTGCTGCGTACCGGGTCACAGGGCAGGGGAGTAACACAACATATAGGAGAAAATGCAGCTGATGAAGTGGCACATGTTGTGTTTTCTGGCCACTGCGCGCCGGTGGAGTTCAGGAAGATCCGGAACAGCCAGAAATCGGATCTGCGCGGCGGGAAACGTGAAAGAGATATGATAATTAAACAATACGAATAAAATCATACTGGATGTGATATTTAGCATTAACCACATAATCATATCTGATATGATATTTACACAATATGTAATAAATCATTCGATGTATGATTTTATACTTAACCGGACATTATCAGACGGAGCATGCAGGATGGATGAGAAAGTTTTCTTTCACCTTAGTTATGAAACCATGCTCGGCGACACGGAAGATTTCGTTAATGCGTGTCTTGAACGGGCAAACCGTGCGGACTGCAACGATGCCGATGTGGAGATTGCCCGGGCACGCAGCGCGATCGAACTCTGGTACCATCTGACGATGGCGGGCCGGGCTCCCGAAGATGTTGCCGACAGGGACCATCTGCTCCTTACCGAAATGCTCCTTCGTGCCCCGACAGCAGAACAACGCTCATGGCAGCAGTAACCACCCGCAGGCCGTCGCCGCTGCAGCGGCGGGTGCTGATTGTGCTGGCCGCCCTCGATGCGAAACGCCCGGGGCCGGTGGCCACGCGGGATATTGAGCGGGTGCTGGAGCAGGGCGGGGACGCCCCTGTGTACGGGCCGAACCTGCGCGCCTCCTGCCGGCGCATGGAAGCCGCGGGCTGGCTGCGCACCCTGCGCGCCCCGAACCTGCAACTGGCCGTCGAGCTGACGGACACCGGACGTGCGCTGGCCGCCCCGTTTCTCGCTGACGAACAGGCGCGCGTCCTGGCGGAGAAGCGCGCGACGGCGATCCGGGTTCTGCCTCTGATCCCGCCTGTCCAGGCAGATGAGGCTGACGACCGGCCGGTGGAGCTGGATGGTCGATGGCACCTGGCGTTGCGGGGTGACTACGTGATCCGTCTTGACGGCACCACCTGTCTGCAGCTGTGGAATGCGGCCGGGCAGGTGACACGCCTGGAAGGCGATCCCCTGCAGGTCGCCACCTGGCTGCAGGCCTGTCACGATGCGGGGATTGCGGTCCGGGTGCAGATTAATGAGAGCGCTGCGCCGGAGGAGGGTACACCGGGCGATACCGCGCCGGCGGACCTGACCGGCACCTGGTACCGCCAGCTGGACGCTGCGCTACAGGCGGAGGGGATCACCGGGCTGACTGAGGATATTCGCCTGGCCGTGGTCAGGCCTGAAGCGTCCCTGCGGATGCTGCCGGCACCGGCGCGCCTGCTGAACGTTCTGCGCGACAGTACGGAGGCGTTCCCGCTCACGGCTGCCACATACGAGGAAGACACACAGGCCGCGCTGGCCGACCTGCTGGCCCGCGCGGGGTTCACGGGCGACCAGGCGCAGGAGCTGCAGTGGCACTGCATCCGCTGGCCGCTGATGGATCAGGAAGAGGCTGACCGGCGCGAGCTGAACAGCCTGCTGGATGAACTGGAGCATCGACAGCTGTACTGCAACCGCGAGCAACTGACGGAGATTGTGTTTTCGCCGGTCCGTAAACCCGGCGAGAGCTGGACTGAACGTCTGCAGTGGCTCCTGATGACGGACGGATTCGGGTTCTGCAGTCCGCTGTCCCGTGACGCGGCCGACCGGGCGCTGGCTATCCTGGCCGGCTACACGGGGCGGGAGGTGGCGGAGCATCTGGCCACAGTGATGGTGTGGGACGACGCCGGCGCGGGAAAGAGGGCATGAGCCCGTTATCTTCAGCAGGCCACGTAGCACGCGACCCAAAACCCCGGCTGACGATCTCCGGCCTGGGGCATGAGAGCCGGGACCGACCTCAACCACCACAAGGAACAAAAGCTGAACCATGAAAGTCACTGAAACCCGACTGGACACCCTGATCGATAATCTGAACACCCTGATTTGTGAGGACAGCCTGCTCACGCGCCCGGAACGTGAAACGCTCGTACTGGCCGTCGCCGCCATCGGCGCCATGAAAGCGCGCGTCAGCATGAAAAAAGGCGAAGCGCCGGCAGCTGCCAAACCTGAAAAGAGTAAGAGGAAGGAGATTATTCCCGATCCACGCTTTCCTAATGCCCGTCAGGCCTGGGTGTCAGAAGAGGAAACATTATTACTGGATGCGCTCGATGGCGTCCCGAATGATGAAATTGGTAAGCAGCTGTTCTGGCTTTCCGAGAAACTGGGGAGAACGCAGTTCAGCGTCGCCTGCAAAATCGCGTCACAAAGACATCTGACAAATGGCTGGAAAGAGCAGTTCAGGGAGGTTTCGGATAAAATTCGTTTGTCCGGCCTCAGTATCAGTGATTATCTGAAACAGAGCGGGACTGACCGGAACGACTGAATGACACAGGCGAAATATGAAAGTTAAATTTAAATATGCGGGGCAGTAATGAAAACAGTGATATGGGTTGTGGTGTATCTCGTGGTATCCATTCTGGTCTTTACAGGGGAGCCCGCAGAATTCGGAAAAAATCGTACGCTAAGGTTTTCCGGGCATCCGTAAGGGCCGAAACTTCCCGTCTTCCAGTCTGCGGCTCTGCCGCCAGACGTAATCGCCGGTTAGGTTGATGTGCTCCCAGCCCAGCGGCGACAGGAATTGCAGCAGCTCGCCGTCCACCGGCTTGCCGGCCTCGACCAACCCCTGGGTGGCGCGTTCCAGGTACACCGTGTTCCACAGCACGATAGCCGCCGTCACCAGGTTGAGGCCGCTGGCCCGGTAGCGCTGCTGCTCGAAGCTCCGATCCCTGATTTCCCCAAGGCGGTTGAAGAACACCGCCCTGGCCAGCGAGTTGCGCGCCTCACCTTTGTTCAGGCCGGCATGCACGCGGCGGCGCAGTTCAACACTTTGCAGCCAGTCCAGGATGAACAGCGTGCGCTCGATCCGGCCCAGCTCGCGCAGGGCCACGGCCAGTCCGTTCTGGCGCGGGTAGCTGCCGAGCTTGCGCAGCATCAGCGAGGCGGTGACGGTGCCCTGCTTGATCGAGCTGGCCAGGCGCAGGATGTCGTCCCAGTGGGCACGCACGTGCTTGATGTTCAGGGTGCCGCCGATCAGCGGGCGCAACGTCGGGTAGGCTTGCACGCCCTGCGGCACGTACAGCTTGGTTTCGCCGAGGTCGCGGATGCGCGGCGCGAAGCGGAAGCCTAGCAGGTGCATCAGGGCAAAGACGTGATCGGTGAAGCCGGCCGTGTCGGTGTAGTGCTCCTCGATCCGCAGGTCGGACTCGTGGTACAGCAGGCCGTCGAGCACATAGGTGGAATCGCGGACGCCGACATTCACCACGCGGGTGCTGAACGGCGCGTACTGGTCGGAGATATGGGTATAGAACAGCCGTCCCGGCTCGCTACCGTACTTCGGGTTGACGTGCCCGGTGCTCTCGCCCCGGCCACCCGCGCGGAAGCGCTGGCCATCGGAGGATGAGGTCGTGCCGTCGCCCCAGTGGGCGGCAAAGGCGTGGCGATACTGGTGGTTGACCAGCTCGGCCAAGGCCGCCGAATAGGTTTCGTCGCGGATGTGCCAGGCTTGCAGCCAGGACAGCTTGGCGTAGGTCAGGCCGGGGCTCGACTCGGCCATCTTGGTCAGCCCGAGGTTGATCGCATCACCGAGGATTGCGGACAGCAGCAACGTCCTGTCTTTGGCCTCGGCCCCGTCCTTCAAGTGGGTGAAGTGGCGGCTGAAGCCCGTCCAGTCGTCCACGTCCATCAGCAGTTCGGTGATCTTGATGCGCGGCAGTAACTGGCTGGTTTGGTCGATCAGCGCCTGCGCCCGATCCGGCACCGCCGCATCCAGCGGGGTGATTTTCAGCCCTGACTCGGTGAGGATGGCATCGGGCAGCTCGTTGTCCTTGGCCAGGCGGGTGACGGTGGCCAACTGCTCGTCCAGCAGCTGCAAACGCTCTTCCAGGTACTGGTCGCTGTTCGGGTTGATCGCCAGGGGCAGGGCCTGCTCGCGCTTGAGTGCGGCGAACTTCTCGGCCGGCAGCAGGTAGTCGTCGAAGTCGCGGAACTGCCGCGAGCCCTTGACCCAGATGTCGCCGGAGCGCAGGGCGTTCTTCAGCTCGGACAGGGCGCAGATTTCGTAGAATTTCCGGTCGAGGCCTTCCGGGGTGATCACCAGCGGCTTCCAGCGCGGCTTGATGAAGGCCGTGGGTGCATCGGCCGGCACCTTGCGCAGGTTGTCGGCGTTCATCTCACGCAGGGTCTGCACGGCTGCCAGCACGCCTTGCGCGGCCGGCGCGGCGCGCAGTTCCAGCACCTCCAGCAAGGCCGGCGTGTAACGGCGCAGGGTGGCGAAGTTCTCGCCGACCAGGTGCAGGTGGTCGAAGCCTTCCGGCCGGGCCAGCAGCTCGGCCTCGCTGACGCTCTCGGTGAACTCGTCCCAGGGAATCACCGCCTCGATGGCGGCATAGGGGTCGCTGCCGCTTTCCTTCGCTTCCAGCAGCGCCTGGCCGATCCTGGAGTACAGGCGCACCTTGTCGTTGATCGCCTTGCCCTGCTTCTGGAACTGCTGCTGATGCTTGTGCTTCGCGCCGCTGAACAGCTTGACCAGGATGCGGTCATGCAGATCGACCAGCTCATCGATCACGGTCGCGGTGCTCTCCAGCACCACGGCGGCCAGGGTCGCGTAGCGGCGCTGCGGCTCGAACTTACCGAGGTCTTTGGGCGTCATCTGCCCACCCTCGCGGGCCAGCTTGAGCAGGCGGTTCTGGTGGATGTGCCGGCCCAGGCCTTCGGGCAAGTCCACCAACTGAAATGTCTTCAGCCGCTCGATGTGTTCCAGCATGTGCCGAGAGTTGGGTTTCAGCGGTGCCTGGCGCAGCCAGGTCAACCAGGTGATGCTGCTGCCGGCCTTGAGCTTCAACAGCTCGTCCAGCTTGGCCCGATGCGAGTCCGTGAGTGGTTCGACCAGGGCGCGGTAGACCCGCCGATTGGCTCGCGCAATGGCTTCCGAGCAGGCCCGGTCAATCACGCTCAGCGCCGGCAGGATGCGTCGTTTCTGCCGTAGGCTCTCCAGGGCCTGACCGGCCAGCAGCAAGCCTTTGTCGGTCTGCTGGGCCAGCTCGGTTAGCTCGCGCACCAGGGCGCGGAAGTCGGACAGGCCGAACGGGGCCAGTTGCAGGTAGGTGCGCAGTTCCTGGGCATGCTCGCGACGGGTCACGTCGCGCTCGCCGTACTTTGCCCAGCTCGCCGGCTCGGCCTGGACTTGCTTCGCCACCCACAGGATGACCGGCTCGGGCAGCTCGCTGTCGGTTCCCAGCGCGTAACCGGGGTAGCGCAGCAGGCAGAGCTGCACGGCGAAGCCGAGGCGGTTGGCGTCGCCGCGTCGCTGGCGGATCAGCGACAGGTCGGAGTCGTTGAAGGTGTAGTAGCGGATCAGGTCATCCTGGCTTTCCGGCAGCGCAAGCAGGGTGTCCCGCTCCGTGGCCGAGAGGATCAAGCGACGCGGCATGTGTCAGTCGTCCGTGCGGAGGTACTGGTAGAGGGTTTCCCGGCTGATGTTGAACTCGCGGGCAAGCTGCGCCTTGGGCTCGCCGGCCGTCGCTCGCTGCCGCAGGGTAGCAGCCTGCTCATCGGACAGGGCTTTCTTGCGGCCCCGGTACGCGCCACGCTGCTTGGCCAAGGCGATGCCCTCACGCTGCCGCTCGCGGATCAGGGCGCGCTCGAACTCAGCGAAGGCCCCCATCACCGACAGCATCAGGTTGGCCATCGGCGAGTCCTCGCCAGTGAACACCAGGCCCTCCTTCAGGAACTCGATGCGCACGCCGCGCTGAGTCAGCTTCTGTACCAAGCGACGCAGGTCATCGAGGTTGCGGGCCAGCCGATCCATGCTGTGCACCACCACTGTATCGCCTTCGCGGACGAAGCTCAGCAGCGCTTCGAGCTGGGGGCGCTGGGTGTCCTTGCCCGATGCCTTGTCGGTGAACACCTTGCTCACCTGGGTTTGTTCCAGCTGGCGTTCCGGGTTCTGGTCAAAGCTGCTGACCCGGACGTAGCCGATGCGGTGCCCCTGCACGATGTCTCCTTGGTTGAAGGCGGCTTAAGTGCACTTTCTGTTCCGTTGTGCCTCAAAGCCCATTTCTGTCAGGCTGAAATCTATAACCTTCGCGGGCATGTGTCAAAAAATGGGAAAGCAGACTCTATTCTGACGAAGCGGCGCGGCCCTGCCTGACATCAAGTTAGGGTATAGCCTAGATTGACATGCGCGATGCAACCCTTAACTTGCTTGCACCTATCGTTTCCATGCTAGCTTTATCGTAACGCTCAAGAAATTGGGCTTAATGCCGAAAACAATAAAATAAAACAGCCAACCCTTGAGGTTCTTATGCGCCAGAATTTACCAGTGACGGGTCGAAACTTAGAACTCCCAAAAGATGCCAATATTCTTTCGACTACCTCCCCTCAAAGCCATATCACGTACGTTAATCCTGACTTCATTAAAATCAGTGGTTTCACTGAGGAAGAACTATTAGGCCAGCCTCACAACATCGTAAGACACCCAGATATGCCGCCTGCTGCATTTGAGCATATGTGGAGTACATTAAAATCTGGCCGCTCATGGATGGGGCTAGTAAAAAATCGCTGTAAAAATGGCGACCACTATTGGGTAAGTGCTTATGTAACGCCAATAGCTAAGAATGGTTCGATTGTTGAATACCAGTCTGTAAGGACCAAGCCTGAACCTGAGCAGGTTTTGGCTGCGGAAAAATTATATGCTCAATTGAGAAGCGGGAAGGCCGCGAGGCCGAAATTGGCTGCTAGCTTTTCCGTGAAAATACTCTTGCTCATATGGGGTAGTATTATATCAAGCGCAATGGCTGCCGGCATGCTTACTGATACATCAATAAGCAGCTTATTGTTAGCCACTTTAATGTCAGGAAGCTTAAGCTCTGTTAGTGTTTTGGCTATTCTCTCTCCTCTTGGAAGACTGGTTGAAAGAGCCAGGAATATTTCCAATAACCCATTAAGTCAATCCCTCTACACTGGGCGCACCGATGAGTTTGGCCAAATAGAGTTTGCTTTACGAATGATGCAAGCTGAAACAGGCGCCATAGTAGGTCGCATAGGTGATGCATCAAATCGGCTTAGCGAACACACCCGAGGCCTACTAAAGGATATTGAGTCAAGCAATGTACTTACAGTTGAGCAGCAGGCAGAGACAGATCAAATAGCAACGGCAGTAAACCAAATGGTGGCAAGCATTCAAGAGGTTGCGAGCAATGCACAGCATGCTGCAGATGCGGCCGGAAGAGCAGACACTGAGACGGCATCTGGCCAGCGTCTGGTAGCCCACACAAGCCAGTCAATCACTGCCCTTGAAGGTGAAATTAGGCAAGCCACTCAGGTTATTCATGAGCTTGAAGGTCAAAGTAACGAGATATCAAAAGTTCTTGACGTTATACGAGGGATCGCCGAGCAAACGAATTTGTTGGCACTCAACGCAGCAATTGAGGCCGCGCGTGCTGGTGAGCAGGGGCGTGGTTTTGCTGTTGTCGCCGATGAGGTTCGCAGTCTTGCTGCTCGCACACAGCAATCGACAACGGATATTCAAAGCATGATCAGCGCTCTACAAGAGCGAGCGCAATCCGCTGTTACAGTCATGGAGCAAAGTAGTCGGCAAGCGCACACGAGTGTAGCTCACGCAGAGGAAGCAGCTACAGCTCTTGATGGAATTGGCCAACGCGTTAACGAAATTACCGACATGAACGCGCAAATAGCGACTGCGGTCGAGCAGCAGGGAGCAGTAAGTGAAGACATAAACCGCAGTATTATCAATATACGCGATGCTGCTGATACCAATGTACAGACCGGGCAGAATAATTTGCAAAGTGCGAAATCTGTCGCTCAGTTAACTAGCGCTCTGAGCGAACTGGCAAAACAGTTTTGGGAAAAACGAGGATAACGCTTTTCAGTATCTCGACAGGGATAACTTACTTTACCATCGGTTATCCCTTTTAGCCGCACAAATTTTAGCCATGGCTTTTCAGGAAGTCAGGGCTATCAGAATGGCCTTAGAAAGCCTAGTCAAAGAGCTGTCACGAGAACACCGTTAGCTTAGCGTACGATTTTTTCCGAATTCTGCGGTTCCCCCTTTACAGGATGGCTGATCTGTTTTTCACAGCATGCTCCGCTGAACGGGCCTGAGCATGATTTGACACTAACGTATCTGCTTAATTTATTTTATGTTTATGTTTTGATGGAACCCTTCTACCAGTTCTTTCAGATTGACACATATATTATTGCATTTATGACGCTGTCAGATGACACCGAACAGATGATACCTTTTTATAAAGAGATCCCTGTCATGTGGATATACAGCCTGTCCGCAGTCTTAACTTTTGTGATTTACCTCGTATCCGTCAAATGGTTTTTTCGTAAAACAGTACAAAGAAAATTACAGGCAGGAGAAAAGGAATGATATTTAGCATGTTAGGAAATATCGTGTTTGCATCAGGTTGCACTGCTCTGGCAGTTTCTTTGATGAGAAGGAAAGTGGGAAGATTCAGTGAGGTCCGTATCCCCAGGCCAGTCATGATTATCGCTCTGGCGTATGGCGCAATTCAGTCTGCTTATTTTGCATATAAGGCAGGACGACAACGTCCAGCTACGACAGGTCGCCTCACGACTCTGGATGAATTTTTGCGGCTCATGAGTATCAAAGTTAACAACGGACTGACAGCTACTGGTCTGAACCATACATATCGAGATTGAACGCTGCGATATTTTTAAGCGATTCAGGACGTGAAAAAGCCGGAAAGGTGGCCTTTTCAGCGGCGGCCTTTATCGCAGCACAATAGTCCTTATTGCCCTCGCCGGTTGTAATATTCGTTGTTGTCCCGTCAGGCGCTAAACCCACCACTAACCAGCATTGTTTTCCTTTCCATTTTTCGGGGTTATCGAGGCGGGCATTAATCGCTGCTCTCATTTTTCTTGCCTGTAAAGCCCATTCATCCTGGTCATTCCAGCGCACGGTATTGCAGCTGTCCGTCGCTCTGAGTTTATGGCACCCGGTGGGTTTCAGCGGCGAGCAGCCTGTTATCATGATGGAGGCTATCGTGAGTACAAGTGCTGTTTTTATCATTGCATCCTTCCCTGTGCTGTGTGTTTATCTTTTATACGGAGATACGCTGAACAGCCATTGTACTCTCAGGAGCCTGATATTAATTTCTGAAATCCGGATCTCTGTAGCTGAAACCATCGCACAAAAGAAATGCCACCGATTGTTTAACATAAAACTAACAATGGCTTTCTGGCATTGCCGCACAGGCGCCTTTGCCCGGCGTGAGCGTGCGTTATTTTCGGGGGACGCCAGTGACGGTTTTTTGATGCGCGTCAGCGCATGGGAGGCGCTCTGCGCCGGAGACCCCCGCAGCGAAGCGAGGACGAAAAAAGCATTACGGCTTCAGCCGTAATAATCCCCCACCCTGCTAAGCCCAACCAAACCCGCTGAAAACGATACAGAAGCTGCTGTGCGCGGTCGGAGTGGTCACGACAAGGCAATAGCCGCAGTCGGGGCGTATCTCCGCGTTAGCGGGCCGTGAGGGCCGCTTACGAGCGTGTACGCCAGAACTCAAAGCAATACCACCTGCAGCAACCACTAAATCTAGTTACAACATCCGTCATTTTAAAGCGATGTATTACCCCGGCCGCTGGCCGGGGTGGGGCGGCGCTTTTCAGTGGCGGTCAGGTGGGCATTGTTTCGATTGAAGCGTCAGCGTTCTCCGGTGGTGAGGGGCGAGGTTTCCGGTGTCTTTTGTGTCTGATGCCATGTGGAGGACAGCACTGGCGCGGTTCTGTGGGGATTTAACCGGATGATGTAACTAAATTGTGTGGTATTGCTGAAATGCCCGCCGTATAACGGCGGGAGGTACTTCTGGTGTTTTCGAACCGCGCGAACGTTAGTTCGCTGCAGGGGCGTTCATTCTCAGGAGCCTGTCCACAGGTCAGGCGATGAACAGGTTTTCTTCTTACATGATTATTATAAAGATATTTAACAGAGATGCAGAGCAGGTGTTTAAAGGGAACCACGCACTCTGAAACTCTTTCGGCTGGCGCTCTGTAAGCATAACGATTGTCGCTTTATGTAAAAATCCCTTGCAGTTAACTGTTGATAACCGGGCCCTGCCGGCATTCGTGGTAACGGTGAGGAGTTTTCTGGCCCGTTCATTCAGGCGGTCGTGTGGAGAATGGCGAAGAGGTCGATGTTTTTGCGCAGATTTCAGGCGCTGGCGGGCTGCAGACGTGCGAATGCCTCCGGCGCCGGCCGGATTTTTTACGAGGAGAGGGTTATATCGGGACTGTGGCCAGCCGCGTGTAGTTATTGCCGCGCGACATCAGCATGCGCTCTTTCACGCGCCGCTCAAGCTCCCGCTTCATGGCATCAAGACCGCCGGTAAAGCGTCCGGTGGCGTACTCACGCGTCAGCTGCTGCTTCACGAGTGTCACGATATCCTGGCGCGTTCTGTCCGCATCACGGCGTGCACGGGCGCGTTTCAGACCATGTGATTTACGTTCGGACTGATAGCTGCGGAATCGCTCACGCACAAAACGCCAGGCCTTCGCTACCAGCTCATCCATCTCCAGCGGCAGCAGGCTCTGCTTTTTACGCTGCAGATTCTCCCACTCCACGCGGCTGCGGCGTGCAGCCAGCACCGCCACGTCTGAAATATCCAGCGCCGAGAACAGAGCCGGGGTGAACGTGATATCTGTCGGGATGTTGCAGCCAATCTGCGGGTCATATTCTGTCTGGTACGTAATCAGCCCCAGCTCCGCCATAAACTTCAGCGCACGGGTGGCACGAGTGATGGACAGATTGCCGCTCTTCGATTCGGTCGCCAGCCCGCACTCGATGGCCAGATTGGTGATGGAGCGCTGTACCCGGTTGGCAAGCGGATCATAATGAAAGCACAGTCCCTGCAGCAGCGCATCGATGGCACGCCGGCGCAGCAGCGGTGGCATCCGGTGACGCTTACCCAGCGAACGGGCAAAAGCAACGTGAATTGAAAAATCGAAACGCGACGTGAAGCCTTCGGCTTTCGCCATCAGCTTACGACAGAACGGGAGCGTCTTCTTTCCTTCACCCGGCGTGAACACCGGATTCGGATTTTTGACCTGCCGGTAATGGGTAAACAGGGTCTGAATGTCAGTCACGCCTTCCCGCACTTATGTTGCACGGAAGGAGCAAATGGCACAGAAACAGGTATTGCAGTTTTCTGAGCATAAAACTATACTCCCTGCATAGAGCAACAGCTTCTATACAGTTTAGGTAAGCCCCGTTAATCTTCTTCAGTCGCCAAACTAGGTGAGGATTATCGGGGTTTTTGCTTTTCTGGTCCCGGGTAGACACCTCATCAGAACCAGTTCCCTGCCACCTTACGGCGTGGCCCACCATCAAAATTTGCTAAACGATCAGTAATCTAGCATTTGGATTAATTATTAGCAATAATTGTGACTTGTTGCTATTTGTTCCGTTGCTCTGATTCTCGCTCGATTAGTAACTCAATGATTTCTGCCTGAGTCATATTGGATTTCGAGCAAAGATCGTCCAGCATCGCCTTTTTAGCATTCTGTATGAACACAGTAACGGCTTTATGCGTATCCCTTTTTCTGGATACAGAGCGCAATTTTCGTTCGCTTACTGATAAAGGTTGCCCCTTACGGTAAGGCCTTTTGGGTTTCGAAGAGGAAGTTACTGCATTATCAATCTGCGACATCTCTGCCTCCTCAAGGATCAAAAAAAGGATCGTTCGCAGAGAATACTACAGAATATTTAAATCAGCGACTTACTTTATGAACGTAACCCGCGTTGGCGCACGGTTTACGTCCGGGGATAGTTTAAGGCGGTATCAGTACGTCTGTTGCCAGTCCGTTCCCTTTGACCAGCGGGATGACCAGTGCTGCAGATAGCGTTGAGCAACGGCAGGGTCATCCCACACGACAAGCACGTTCTCTGAATTGGCACGATCGGCGGCGCGACTAAAGTTGAACGAACCGACCTCCGTATTACGCCCGTCAGCGTCAGCATCTCTTCCGGCTCATCCGGCGCACACAGCGTCACACTGGTGTCGGTCACACTCAGAATGTCAAAGCCACCCTCATTTATCAGGTAGCGAATCACATCTTCCCTGGAGTGAAGCTGGCCCGAACCCACCATCCGCAGTACCGAACGCCTTATCATTCTTCGCGCCTGTTCAGACTCAGGTAAAGCAGACTCATCTGTCATTTCATCTTTAACCATTACTTACCCTTCTCGTTTAAAATATGATTTCCCGAAGGGAAAAGAATAACAATACACAGAACATACCTTTCAGAAAGGAATAACAACCATCACTGCACAGCCATATATAATGACCGCCCAATAAATTTAATAATTTACTTACCGAAAGGATATAAAAACTGTCATCACAGGAGCGATCGCCCCTGACAGTATATATTCATTCCGTTACAGGTCTTTCCAGTCAGGTAATTTATTCGCCCTTCGCCGCCACAGGTGAAACAACGCCATCGTTAAGCCAAATAACACGCCCGCGATAAGACTGACCGCACAAGCGAACAGAGGACTCATCCCCTGTGGTCGCCAGACCATAAAGTACATCAGCAGCCCGTACCCCACGGAGAAACTGCCTGTCATCAAACTGAAAACCTGCCAGAACGAGGCAAACGGCAACGGGGGGATTTTTACACCAAGCCACCACAGCAGACGTATCAGAGGCGGTGCGTAATTACTTTTCCACATCTTACGGCTGGCCATTATCGCCAGCGCCTTTTGTTTCCGTTCCTCAAAATCCATTTCACACTCCGTTTTTATTCAGTCAGCTGACTGGCTCCGCATACGCTCAGTACGCAAGAGTTCTTTCATCATGCGCTCACTGGCGTAGCGCGCTTCCTCAGCAGTGACGGTGGCCACGGCATTTCCCTGCAGGTCATAGCGGGAGGCACCCTCCCGCATCCGGGACAGATAGCCTGCTGACCGGGTCAGGCTTTTGACACACTTAATCACCTGCTTGTGCGACAGCGGCAGGTCGCGCCCCGCGATATCGGCAAACAGCTGTTCACGCATCCCGGTTGCCAGCAGGCGCGGGGCGTTACCCTCAAACAGCTGCGGCCAGAACGCCTTCAGGGTCATGATAGCCTGCTCCGGCGGCAGCAACTGAAGATAACGTACAGGAGGCGGAGTCTTTGCTGCTTTCACCGCTTCTTCTGCTGCCTGGAGTGCAGCGGCTTCGGCAGCCTTTTTCGCCTGCTCCAGCTTCTCTTTCTTGACCTTCCAGGCGGGCGGCGTCGAGACCACCACGACTTTTTTGCGGCGAACGACGCCCGGTGTGCTTGTGACATCCGTTCCTGTGCTTTCCGCCGCAGGCTTTCGTTTGAGGCTCAGTACAGGGCGTTTTTCTTCTGCCATAACAATTGCCTGTAGTCCAGTTCAGATAATAAAGGTTACTATACCTGAACGGCATCGCCCTTTCCTGCTCCTGAGAAAGAAAGGGCGGTGGTTCCGTTTGTAACGCGTTTAAACATTGTGTTTTTTGCCCGGATAACCTCCGGGCTTTTTTCGACACCCCTGTAGCCAGCAACCTGTCATGCCGGGACTGCAGACCTGTCGTCGCATAACCCGAAGGGTCACGATACAGACTGACTGGACAGCCGGCTCTGCTTCCATGCCATCTCCATAGACCATGTCATTAATGCCGGGTTTGTTTCACCTTCATTTAGTTTCAGTGCGGTACTGTCACGGAGCGAACTCAGTACCACCTCACTCCGTTCTGTTTGCGCATATAACAATCTACACACTTTACTGTCTCTTAAAGCCAGGTTTTACAGGACAATATCACCCGGTATTGTCCTGTTTTTTTACATAGAAACGATAATCCCCAGCACCGCCAGGTGCACGGCATAGAACATCACAAAGAAATGCCGTGGCCAGAACCGTTTAATCTCCACTCCAGCCGATGAACACACCATCAGCGTCAGCAAGGCAATCGCCAGCCCGGCCACCGACTCACTGACATCATTGATATTCATCAGTAACACCATGATGGCCCACAGCGCACCATAACTCAGCCGTTCCGTCGCATGCTGTGCGCGGCAGAGCAGCCAACTCGCTGTAAGCATCCCCACACCCGCCATGCCGTAACTGCCGGCTGACAACGGCATCCAGGTTATCAGAAGTCCGACTGCCGGGAGGGTGCAATACCAGGATGGCAGGCTGAACCACCGCAGCATCTGGCCGGTGACGGCAAAGGCAAACAGGATATTACCCGTGTACCACGGATACCCGATGAGCATAAACGATACCTGGGCAACGAGCGCCCAGCCCCACAGGCTGTTCAGCTGTGACTGGCGTATTTCTCCGTGCCGGGCCAGATTCATCCCCCAGACCAGACCGAACAGCGGAAAGCAGCCCCGGCCCAGGAGACGCATAAGCTCGTTGTTGTGAGCGAGAAGGAGTCCGGTGTGGTCAATCACCATCAGAAGCAGGGCTACAGTCTTGATGATATCCGTCTGCCCGGGAGTCCAGGTCAGGAGAGTCTTAAGCCAGCGGTCTGCGGCGCTGACGCGTATTACGTGTGTTGTCATCGTGATTTCCTTATTTATCCCTTATGTTGCTGTGCCTGACAAAAGCTGCAGGCGCGTCAGTCACCCCCGAGGGTTTTCTCCCGGTTCAGGTCGCGCACCATGTCCCGCTCCATCTGCAGCAGGCGCTCACGCTGCAGACTCTCTGAGGCCACCTGCTGTATCGCGGCCTCCTGGCGCCGTGTCTGCGGGTCATCCGGCAGCGGTGTTTTCTCTTCACCCGGGCGGTCACGCTCCAGACCACGAATGACGTCGCCGATAACCTCTTTTATCCGCTCGCCCGGCTCGCCCGCTTTCTTTTCCTCGCCGGCGACTTCCCGGGTGGCCTGTTCCGCCTGCTTTTCCATCTCCCGGCGCTGTGCCTCTTCTGCAGCACGCTGTGCCAGAACATCCGGAGGGAGTGTGATATCCGCACCGGTGTCAGGCAGCGGAAGATTCGGCAGGGGGTCAGCCCAGATGCGCCCGCCGGTGATGGCCTGCGGGTTCCAGGGGCGGTCGTCGCCGGCAAGGCGTACTATCACCCCGCTGTCGGGATGGTTACGGGCTGCTCTGACGCCCTCGCCCATGTTCCCGGCCAGCAGACTCTCGCCGTTGCGGCTGTTCTGCAGAGCGACGAACCGGGCCGTTTCGTCCCCCATAATCCGTCCTTCGCCCCCGATAGCTTCCAGCCGTCCGTCCCGATCGGTCAGCGGGCTGAGCCAGATACCGGCGGCTTTCCCGTTTTTATCAAATGCCGGCAGCGCCACATGCGGTTGAGGGTACTTTTTCCCCGGAGAAATGAATTTTCCCGGCGAATTTCCCTGTGCCAGACCGGACTGCTGCAGGGCTGCCCGGCCAGCGGCGGTTTCATCCAGCGGCTGTGCACGACCATAGAGCTGACCGGCATTCTTCACCGCCCGGGCGTTCTGCGGTTCGAGCACGTCATGCGCGCTGGCCTTCTCCTGAGAACGGCTGACCGCCGTGGTCCACCCCTCCCGGTTGTCGGTGTAGACCTGCGCGTGCTGTTTCATGCGCGACAGCGCCACGTAGGCCGACTCAAAGCTGACCAGCGCTTTCCGGCGCCCTTCCACGCCTTCGAGTGCGATAGCGAAAGGTTCACTGGCCCCCTGCGCGCCGTGGGCGGTGATGGCATAAGCGAGGTCGACGTGCCGCTGGGCTTCTTCATCCTTCGGGTTGATTGTGCGGGTCGTTTTACCGTCAGACAGCGTGACACTGTCACCCGAGACCGTTTTCACCTCCCACACGCTGTTGGCGACATAGCCGCGTTCCGGGTCACTTTTACTGAAGCGCATCCGGTCACCCTGTGAGACGGTGATGTGCTCCTCGCGATATAGCGTGACGCCCTCCGCTGAGGCCTCCCGGGGAGAGAGAAGCCGGGTATTCCCCTCGCCGTCCTTCAGGGTAATCAGCTGGTTTTCTTTATCGACGTTTTCAATGCGCTGGTACGTGTTATCGACCAGGGCCACGGCGCCCTGATGCTCTGACCACGTGGACAGTTTGCGCAGCTCGCCGTCACGGATATTGCTCGTGACCAGTACCGGCAGGGTCACCTCCTCTTTACTGACCTCGCCATTCTGTACCCGCGCCTCATGGATGAGTCCGTTCAGTGCGCGGCGGTCTGCGTTCAGATGTGTGATGATGAGCGTATTCGCCTGCGCCGCCGGGGTGCGCCCGGTATAGTCCTTCACAATCGCATCGTGGAGGGACACTGGCGTACCAGGCGGTATTTCCTTACCCTCCTTCAGCGCATCCTGTATCGCTTTCTCCTGTGCCGGCGTGAATTCTGTGACCGAACTCTCCGGCATCCAGGCGCCATCCTTTCTGGGCACCTGCTCAGGCGTGACCTGCTCAATAGTGGACAGCGCACGGCTGATATCCCGGTCAATCAGGCTGTAGACCGCCGGTCTCAGCTCAGGCACCTGGCGCACGATTTCTTTCATGATGGCCACATCAGCCGCGCTGCGCTGTTGCATCAGACGGAACGGCTGGCCCGGCGCGATGGACTGCAGCTGGTCGGTATCGCCGCTGAGTACGGCACGGCCTCCCCCGGCCGCAATCAGGGAGAGCGCCTTCGCGGTGTCTGCCAGCCCGACCATCGAGCTCTCATCGAGCAGGAACAGCGTGTTGCTGAAATCCGGCGTCTGGCCGTTGCGCTGCTGCAGCTGCGTGTCATGCAGGAATGAGGCGGTCGTCTGCGCCTCCACGCCGGCGCTCTGCATCTCACCCACGGCGCGGTGTGTCGGTCCCAGACCAATGACGCGCGGGCGCGTCTCTTCCGGCAGCAGGCTGACGGCGCTCATCACGGCTTTGAACTGCGTGGTTTTCCCCACTCCGGCATAGCCCTGGACCACGGTGAACCGGTCCGGGGTCTCGAGTATCATCCGGGTTGCCGCCCGCTGTCCGGCGGTCAGGTCTGTCATCAGGCTGCCCGGCACCCTGTCCATTAACGGTGCCACCGCATCCTTACCTTCCAGCACCCGGGTCAGGACGCTTTTCTCCGCATCCCAGGTCTGGCGGGAAATCAGCAGATCGTTGCCGTGTCCGGAGGCCACCGGCACATTCAGCAGACTGCCGGCCTTAATCTGCGCCTGAATGGTTGCCTCGATGTCCTTCATCGGGACTTTGCCGCCGCCGGTTTCCAGCGCCGTGGCCAGCAACTGCGGGCGGGTAAAGGTCAGACTGTTGCTCTCCAGCAGCGGCACGGAAAGGTGAATGGCCTGCTCTGCCGGGGTGTGCAGTCCGGCTTTCTGCTGTGCGATGGCCGCTTCCAGGTCTGTTTCTCCCGAGCGGACCTTCAGCTGCTCTGAAACCACGCTGAAGGCGGTGTGACGCGCCAGTTTCTCTGTGGTGCGGGCCGCGTCCTGCGCGGAGTACAGCCGGATATGGCTCCCGCTCTGCGCCAGCTGGTTCAGCGTGGCGTTATCCAGCTCACGTTGCGTCACCGAGGCAAAGACGGTCGCCGTTTCGCTGACCGACCGGCCTGGGCTTTCCACCCAGCCGTGGCCGACCTTAATCCCGTCGAACGGGCTGCTGCCGACAGAAAGCGTCTGGGTGGTTTTCTGTCCGGGACGCTGAACCGTCAGCTGCCCGGCTTCCGCTTTCAGCACCGTGACACTTTCCCCGCCCTTCAGGCGCGTGTCGGGGATTTTCCCGAGTACCGCCAGACGTTCGCCCTCAGCCACCGGCAGTTTATCGGCCCTAAACAGCGTCCACTGACTGTCGACGGCGGAGACTTTCAGGTCCAGACGCGCCCCCTCACGGTCTTTCAGGGTCAGCATGTTGCTGCTGGCCGTCACCCGGTCAATGACAAAGCGATCATGCTTCCGGGTCTCCGGGTCCCACCGCTCCATGACCATGCCCTCGCGGTAATAGTCCCGCACGCCCCGGCTCTTGCTGTCCAGCCACACCGGCGTCAGCGCGGTCACCGTCATGTCCCGGTTGCCGAGCGCCCCCTTATTTTTGAGGGTGTCGCGGATAACGTTGTTCAGGACATTCTGCTCACGCGTCCCGCTGATTTGCGCCACACTTTCCTGCCCTTCACGCACGCTGGCGGCAAACTCCTGTGCCAGCCGGCTGTAGCGCGCACTCTTGTCCGGCTCACTGATGATGTCTGCCGTCGCCTGTTTTCCGCCCTGCCACCGGTAGGTGTTCACGCCGCTGTCTTTCAGGACCGTCAGCGCGCTCCCGGTTCCGCTGCGTTTGCCGCTGTCGGAGAGCAGGACCTGCACGTTATGGCGCATGGCGCCATCCAGCAGGGAAATCGTCTCCTTCAGGCTCAGCTTCTCCGCCTGGTCCACAATGAGCGTCCCGCCCGGGATAAACGCCGTCCCGTCCTGCAGGGCAGATTTGCCGGTTACGGTTTCTCCGGCCAGCCGCGCATCCCCGGCGAGAAAATCCCGGGAGCGGTTATCGGCAGCGAGGATATGCACGTCGCGCCCCTGCTCCCGGGCCATCAGCGTCAGCTCGGCCACCCGTTCCCGCTGGCCCGCAGCACCGCCCTGACCGGCGACAATCCCCATCGCCGGTCGGTCCTGCGCCAGGACGCTGACCGCATCGCTGAAGGGTTTTTCGCGCACCACACCGGCATCCGGCGTGACGGAGACGTGGTTCTGGCGCTGGATTTCCTGGCTGAGCGCTTTCACGGAGAACTCATCGAGGACGTGAATGTTTGAGGTGAAGAGGCCTTTCTCCCGGTCGAGCGGGATAAGCTGCTCCCGTTCAATCGCCGCATCGATGCCCGTTCTCGCCAGTTCAAAGACGCCGGGTTTTGCCTCCAGCTGGCCAACCGTGCGCGCCAGCACATCCGCATACGTAAACTGCACCTTACGGTCGCTGAGACCGGCAATGGCCCGGGTCACCACGTCCGCGATATCCGGTCCGTCGGTTTTCACCGGCGCTGCGGGTGCACGGGCCAGCTCTGCTGCATGTGCGTCAGCAGCCTCACGGTAGCCACGGATGTCGAAGCCGGTCTCCTTCAGCGTGTTCATCCACTCCACCATCTTCTCTGCCGGGTCGATGGCTTCCTTTGACTTTCGGGTATCGAGTGCCGCCACATCCCGGGATTTGAGCGACGCATCGGGTCCTGCCGCCTCCCTGAGCTCCTGGCTGCGCGAGGAAAACGCCTCAACCGGCACGTCCTTCATCTCCCACATGCCGTGCTTGCCCGCGTCGACTGTCTTATACCCCATAGACTCAATATCGGCCCTGAGAGCGCTCTGGTATATCTTTCCAAGCGCGATGCGGTTAGCCAGCAGATTTTCGGAAAAACCGGTTTTACCGACGGTATCGCTGGCCAGCGTCTGCCATTTATCGCCGTTCTGGGTGGCGTTAATGACCACGCTGTGCGTGTGTATCTGAGGCTCCTGAGCACGCGATGTATCGTGGTTAAACCGGGCGATAATCAGATTCCCGGTCAGAACCGTTTCAGACACGCCGTCTTTCTGCACCCGCGTGCCGGCCAGAGACTCCACCTGATTCAGCGCCACCGTTACCGCACGGTTATGCGCGTCAATCAGGCGCTTATCGCCACCCAGCATGGCCAGCATCGAGACACTTTTGGGCGCCGAAAAGGTCAGGTCGTAGCCGGGCCGGTGCTTATTGACGCCGTCCTGCATCCGGGTCAGGTCGCTGCCGTCCGGGAGTTTTCCCTGCAGCAGTTCCGTGAAGACCTGTTTGTCCACCTTTCCTTCCAGTCCCAGCGCTTCCGCGCCTTTGCCCTGCCAGCGATCTTCCATACTGCCGGTGACGTAATAATTGTCTTTCTCTGTGTAGTAGTTACCGGCACTGCCCGCCGATTTCACCTGGCTGAAACTGAGCATCAGAAGTTACCTCCAAACTCGATATCATCCGGTTCATCGCGCTGATGGCTGTGGTTAATATTCACCTCCTCACGCCGCTGCATGTCCCGCTGCGTCTGCTCGTCAGACAGCCAGGCGTCATAGGCTGCCATATCTTCGATTTCACCGTCCTCGTTCATGCCAGCCGGCATCATCTCCTGTCCCGTATCTGCGGGCTGTTGCGCCAGCGCCTGTTCTGTGCCGCCGGTTGTGGCCGTCGTCGTAGCAACAGAAGACACTGTCGCGCCGGTAGCAGCAGCAGACGTTGCTACCGGTGCCGGGCGGGTTAACGGTACGGTCGTGACTTTAGCCTGTGGCGCTTCTTGTGCCTTAACGGATGCCGGTGCGGCCAGCGTCTCCGCTGTCGACCCGGCCTTCACAGGTACAGGTGAGACCGGAGCGCTTTCCGGCGCAGGCTGTCCGACCGGTGTTTTGCTGTCTGCATCACGCTGTTCAGGCTCCGGCGCATCCGGCGTGAACAGCGCTCTCGCCAGACTGCCTTCGGCTTCCCGCGCCTCCAGGAGCGCACTGAGTCTGGTGTCCACACGCGTATCGAGAGTGCGCTGAATAAACCCCTCAGCAATTTTCGGACGCGGCTTGTACTTCAGGGCCAGCTTCACGGCCGGATACGGCCCGGGCAGCGTGACGTAACAGGACAAATCCGGGAGTGTCTGAATATCGGAATAGCTGACCAGCGTTTCACGCTCTTTTTCTTTCCCGGTCGATACCCCGTCACGCACCGGGTCTGCACCGTAGGAGTACTGTTCGCTGGCTTTGAGGATTTCCTTCTCACCAATCTCACCGGCGGCAAACTCCGCTATTTCCCTGCTGGGTGAGCGGAAGAAGGCCCGGGTGTTCATCACGTCAAAGAGCGTGGCGGCGGGTTTCACGCCATAGATGTCTTCCAGCTGGGCGTAGGACTGAATACCAAACACATAGCAGCCGCCGAACTTACGCGCTTCCGGCAGGATTTCGACCAGGTCCGGCAGCTTGTGCAGCGTGGGAAGCTCATCAGCGAAAATCCACACGCGCCGGTTGCGGTTCTCCCCCATAGCCAGCAGACCCCGGATAGCAATCGACAACCACATGGAGATAACGGGCTTCAGGGAAGCATGCGTGTCTGCATTGGAGGAGATGAACAGCCAGCCATTGGGCCTGTCCTCACGCACACCGCGCATCCAGTCCCGGATAGTGAACGGCTCGCCATTCTTCTCAATGCCCTGCAGGTAGCGGATGGCTTTAACGTAGTTGGTCAGCACCGCACGGATACTGATAGCGGTTTTCTCAATTTTTTCTTCCACCAGGTTCGCCGCCGGGGTGTTCTGCAGATAGGCGCGCAGCTTGTCGATTTTGATGGAGAGCATGGTGTCGACCAGCTTCTCGTAGCTGCGGTCCTTGTCTTCACGCATCAGATACGCGCCCTCGGCAAAAATCGTGCGCCCTGAGCCCTGCCAGAACGGGTCCTCTTTGGTCCCCATCGGGATAAGGGTATTGGAGACGTTATCGAAGTCCGGCAACGTCAGGCACTCTTTCCATAAATCCCAGGCCGCACAGCGCGAGTCCAGTGGGTTGAGGATTTTATCGAGCGACGGGTCGTAATAGCTTTTGACAAACTCACAGGAGCGGTCGTAGATGATGGCCATATCGCCCCGGGCACGGACGTAATTCAGTAGCCGGCGGATCACTTCAGATTTACCGGAGCCCACGGTCCCGTGGAGACAGAAGTTCTGGATTTCGGAGTTCAGCAGTATCGGCAGGTCACCGATTTTAATATCCGAAGCCATACCGTCGCGCTTCATCTGGCGCGCCACGTCTTTGGGTTTATCGGACAACTGGCGCCCGCCGGTATTCTCATCCTCGCTCTGCTGTTTCCCCTGGCGGCCCAGTACCCAGCTGGCAACAAAGAACGTCACGATACAGATGACGAGAGAAACCACGGCGGCGAAAACAAAACTGGTCCACAGCTGCTCACCGCACCAGATAGTGTATTTATCGGCCAGGATTTGTTCTGAGGTATATTCCAGCGACTGGCCGTAATACTGAATGGTGTAGACGGGCTGGGAGCGAATAATATCTCGCATAGGTCCAAGCGTCGTACACCACCAGTACACGCAGCCGTTCACAAAGGTCTGCCAGCTGAGCCGGTACATCAGCAGCAGGCCGCACAGGCCCCAGAAGAGAATAAACAGCACGTAGAGCATGATATTGGCAATCTGACCGAACATACGGAAACGCATATTCGCGATCTGACCGCCCTGGGTCATATCTTTGGCATTAAAACTCATGGCAATAGTCCGTCAAAAAACCATTGAGGAAGAGAGACCGGATATCAGAAAAATATCCGGAAGAAGGTGATTACATCATTAAAACATTCCGCCAATGGCGGCAACGCCTCACAGGCGCACAATAAATTGCGCACCTGCTCACCGTTTCTGTATAAACTATTTAAGGGTACATAGAACGATGAAGGCTGCAAGTTGCACTCTTCGCCCCACCACTAATAAAAATCACCATATAAAATCAATTTCCCACTATATTACCTTTGAGAGTGCTTAATACTGATGTCAGCAGTGACAATTGATATCTTCCAAAATCAAAATTCATAACAAAACCAAAAAAAATTGTTGTCAAAAGAACCATGAATGCATAAGGAAATGGGGAGTCATAAAAAAATCTATTATAAACAGCCAATACCATCATTATCATCATGTATGCAAAAGCATAAGCAAGAAGTTTTTTTGAAAAAAAACGATATATAACTGACTTTTCTCTGAAGGGCTTTGGAACTGATAAAAATAGAGAGCGAGCGTTCGCCACCCCGAGCAGAAGAATCAGACCAATAGCACCAGGAAATATCAAAACCCAGAATATGTATTTGACATCATAATACTCTGATCGCACACTAATTAATGCGCAAAAAATATTCCATACTACCAGACAAAGACCGGGCCACATGCATACCCAAAAAGACGGTATTTCGGCACCGCCCTTTGAAAGCACATCTTTTAACTCATCCACTTCTTTAATAAGCGTTTTATTATTCATCATCATTTTCACCTTTTCCCATCAAGGTAATCCTTTTGAATTTTGGCAGCCTTTGCCTCTAGCTCACGTGGTGAGTCAGCTCCGGGTAAGGATTTCACTACGCTGGCTCTTTCATTGTATTCATTTTCGAACTTATTTCCTTCTGTATTATGATGTTTTTCGAGATCAGTATTCTGTTTTCTAATCTCATTGCCATCACGCCCTATCCCCTGCTGGGTTTCTTGATGCTGTTGATTATTCTGCGCTATCATCCCATCCACTTTCTGACCCACATTATCCTTAATCCCCGCATCTCGTGTCATAGCTTCGATATTGCCGGCATTATGTCCGTAGTCGGCCATTACCGAACCACGGTCACTACCACCTGATACACCGGACATGTTCTGACCGATGCTTTCGCGGCCCTGTTGATAAGCACCATCAACTTTTGGTTCAACCTGCGCTTTGACGAATTCACGCGCCAGCGCCTCACGTTGCGCAGCGACTTCTGGTGAACTTGTGTTGGTCAGAATGGCTTCTGCATTCTCCGGAGAACGCTGTTGGACAAAGTGAGCAAACTGCTGAGTCAGGTTCTCGTTCATCTGGCCGCTCATGCTCTCTGTACGGGATGCCATCTCGCTGTACTCGTGGCTGCGGGTCCGGCTATTCGTGTACTGGTCATAGCTGTTTTTAGCGCTCGACAGCGATGCCGCAAACTGGTCAACGCGTGAGCTGGCATTGTTATCTGTCGTATTACCCGATGTACTGGTCTTACGGCTGGTAAAGTAGTCCGATGCTTCCTTGAAGTCTTTTGCCGCCTGACTGCTGGTATCATGACGGCTGTCATGTGACTGCCTACCTGAAGATCCGATACTATCCGTATCTCCTGAGTTATGAGTCCAACCAGCACTGCCTTTAGCACCGACTTCAGCGGATAGTCCAGTACCCCATTTACCCAGCTTACCGAACAGCTGATCTCCCGAACTGAGTTTACCTGATACGTGCGCATCGAATGACTGAGATCTTTTGGAAGAATCTTCCATCAACTGATTGAATGATTCTTCATTGCTGATGTTATTGGCCTTCGCATTAGAAACGACGGCATTCCACATCTTGCTTCTGGCCATTGAATCCTGCGACGACTCAGTGTTATCAGCACCGACTGTTGTGGAGGCACTGTTGCCCCTGTTCGTTGAGAACTGTTGCAGCTGGTTCCAGGCGCTCGTTACGCTGCTGTTGTAGCCATGCAGCGCGCTCTGTGCCTGCACATCTGACTCACGTGCCATCTGTTGGTTCGCGCTGGCCAGTTGCCGGCTGACATTGATATCAACCGGTAGCTTAGAGCTGCGCGCATCCCAGATAGTCGTCCCGTCCCCGGTCTGCGTCTCCGTGCCCCCGTTCCCCAGCTGCCGCGACATCTGACCGAAGCTGGTTGAACTGTTGGTGCCCCAGTTGTAGCCGCTGACATTCTCCATCTGCATATTGGCGAAGGAGTAGTTGCCATCGACGACACCAGATGCCGCCTGAGACGTCGAACTGAGTCCGGATGAGGCAAAGTGGCTGTAGGCGCTGGAGAAGCCGGCTCCGATGTTCTTGACCATATACCAGGTGAGTGGCGGTATCATCATCGAGATATACCCCGCCGTGGTCGCAATATCTGAGTTCTTGAGCTGCACCTGAGAGAGCTCTGAGAGGACCACCGGGACACCGTTCTGTTTTGCGTAGTAGGCCATCGCACTGTTCAGGATGGAGTAGACCAGCGGCCAGGACTGCAGCCATACCAGGGCAAACGCGTAGCCCTTTATCACCTGCAGCGTCATCATGTTGAACATCGCGCTCATAATCAGTATGGGGAACAACCCAATCATGATACCCATGATAACCGTCTGCATCATCGGCAGGGAGCGCAATGCCTGATGCCCCATCGTGGCCTGTGCCAGACGCTGCTTTTCCAGTGACGTGGTGTTGGCGATGTTCACGAGACTTGCCGTGTCGCCGCTGCGGGACGCGTAGCTCTGGAGACCGTTACGCAGCGCATTCATGGTGACGTTCTGGCGGATAATCTGCCCGGCACTCTGGCTGGCGTTATAGAAGTAGCTGTAGCTGTCTCCAATCATCTGACTGAACAGCAGGTCCGGATTGGGTTTGCCACCGAACAGCTGGCGCGCATAGTAGCTCCAGGTCTTCCCGCCAGTCTGGGTGTCGAGCGCCAGCCGTTGTTTAAGCTGTGTCGCGGCCACCTGGCAGCTGATAAAGGCCGAGCCCAGTTCCGGCTTGTCAAGAAACTTATAGTCGTGATTGGGTACCTGACGCAGCGGACTGGGCTTTGAAAATATCAGCGTATACGGGTCAGAGGAGTTCATCAGCTCCTCAAGGGTGTATTTACCGTTGAGAAAGATATCGCCCATCACGCAGTTCTGGACATAATCCGAGAACAGGGTGGTGATTTCGGGGTTCTGCGAAACAAAATCGGTGCTTTTCGCCACCAGGTTTCCGCCAAACAGCATCCCGGTCTTACTGTAGGTGACACTGTCGGGCAGGGAGAAAATCATCTCGTAGCTCTGTACCAGGGCATTCCCCACACGCGTGGTCAGCGACGCCGGAATGGCCAGGCCAACCGGGACGTTATCCACTTTGTAGACCTGCGCCACGTTGCTGTAGTCGATTATCTGTACGGGCGTGCGGACGATGACCAGCATGGAGACGAGGGTCAGGGAGAACACCCAGCCGATAAGGTCCATCACGCTGTGTTTTTTTATCCAGCTGACGGCCACAATCAGCACCGAAAACGCGATGCACATTTTCTCAATGGACGACCAGGTGGCGGTCCCCATGAACGCCGCGATGGCATTCAGGTTGCCCCGCAGCCAGTCGCCCCCGGCGATGGTGTAGATTTCAAGTGGCGTCATCAGAGGCTCCCTCCGAAATGGTAGTTGTTCTGGTAGCGGGTCATCATGCGGGCGGACACCTGCTGGCGCATGTAACTCATCTGCCGGTCAACAACCAGCATCGCATCCTGCTGGACCTGAACACGCGCCTGGAAGGCAGCAATCTGTACGCTCGCCTGATTCAGGTTTTCCATGATTAACTCCATCGTCGACTGCGGATAGTTGCCTGTGGCAATCATGGCCCGGGCCTGCTGGATGAGCTCCTGAATGTACTGCAGGAGAATGTCGTAGCCGATATAGTCCGTGAGCTGATAAATCAGCGTGTTTGAAATACCCAGCATCTGCGGGTCGACAATGTATTTGAACACCGGGATGGTGGTGCTGGAGATAAAGCCCTTCTCCTGCTCCGTCAGGGCCTGGTCCATTACCGCCTTGCTCTGAATACTGCTCAGAAGTGTCGAAATCTGGCTCTTAAGCGCCTTGTCGGCGGCAATGGTGACCGTCGCATCTGCCACCACCTTCAGGCACTTCTCTGAATCATTGCAGTGGTAGATTTTAGCCGTCCCCCCTTCCATCATGGCTTTAATCAGGTCCTGGTCGGTGGTACGCGCCGGCAACGGGGTGATTTCACTGTTCTCACCGAAGACCAGCGTCCCGGTGAGCGTCATCACAAACTCTTTCAGCTCCTTATTGCCGTCAAAAAGCCGGTTTTTGGACAGGGCGTTCCACATGATGTTGATGTTCTTCATGACGCGCTCCTTGTCCTTATCGCTGGCTTTATCCTGCACCTTGCCCATCTGCCCGCCAACCGAACAGCCCTGACGCGATGCGGCCCAGTCGGCAAAGATATTGCTTTCACCGGCGATGTCCTGGCAGACCTTCTGCTGTGCCACCTGGGTACGGGGGAACAGGCCGCCCACAATGCCCTGCGCGGCCTGACAGGAACTGAGGTTCATACTGTTAATGTCGCTGGCCATCTTCTGGAGGAAGTCTTTGGCCGTTTTGATTTCGGGTACCGTGGTCTGCAGGGCAAGGTCGAAGAAGTAGCCCGCCGCATTGGACATGATTTGTTTTCCGAAACGCTGCAGCTGCTCGCTGTTAATGAAGCTGAATGAGCCCAGGTACGCATCGATACCGCCGCAGCCGGCGTTGATATCCGGCAGGGTCATGCTGACCAGTTGGATGGATTTGACCTGCGTTCTGGCATACAGCGAACCACCGGAGGCATAGCCCGCAGCCTGCCCCTGCCAGACCTGCGGCTGGCTGGTATTGGACGCGAACCCCAGCTTGTTGAAGAAGTTATTCATATCGCCGTTCACATCGGCGGCTGCAGTGAACGATATGCCCCCCAAAAGACAACTCAGTAAGATAAGTGGAAGACGGATACGAATTGTGTGAAAGTAAAACGTCCGGGACGATGATGAAAACAGATGCATATACTGACCTCTGTCAGAAATAAATATTGTTAGCGAAAGGATTGTCAGTGATGAAGTCAATATTTAGAAAGTTGTTTTGCCGCTTAGAGGATAAAGACGTTCGGGACAACTTACGCGATATATTCAGAGACGTACTTACCGGAACAACATTAATAACCCTACTAACTACATCTTCAGTATGGATGATTAAATTCTATGGTATTCCGGGCTGGTTCAGTTTGTTTTTTGCCGTCACAGCTGACTTTATTATTTTCACCTGGGTGGTATACAGCGTCCAGTTTTCACTGGAAAAAGCCATATCTCTGGAGAAGAAAACGAACAGGATTTTCGTTGTATTATGCATATTTTTATTCCAGGTAAGCATCACTTACAGCATTATAAATATCATCACGAGATGAATAACCCCGCATAACATCCCCATGACAGAAGCCAGCCAAATCCAGTCAGGGGAATGAGCACCCAGAATTCAGGCACGATATACAGAACATGGTTTTTTACGCGGCCTTCTGCAATATCTCTCTGTACCCACCCCGTCAGGTAACCGCACCAGAACTGAATCAGGAAAAGCGTTCCCGCCAGCGCAACAGGGCTCCACGTCCAGGCATGAGTGAGCATAACAAACGTAAACTGGAAAAATACGGAAATCACTCCACCTGGAATAATAACCGCCCAATGGACTTCGTAACAGGATGACGCCCCAACAGAAACAGAAAATAACAGACAAACCACAAGCATGGAAACAAACACAAAAGAGATTGCAACACATTCAAATGAGAACACAAAGACCAGGTTCAGGTAACTTGTCAACGAAGATATGTTAACCCTGATATAATATACCGCCATGATAATGCTGACTATCATGAAAAAATAAGCAACGTACATCGCAGACAACCGTTTTCTTGTTGCAGTATTATTCATCGATATTTCTCCGGCTATTAATTGTTACTTCATCATCTGAAACACCGTATCGACTCGTGCCATAAAGCCCTGCGCATCCGTGGCACCCTGCAGTACCGGATATGCCGCCAGCGTATTCACGTTGACCAGAAACGTGGTCGGCGTGGCCACCGGGATATTGGGAAAAAAGGTCTGCATCACCTCAGGCGGTACCGGGAGCGCCTCCGGAAAGGCCTCATCGCCCTGCCCGTCAATGGTGTAAGGGAAGACAGAGAAACCGTACTGCCCGGCCAGTTGCTTCAGGACCGGGTCAAACTTATGGCAGTACGGGCACTTCCCCTGCATGAACAACACCACTTTCCAGTCCCGCAGGTCCACCTGCCTGCCGTTGCTGAGCCGGAACCAGCAGGGCTGAGAGGATGTAGTCACTGCACGGGAGGCTTCATTCTGTGAGGGAGAAGACGCCATTCTGGAGATACCCTGCGGGTCCCAGAGCGACTTCACCTCGTCGAGTGTGCCCGCCTGCGCCATGCCGGAAAGGGCCAGGAGCAGGGTCACCGTTGCGGCTGTTTTAGTTGTGTTCTTCAGGCTGTTTTTCACGGGCCTTCTCCTCCTTTTCAGCTTCAGCGATGAGGGCGTTGAGAATGCGGTACCCGCCGAACACCACCATGCCCAGCCCGAAGATTTCTCCGGCCTGCACGGCCAGCTCAGGCTGCTTTCTGACGAGCCGGGCGATGAGGTGGAAAAATACGCCCACGGTCAGCACCCACATCCCGGTAATGTCTAAATCGGGAAAACGAATCTTTCGCATCACTCATTCCTTAAAAATTGGGTTTAAAGTCGCTGGAGACATAGAGGAACTGTTTCGCCAGGTCGTCCTGGCTGATGAATCCATAACTGAGCGGCTTCACCTGCCCGCTTTTCGGGTCGACCAGCATCATGGCGGGAAAGTACTTCACGCCAAGTTGTGCGGCCTGTCCCTGGTCCATCCGGCTGTCGGGCAGCATGGGGTTAATGACACCGTCAACTGACACCGGTATCACGCTCAGGCCATAGGTTTCGCGGAAGTTCTGAATCACCTGGACCAGCTGGCCGTCGATGGCTTCGCGGCCCCGGTAAAAGAACATCACGCCAAAATGCTGCGCGAGGGTGGAGATGGCCCGGCGCTGTTCGGCATAATCAGCGGCCAGCTGGTTTTTTACCGTGCCGTTGTAGTGGCTGTACTGCAGGTTGTAATCGAGCTCCGGGTGCGCCAGCATGGCTTTCTTTGCGCTCATCGAGAACAGGCTGGCCTGCTGCGTCCAGTAGTTCTGCAGACGGAAGTACTTCACAAAGGCCGGTACTGAGGGGTACATAATGGCTTCCGCCAGCGCTTTCTTCGTCGCCTGCTGCAGGGCGGCCTGCTTCTGGAGAATATCCATTTGCAGTGGCGGTGTAGCCGGAACCGGTGGCTTGTCAGTATCCCGGGGCCTCAGCTTCTCGTTGTACCACTGCCAGCCTGCGTCTTTGGCGAAAGCCGGCAACAGGGTGCAGCAAAGGCACCCCGCCAGAAGGGCGGTGTGTATTTTTCGCATGATAACGACCTGTTTTAATCAGTGTGGCTGGAGTGAGATGTACTGATAGACGATGTATTTATCGAGAGTGATGGAACGTCTGCCGGCATCATCGCGCCCGACAAAATGGTCGCCCTCGCAATACAAAAAAAGATGGTACATTTCTAAATCGACCCGCTCACCCGCTTTCACCACCCAGGCGGCCTGAGAAATCCGGTCACACTGGATACCCCAGGAGCGATTGGTCGTCCTGAACGCACTAATCTGTTTGTCCCGCCACAGGCTGTAAGACATGATGCTCACCAGAAAAACAACAAACACGCTGACAAACAGCATCACCATTACATACGATTTTCTCTCTTCCATCCCTGCTCCTTCATTTTCCCTTCTGTAAAAGTCTGGCCAGCGCCGAAAAAAACAGATAATTCATAAGCCCGACACCGCCCATGCAGAGAATAAAGATAACGCTCAGGATATAATCACTGCCTGATGTTCCTTTGACGGCATCACATGAAAAGTACAGCACCGGTGAAACAATAATTACCGTCAGCGTCAGTCTCAGAGAAAAATCGACGGCATGATGTTTGTAAAAATTAACTTTCATTCTTTTCTCTCCCGTTACGAGTATTCTGTTTTACACCGTCAGTTTTGTGAAGCCCGATAACGTAGAAAATGAGTGATGCCGCCCCCATCCCCATCGACTCAGACCAGCCCCGTGCAGACAGTCCTGCAAACGCAACGGCAACAGCGGCCTGGCACGTCAGGGCACCCAGGAATATCAGGAGCAGACTGCGGCCTGACATGCATAAAGCAATACCAGTCGGAATAAAAAGAAAGACCACAAGCAGAACAACCACCATGAATGACGCGGCCATTTAATCACCTTTAGATATGTATGTTATTAAAGAGGGGTTACTTTGCAGAAGACTGTGTGAGAAGCTCTTTAATGCGTTCTTTCGTTTTTTCTGTCAGCGCTGAGTTCTCAGGAATAGACTGGTTCTTCATTAAATCCTCCATGAAGTTCGTGAAATCCAGCTGGTCAAAGTTAATACGCTGAAGCTCGTCCACGCTGATACCCCGACAGTCCGGGCTTTTCGCTCCACCAAATCCGATATGCAGCTGGCCGTTACGTCCCTGCTGCTGAACAATCTGCGCCAGTTTTGAATCAAACTGACAGTAGCTGCGCTTTTTCTCCAGACAGACACCCAGGACTTTTTTCGAACAAAACTCCCCGATGCTGATGGTCAGCTTGTTGGCTTTGGCTTTCGCGAGCGCCTTATCTTCGCCGCTGCAGCGCGCCAGCCCCACATCCTGGCCCCAGCCGCTGTCCTTGCAGCAGTTACTGAATCCGGCGGCGAACTTTTTGCAGTATTTCGCGTTGCCGGTGAAGGCCCTGACATTCACGCCGTCCATCTCAGCCACGTCCTTACCGGCTGCCGCCAGGGCGGCCAGTTCGGAGACTGCCTGACTAAAATCATTATTCTTCCCGGAGGCCGCCTTATCGCATTCGCCATCGAGACAGAACACATCCCCGCCGCAAATCATCTGCTTCCCGCTGGTCCGCGTCTCACAGGAGAACGTGGCGTACTCATGAAGACAGGTCCCGCTTCCGTCCTCACTGTAAAAGGCGCACTGGCGGGATGACAGGGTGCAGGCTTTGTTATCCATCAGAGACTGACAGGCACCAAAATCTGCAGGCTGAGTAATGTACGTGTCCCTGTAAGCCCAGCAGGCCTGATAAACCGGGTACGCTTTCCCGTCCTGCCAGACCTCTTTCGTGCTTCCCGGCTCAGTACATTCTGACGATGTTTTGTTTCCTTCATCTTTGTTAAAGGCGCAGTTCTCAACCCAGGTGATGTCAGGCTCCCACTCTTTTGAGGCGACCTGCATTGTGGCGCGGATGTTCAGCGTGATGTAACCGGAGCGGAGATTCCGGGCCAGTATGCCGGCGAAGTAGCTGACCGAATAGCTGTCATGCAGCTTAATGGTCATAATCTCATCCCGGCCCTCCACAACCTGATAACCGCCACCGGAAAGGGTTTTCCACTCCCGCCCCCCTTCCACACGAACCGAACCGCCAAGGGCATAGAGCGTCCTTGCCTGCCCCGGTGGCGCATAATTCGGCAGGCTGGTAATGAAATACTGCGCCTCTGCATGAATAAGCGTCCCTGTCACACCGAAGGTGAAGCGGACTTTCACCTGGTCGCCCTCCTGCCAGGCATCCTTCAGCGCCACGCTGTACACCTCTGTCGTCGTCGTATCGTTATAGTGACCGGTAATAATCGCCGTCCGCATGCAGTACTGCTCGACCTGCAGGTCGCGTTCACAGGTGTGGTTCGCGAATTCACTGCGGTTCACTACCTGTGCCGTACAGGCCTGTCCGGTATCCCCGACAATCGTATCCGCCCGGGATTCGATGTCTTTTGCCGACTGAATAAACGGTGCCTCCGGGGAAACCAGGTCCGGAGGCCGGTTCGTGAATGACTCCGTAATGGTTTTACCGGTCTCGCCCTGACTGAACTCAGAGGCCGAGTCACCTTTCAGGGCGCTGTCTCCGCTGGCGGTGACGCCGCCGTAGTATTTTGTCTGGTCCGGGCTGTCGGTATACCCCGGCAGGTTTTGCTCGCCGCTGAAGTTTTTCAGCGAGTCAATCCCGCTGCCCTGCACCTGCTTCGCAAAATCCGACCCGGCTTTATAATCAGTACCGCTGTCAGCACAGGCCGGTGATGCCAGCCAGATGAAAGCACTAAGGACAGAGGCGTGTAGTGTCAGAATGAGCGGGATACCTTTCACCGGACACCTCCCAGCATTGTTCTGGCCGTCTGTGCGCAGTCACCTGTTTCTGCCACTTTCTCCAGCGCCTGTTTCAGGCGAATATTGCCGCGCACCACGTCGAACCCCGTCTGGCACCGGACCACCAGGGCCGGTACACTCCGGATGTTGTACTGCGCGTACAATGTCGGGTCGATTTGAACACCGTCGGTGACGCCGTCCTTTACCAGCTGCAGCACCGCGTCAGTAGTGGTCTTCATGTCGTTGTTGATTAATCCCCGCAGTGTCGCCGGAATACCGTACTGGCGGGTTTCATGCAGCATGCGCTTCAGTCCCTCTTCCGGTATCGAGAAGGAGACAAAATACAGTGCTCCTTCTGTCGGCTTTTCCTGATTCACTGCTTTCTGCTGGCTCAGAAGATTATCGATAAACTGGCTGTCTGAGCGGTTGAGTGGATTGCGCTTAATCTGCGCTTCCAGCTCCTGCTGCAGCTGTCTGTCCGGATGCTGGCGCAGCTGCTCGCTTAAATTCTCCTGCTGTTTCAGCCAGGCTCTGTCTTCAGTTGTCGGACCAATGGCCCCACACACCTTCATGGTCAGTAAGGCCATCACTATCATCGCTTTGATAAATTTCATCGGAGACTCCTGTCAGAGGAAGACGCAGTTACGTTTACGCCACATCAGATAGCCGTAGTTCTTTCGTGAGTTGGGGGGATTTCGCCCCGCTTCCCAGCGCATCACGCTGCGACCCACGGGATGGCACTGACCGCTGTCGGGGTACATGTTCACCATCTGATAGCGCCAGCGCTCTTTGGGGATAATCGGGGACGGATACTCATAGCAGACTGCCTTGTCCTTGCCGATGCTCTCCATAATCTGGCCCTGCCGGTGAAGCTTGTAGGCCATGCGCTCGCTGACCAGTAACGATGACTGCAGCGGACTGGACTCGTTGCTGACCCAGCCGCTGAAGGGGTACATCGATCCCTGAGAGCCGGCGCACCAGAACAGAACATCCAGCGGCATATGAAACGCGCTGGCCATCGCATCAGCAGCACAGGCGCCCTGCGCAATCGGGTTGGCAAACAGAATGGCTTCCGGATTCAGGATGGTGGTCAGGCTGCTGTCCACCCAGGTCGGGTCAATTTCGGAGAGATACGCGATATCCATATCGCCCCCTTCCAGGCAGCCTGCTGACGTGATGATGTTCAGCCAGTAGGTCAGCGGGTATTTGTACCAGTGAACGTGATAGAAAGCCCCGTTCACCTGCTTGTCGTCTTTTTTCGCGGTACCCATACCGGTCTTGCCGAGGTTGATGCTGAAGCCACCGAGATTGACCATGCAGCCCGGCGAACGGCTGACGTCCGTCATCGCCATGGGCTCCCAGTACCCGATGGCAAGCCCGGGGCGAACAAACAGCGGTGGCGGAGCCGGGCAGAGCTGCAGGGGGCTGCCGGGATTGCTGGTATCCGGCAGGTCACCTTTGCCGACCTGCACGCTGCCGAGCGACAGGGGGAAGATACAGCGCCAGCACACATCGGTGATCGGGTTAACAAATCGCCCCTCACAGGAAGGGTCAGCAGCCGCACTGAGGCTGTACCCCCATAACGCCAGGGCACTCAGAAGGAGAGTCAGGGTTTTCACAGAAACATCCTTATTTAACAGGGAAGGTCTCAATATTCAGCCGTTCACCGGAAGGCGCCGGGGTGATACGCGCCGGCACCGTGGTCAGCCCGAAACGCTTACTCAGGACGCCGTTCTGGTCGAAATAAATCCGGCTGTCCAGCGCGGCGGACGTGTCCGGCACGCTGCCGCGCACCAGGATAATCTTGCTCATCAGGGTTTCCGGGACCTGGCGCTTCATCCACGCTATCTGGTCGGCATCATCCCCGTTGATAAAGTACAGGGTCTGCATAAACGGCACGGTTTTCAGGGGGTTCACCACATCTCCCTTGCGGGCAAACACCCGCCCCTCATGGTCCTTCAGGTCTTCGCTCAGGCGGATACTGGGGTCAAACCAGCGCTGCCCGTACTTCTCTGCCCGCTTAATCCCTTCCACCGGTGCCGGACGCTGGCTGTTTTCAATGACGCGCTGTTTAAACTCATCCATCGTCTGGTCCCACTTTCCTGTGGTCTGCAGCGTCTGCAGACGCTGCGTGATGAGCTGCAACATGTCCTGTTCACGGACGGGCCATAAATCCCCCCAGGTCCCGAGATCAGCAGCCTGCGTCAGCGGTGACAGCAGACAGCCGGCGAGCAGAAAAGCGCGAAGTGTTGTCATTCACGATCCCCCTTCATCCGGCGGGCAATGTCGTGCTGAATGGTGCGGGTCACATCGGATGCGCCCTGAACCACGGCGGGCGAGACCAGAATGAGCACATGATGTTGCTGCTGATAATCCGCCAGGCTCTTCTCCAGCGCGTCGTTAAACCGGTCCGAGAGCGCTTTTGACTGCGCCTCTGTCAGCGGCTTCTGGCTGACGCTGTCCATAAAGCTGTCGAGCGTCTTTTTCATATCGAAGGCCACCACCCGTGGCGTGGTGTACGTCAGCATTACCCGCGTGAGCATGACGTTGCAGACCAGGGTAAAAACGACGAGGGCGGTGATGATCAGCACCCGCCGGAAAGTGCGCGATGGCGCTTTGTTTTGCTGCTGTTCCGGCCTCTGCTGCTGTTGCATCTGCTCCGGTTGTTGCTCTGTATTCTCTTCCATCAGCGGTTTTCCTCTGTGTCGTTTTCAGATATCCGGGATTCAAGCTCAGCCATCTCCCTGTCAAAGTTCCGGCAGGCCAGTCCGTACACCGCATCGTGAATATCGACACCTTCTGCCCGGCGCGCTTTCATGTACTCAAAATCCGGGCCTTTGGAGGAGTACATCGCCCGGCTGAGCGGGTCGACAAACAGGCGGTGCCAGGAGCAGTTCGCCTCCACCTGTAGCATAAAAGAGGAGAACCATTGCTCTTTGGCCGAACCGAAACCGTTAATCATGTCTTTCTCAAGCTTGCTGAACTGGTCGGGGTACAGCTGGTTGTATTTGGCAAACTCCTTGGCCGACTGTTTCAGAATGGCCTTGTACGACGAGTTACCCCAGGCGGCCCGTGCAGCGCTCGATGCGGTCGGGGAGTCGAAGTCGACGATGTTCTGGGTGATGGTGATATAGGCCCCGGTATGCCGGCGCGCCGTCCGGTAACCCTTCTCAATGAAGGTCCCCACCTTCTCGTTTTTGAAGTCCAGCAGTCGCCAGCCTTCATCAATCACGTTGAGTTTTTTCAGGCTGCGGGGAGACTGGTACATCCGGTTCTCGATATAGATGATGAGCGAGAACATCACCGCGACCAGCAGGGACTGGCGCGACTCCAGCCCGCCCAGTTCAAGAACCACCATCCGGGCATCGTCGTGCAGGGACGGCTCATCGGAGTTGAAGTATTCCCCGTACAGCCCGTTCACCGTGTACTGGTCGAGCAGGATAATCATGTCATCGAGACGGCTGCGTACGCCCGGCGAGTCGGCGTATTCCTCACTGTTTTTCTCGCTCTGGAGGAAGGCCACCACATCATCGATGCGCGCCTTGTTGCGCTTGCTCAGCCAGGCCGCCCGGACCGCCTGCAGGAGCAGACCTTCGTGCACCTCATCCAGGTTGCCGTTGGGACTGGCCATCACCGACATCTGGTCGCGGATACGCTCGGCGGACAGGTCAAAGTTCGCGTCATCGAGAATATTGGCGAACGGATTAAACTTCAGCGAGTCGCCGTCGAGATACACGCCACCCATGTTTTCGCACAGGGACTTGTAGCCGTCGCCCATGTCGAACACCCAGGCAAAACCGCCGGAGTCGAGCACGCTGCGAATGAGGGGCTGAATCAGACCGGTTTTCCCCGCCCCGGAGGTGCCGCAGACCGCCATGTTGAAGTTGGTGTTGTTCATTCCCTCGTAGAACAGGTCGATGAATGCCAGCTGGTTACGGTAGGTGGGGGCCAGCAGACCAGACGGTGCCAGCGGACTGTCAGCGACAATCGGCAGAAGGTTGGCCACCTGAAACGTCTCAGCCCGCTTCACCACACCTGCCGCCTGCAGCTCTTTGAACAGGCCTTCCCCGCACTTGAACGGCAGCATGGCCAGAAAGTTGCGCAGGTGATGGTAGCGGGCCGGGATAAGCTGAAAGCCGCCCTTACGATAGCTGTTGAGCACCTGCTGTTCGGTAGCGAGAGAGGCCTCTGCGTTGTCGGCGGTATACGTGGTGATGTTAAAGAAGTAGGACACCAGAGAGGTCTGGTTGGTCGCCAGACGCTGGCGGATATCGCCCCACTCCTGCACCTCCTTTATCACGTTCGGAAAATACTTCGCGTAGGAGGTTTTGCTTTTCTTCTCCACGTCCATGAATTTCAGGTTGGCTTCGTTCTGGGTCTTCACCTGGTCCTCGACCATCAGCGTCAGCGTGATGACAAAGGGGCAGGAGATGGAGAGCTCCGGGTTCAGCAGGTTGGCGTAGTTGTCAGCAGCGGTCCAGAGAAAGGCGATTTCCGGGTCACACTCCAGGTGGTAGTTCGTCACCCGGGTCACGCACTCTTTCCCGTCGCGCCCCAGGCGGCCGATTTTCAGGTGACCGGCCGTGACCTGCATGTCAAAGCTGTCATCCACGCACTGGTAGTTCAGGTCCTGATACGGGTCCAGCTTGTACGGCACCCGGTACATCTCATGCGGGTCCGGGTTAATCAGCTCCCGCATCAGCTCGACCAGCCCGGCTGCATCGAGGATACGCGTCGGGATGTAAGCCCCACCGAGCGATGCCCGCAACACTTTAATCTGATTCTCCAGCTCCACAATTTGCGTGGTGGAGTTCTTCTTGCGGGGCACGCAGCAGGAGATGTAGACGCGGTAGTTACGCAGCGTCAGGGGCAAATCCAGATTGTCCGGCAGAGGAAACTGTGTTTCAGCTGCCCGGAGGTAGTAGGCGCGGGTGATGGCATTGAACTTTTTAGCCTGTGTACCGCTCCAGCGGAATTCACGCAGGCCGTAGTCGATATCATTCCCGACCAGCTTACTGGATACCAGATGAAAACTGACCGGCACCCCCCGGGGAAGTTTACTGCGCAGTAAATGCTCCAGCGTGGAGACGATATCTTTATCCGCACCGGGAAGCGGGCGCGCTTCAAACATATAGCCGACGGTTTTGTTATTAATAAACAGCCCGGTCGCAGAGTCGTAATCCCTGTAAGGCAGGATACGGCTGAACTGGGGGAAGTTCATGCTGCCCAGCGTGTCATTGGCTTTGGCAGATTCGTCGGGCAGCTTCAGCGCAGAGACCAGCGAGTTCACGGCCTGCGCGACGGTATCCATGATGTTATTACTCATGCGAGCATTCCTTAATACATTTTAGAAAATCAGAGAAATATCAGGCTGCGGGTCGTGGGTATATCACGCAAAGCCATTTTTAAATCGCAGACACAAATAAGCACCGATAGTCGCTCAGGCAAAGAAATAACTATTCACCTGCACGCTTATATAACTCCCACTGGCGGATATACTCATCATACTGAACCTTCGGTATGTTAATGATGACGCCGGCACAATCCAGTTTATTAACAGGTTCGGTAAATGTGCCCGTCGGAATGTTGACCTCCAGGAGTTTACAGTCGTTCTTCCAGTGTTTCCCGGCCTCCAGTTCGTCCATCGTGAATGACTGACTGGTAAAGACGATAAGTATGACAAACGCCACCACTGCCATAAGCGCACTAAAGAAAAATACATTAGCTCTGCAGACTCGCAGATTAATCTTTTCAGGGATAACAAACATGGCCAGAGCACCGACAACACCGATAACAAAAAGGATCAGGCATACACCAATTAGCCACTCAATATTATCGCCTTCAAGGTAGTAAGCTCTCATTGACTGCCTCCGCTCAGCGTTTCCATCGTACTGTTCAAAGGCTCGCGCGTTTTAACCTCAATGCACTCCCCTGTGTTATTTCCGTAGCCCCTGCCTCCACGCGCTTCGACTGCCCGCAGCATTTTCAGGCAGACATCCGTATTGGGCATAGGAGTGAGGTTCCAGATCCCGCCGCCGTTACTCGGCGTCATCAGCACCAGAAAAATGAAGGTATGCATACCTTATAGTCTCCGTTTATAAATTAACGACCGAACAGTTCTTCGAGTAATGCTTTGAGAGTTGTTATTTTCTTACCGCCATTTACCGTGCTGTCATAATCAGCCTTGCTGACATTTTCAATAACATCACCACACTGAAGCCGGTTTTGTGCGGGAGATAAAAAACCTCTGTCAATATTCGATTCGAGTAATCGGCAGTCATTCATCCAGTGGCGGGAGAGTGTTTCCGGTACCGTGTCATGGCCGGGATAAAACACCAGGGCATATACTGTATACGTAAATACCAGTGCGAGGCCCCATTTTAATGGTTCACTCATAACATGCTTCCCCTTGCGTTTCCCCTCGTTAATTATCAGAGGGAGAGATGGTGACTTACTTTGACGGCGATAACTGGAAGCCGGGCGTGCGCTGAATCAATGCCTGCTCCCTCTTTATAATTTCAAACATCTTGTCTGCAATCATTTCTGGCGTTGCATCAGGCGGATAAAACAACGTTACGAGTTCACTTTCCGCCGGAAATTTTAAATCGTTAAGTATATGGAGAATTCTCTCCTTATCGTCTGATGGCGCGTTTGAAAACTTAAGTGTCAGGAAATACACTACAATCCCCAGAATCGGAGTGATAAACGGTGATATTCCCAGATTATTTTTAAAAGTCCAGCTGGCCAGCATCACAAGACCACTACTTACCATTGCAATCGTGCCACGTGGAGAATCATGTTTTTCTGAGTGAAAGTAATTTTTTTTAAATTGCCTTCTCTTCATCATGATCAATATCAGTGAATTTTCCATCTTCTTTAATTTTTTATACCAGTCGGAAAGTTGTTCAGGGGGCAACGTGACTTCTCTGTCATGCCCTTCAATATTGTCGTTCATCATTTAAACCTCACCGGTGTCAGACTGATTGACGGGGTGAGCCGCAGTCTGTCCATCATTTTAAAAAAAGGAGCGATGTCCCCTTCTCTGGACACGCTACCGCCCTCCCCTTTCAACGCGCAGGGTACTCGTTATAAAGCCGGTAATATGAAAGCGCCTGCTGCACCATTCATGGCGCAGGCATGCCGTTAATCCGTTATTCAGTTAATCCGGGGCTGGCCCCATGCGGATGGCGTCACCACAAATAACACCGTGGTGGGCTGGTGATAGACGTCTTCAGCATCGATATACGGCGCTATCCAGAGGGAGGCCGTCTGTTCCCCCTTCCTGAGTGGGCGGGGATAATTGCCCGGCAGCGTTGCAGGTGAACGAAATGTCTGGCTGACCGGCGTGGCAGTGAGCGGCGCGCTCAGCATCCCTGCCGGCTTTACTGCCGCCGTTGACACTGGAGTTGTGCCGGTTGCAGAGAGGGTCGGTTGCGGCGGCAGCGGGTACGATACCTGCGACAGCGTGCGGAAGTTGCCGTCAGCCAGTCGAGGCAACCCGGCCGCAGCCGGCTTTGCGGCGCTTTCCTCCCGGGCCTTCGCTTTCTCATTCGCCTGCTCCATCGTCATACAGGTATCCGATGTCGTGGCATTACATTCGAATTCCGTCTCTGTGCCCGCGCACCCGGTTAAGAGCAAAGCGCTGCCCAGAGGAATTAACAGCATTAATTCCTTCATGATATTTCTCGCTATTTATCAGTTATTTTTTCAGGTTCATCCTGAACAGGGTGTTTGCCTTAATCGTCCGGACAAATTTATCCCGCTCTCCCGGACTCATCGCTTCGTCAACACGCTTAAGCTGAGTGACATCCGAAAGGGCAAAAATCAGTTCTGATGAAAACGCCGTTTTTCCTGCACCAGGCTCCCCGACCGGAACCGCATTACCGGTTTCATCGGGGTATGGATTATTTCTCTTTGTTTTCATTTTTATCTTCCTCGCTGAATCTGGCGGAAGGGTCATAAATCACGATGGTCTCACCGCGTTTCTGATATCCGGCCAGTAACGGTGATATCGCGCCTTTGCCGGGTCTGCATCCGGGAAAAACATTCCCCCGCGCATCCCTCACCCACGTGATACCTGTTCTGCTGGCAGGGGTACGGCCGAAAACCACCGCGACACCCGTAAACACCACCGCCATCAGAAACCAGAGCCAGAGGATGTGTTTCGTGTAGCCCTGGTCGATATGTGCTGCATACCCTGCCGCATCCGTACTGAAAGAAGAGCAATCTTCCTGTAAAACAGGAGGCAGTAATGGCTTCACCGCATCACCATTGAGTGCTTCGCGCGAAGCGGGTCCCGTGCAGTCGTGAATGACATATCCTTCCCGCTGCACCGATTCGATGGTATTCACCAGCATCTGACCGGGCGTGATATGACCACGCCACAGCACTGTTACAATCAGCAGCATCATGGTGGCCATCGGATACACCACCGCATGCTGAATCAGCCAGCGGAACCAGCGCAGCGAGGACAGAACGAGAGCGGCGCGGGACTTAACCATGATTTTCTCCCTGCACTTCTCCGCCTGGTGAGAACTGGCGAGGGTCCAGCTTGCCCAGCTTTTTCAGCATTTCGTCAGTGTTAAACCCGTTCAGGTTGCTGCCTGACTGTTGCGCTTCAGGCTGCGAGACCGGCTCCTGATTCTGCGCCTGTTGTTGTCCGTTCTTTTCCGCCTCCAGCTCCTCAATGGTTTTCAGCTGGAACCCATCCTGAAAGACCACCGTCACCTCATTGCCGGCCCCAATCGGAATGACGGGGTGGTACTGCTCGGCACGTTTGATGTAGTACTCGCTCAGCGTCTGCGCCGCTTTCGACGCACCGCCGCCAATCCCCATTTTCAGAACGTCGCCGGCACCGACCGTCGCCGTAGCCCCGAGACCCACGGACGGCTGTGACGCCCGTTCCATCCCCTGACCAATTCCGTCAACAAAGCCAGCACCCCAGGCCCAGCCGAGGATTTTGCCGTTACGCATCACGACTTCCCCTTTCACCCCGTTCTTACCCATGAAAGAGACGTGCCCGGCTATCGGCTGGTCGATGGTTTTATCGCCTTTGATACAGCTGATGTTCCGGGTACGAACGATGGCGCGCTCACTGGAAACATCCCCCCAGGCTTCAAGACCGACAAAGCAGCCGGTCAGGTCATACGTTTTGCTGTTCGGCATCTCGACACGCCCCACCACACGCAGCTGCATCGGCACCGTGGATTCGTTACCCGTGACAGAAGCATTCGCATCAGCCCCTTCAATCAGGATGCTCTTCGCAAAGCTGCCGGATGGAATGTAAGGCAGCTCCCGGCCTTTTTTACCCCTGTCGTAGCTGAAGGTCTTGCGCTGTATCTGGTTCGGGACCGGTACAGACTGGTAGCTGACCTGTGGCGGTGGTGTGGTGCCGTTGCCCGGATAAAATGCCGTCGGAGGCGGTACCGCGCCGCCGGACTGCGGCGGATAGCTGGCTGGCTGCGGCTCCCCTTCCGGACCGGGTGGCGGTGACGGAGGGGTCGGCGCGGGTTCGCCACCAGAGACAGCGGGTCTCACGCCCAGTGCCTTCAGCTGTTCCTGCATGGCCGCATTCTCATTGCTGAGTTTGTCGATACGTATCTGGTCAGCCGAGCGCGCCTTACTGAGCAGGTCCACTTCCCCCTGAAGGGAGGCAAATCGCTTGTTCAGGTCTGCCGCCGTGGCCTGCATCTCGGTGGTGGCATGCTGCTCCACTTTGCTGTTGAAGCTGCTGTCGACCACCCCGGTCATGTCCGGTGCGGGTTCGCCCTGAGCAGGGGCCTCTTCATCAGAGCTCAGGTTCAGCTCTGAAAGATACAGACCGCCGCCAACGGCAGCTGCGCCGCCCACCAGAATGAGCCCCAGCCAGAGGTACTGCTTGCGCTTAATCAGCGTGTTGAAGTTCGCCATCAGCGGTTCCCTCCAGCATCAGAGGTGGTCACCCAGACCTGCATCCGGCCACCGGCGGTCAGCGGTCCTGCAGGCGTACTGAGCATGACGGCGCGCGTGCCGGGCTGCCAGAAATCGCTCTCACGCACCATACGAGGCGACAGCGAGACATTATCCAGACTGTAACGGACGACCTTCAGGTGATGCCCTGTCCAGACTCTCTCTGCCGTGGCACGCAGGCCAGCAGATACCGCGAGTGTTTCTGAGGTGACCGGGACCACCTGATAGTCACCGGGAACACTGCCCTGGCGAACGGCACGGTTCAGGGTGACCAGCACCGACTCATACGGATTCGACTCTTCCCAGGCTTTCGCCGGCCCGGGAGTGCCGGTCAGCTCACTGACCAGTTGAATGGTTCTCCCGACGCCTGCGCGCGGCACAGCACGTATGGAGAAGTTCAGGCCGCGCTCGGTTTCCACGATAAAGGTGAACGGCTTTTTGCTGACGGTCGCGAGAATGGCGCCACCGCTGTCGGTCTGCTCCTGGTTGGTCAGGCCGCCGTCGAGGCTGTTAATTGCCGTGATACGGTCCCCGGGCACGGTGAAGAGATTCGGGTCAGTGTTGCTCACCGCGATATTAGCCTGCCCGCCGTTCGTCAGAGGCACTACGGTCGGGGCCAGCGTTCCGCTGAGGGTGACGGACATAGCTGGCGCCATAAATAACAGGTAGCCTGAAATAAATAACGGGTTAATTTTTTTCATTATTTATTTCTCCGAAACGCGCCAGCCAGCTGACACCGTCGACACGACTGAACTGAATGACATAACTTTTAATTTCGCTGTAGGGTTTCGAATCACCAATCCATGTTTTCAGCTCCCCCCTGATATCAACGCGGTTCTCCGCAGGCCAGGCGCGGACAGACGTCATATAAAAGGTGGCGTTAACATTATTTTCTTTTATTCGTTTCGCATCTTCAGCCAGCTGGACCTTAAGACTGTTCTGCGAGGCCGGTAATACATACCGGAGCAGCTGCTGATGCTGGGCATCAACCGTTTCCGGTGTGACGTTAAGGCGAAGCGCAATAAAACTCAGCCCCAGTTGTTCAATATAAGAGGCGTCGGCCTGATTCTGTGAAACCGCAAACGGGGCACTGAATAACATCGGCGTCACCGCCACTTTTTGTTCTGTCTGAAGGCGGTAGTTATTAATGCCCTGAATGATATTTGTCGCAAGACTGAGGGTAAAAAGCGTCCCCAGACAGATAAACCCCACGGCGATAACACGCGTGGTATCTTGCCTGGCACCATGTTCCATATGTTATTTCCCCGTTGATTTATTTAATCCACTGCCGGAAACAGGAGTCCGGAACATCATGAAAGAAACCTTTAAGAAGGGACGTTGGCAGATACCAGTAAATCAGATCGCGTAGCCAGGAGCTGCCCCGCCCTTTTTTCAGTTTCTTGATACCCCAGAAAACCAGTGCCGCTGCAGCCATACCAAATATGAACTTGCTGGTCCAGAAACCCCAGCCGAGACATATCACGGCCGGGATAAGTTCATCGAGATATAAACCAAACCAGCGGGACTGGTTAGTCAGTGTTTCCGGGAAACGGTATTTCTTTAATTCGTCTCCCGTCATCACTTATTCCCTGTCAGTAACCGGCGACCGACATACCGATGGTGATAAAGGTGGAAATAATGGCGAAGCCGAACAGGAATTTCACGTTCTTGGTCATCATGTACATGATGCCACCTGCGATAACTTCTGCCAGTACCACCCACTTGACCACGCTGGAAGACTTACCGAAGGTACCCTTGACCGTGGTATCACCGGACTTCATCAGGTCGGTTGCGGTGGTGGTGGCCATCGCAGCGTCCGGGAAAAACGCCGCCACAGCAGCAACCGGCAGCGCAACTTTAGCGACTTTCAGAGCTTTCTTTTTGTTGAAAACGCGGGTCAGAAAAGACGGCTTAGTTTCTTCAGAGACAGCAGTGTCCTGAACACTTAATACAGCATTCATGTTTATTTCCTTTAAAGAAAATGTATATGTTAGTTAAAAATCACGTCTGCACTTTATTGATTATACTCTTACCTTTCTTCCTCCTCTTTCTGTTCCGAAAAGATATAGTTTGGAAAACGCTTTAAATGATCTTTAAGGCGCATAGCCACCTCAGTTGATTTAGTTCTGCCACTTCGATTCTTGGCACTAACTAAAACATTATGAGTGTCGTCATCAAGGTAAACGGAAACAAGAGTTTTGTTTCCGTTACTGGTATAACGCTTTGACACACAATTTCTCCGATTCGAGACCTTATAGACAAATCATTACACAGAAAGACACAGGAAATAAAGGGGCTAAATAGCCCCAAATTATTTAACACCTTTTTAACACTATATATTCGTAAACATTCTCAATAAAAAAATATATTTTCCTGGTCTTATAACAATCAGATATAAATGAGCTAAAGGAAGGATAAATCTCCAATACTTTCTCTTTCGAACGATCGATTCTTTTTTTTACAATTTTTTGAGATACACAGATATAACTTGATATATCCAAATAACTAAAACCAAGTACATAAAATGAAAGGGGAATGATATTCAAATCACTTATCCTTGAAATAGCCTCATCAAAATCTGAATTACCTTTTGATTTTATAAACTCCATTTTCCGGCTGGATAATAGCACCGTTATCAGAAGATTTATTTGCCAAAAAAAATAAAAATCATCATCCAAAAGACTGATACACTCAATCCGAATTTGAAAATTCGATTTTCCATACGAAAAGATTTTACTTAACACACAACCTTTACCTAGCACCATGCAATCAAGTTCTAATTGGGAAAGCATCAACTCCAATTCGTTAAATGAGCTTGAGAAACTGCCTGTCACACCTTCTGTTTTAAAAAAGTCATAGATTTGTTCAAATGCTGTATTTGAATATAGTACATCGCGTTGTTGATTTCTTACGCAAACAGAGACAGGTGATGTGTTATATAACGCCTTTATGTGGAGAATAGTTTCCCTAACCGATTGACTTAATCCTTCATCACTACTACGATCCATCGCACACATAGGTGCCTCCTTAGAAGGTTTCTATGGATAGTTGGTGTAGAGAGGCTCAATCTCTCTACACCAATGCTGCTCAAATTTTAAAATACAGTTGAATTATATAATTCAGATCGCAGAATGTCACTAAAGAACGATAGATCTTTATGCTGAATATCGAACTTAATTAAGCACAATCTATTTTATTTAACAATCATACTGAAAAGATAAAATAAGAATACGAAACATCCTTTACCTATTCATTGCGCTCACTTTCGACATCAGGAAAAAAAACATCCATAACTTCTTTAGCATCATCCCTGATATTCATAACCATCGATTTGAAATCAAAACGTTCATCGCCTTTAATATGTGGACTAAGCGATTCGATAGCCAGTACTTTTGATATCGTGAATTGAGTTTTCAATACATTTTCAAGCAACAGCTTATTGAATTCTGTCTGATTGAATCCTGACTCTTTTCGTTCCATCTGGGCTTCATACACACGCAAACCAAGCTCAAGAAGCATTGAGGCGACACTAGAAAAGCTGACATCCTTCTCCTTTGCCCCTTCAGCTCTGCGTTTTTCAACAATTGAGTTAATTTTTTCTGCTACTTCATCACTGGCATATGCCTGAACTCTGGCCATTCCCTTTCCCTTATTTAAATCACCACCAATAAAACCATTACGAATGAAACATACCCTGAGTTTTATAAGATTACAACTCTAGACTTAAGTCGCGACTCAAGGCAAGTTGCTTTGCAACTTACTGCACGACTTAAGTCTAGAGTTGAGTTTTTATAACTCATTGAAACTATATTAATGAGTTGAATCCAACTCGTCAGAGAGTTGCTGATGAGTTGTCAGCGACTCACTGACGACTTCCTTTCACACATTAAAAAAATGTACTGCACATTATTATTTTCTTAACTCACTGTTTCCAAAATACAATCTGCAAAATTTTAATTTTGCGTAGTGTGTGGTGATTTTGTGGTGAGGAGTGCATATTTGTTGAGTCTGGTTCTGGTCTGGGTTAACGTATTTACAGGAATCGGCCCGGAGGGAGTCTTTTGAGAAAAAAACTGGCGTTTGCTGCCCTGCTATTAATATCCACGCCTGCATGGGCCACGGATTGTTTTGATATGGCGGGACGGGATTACCGGATTGATCCGGATCTGCTCCGGGCTATTTCATGGCAGGAATCGAAATGGGTGGTTGATGCCATCGGTAAAAATCCGGGAACAGGATACGGTGCCGGACTGATGCAGATCGATTCGCAGCACCATGCCCGGTTATCGGAGTTCGGTATTAAACCGGAACATCTTCTGACGGATGCCTGCCTGAATATTTATACCGGTGCGTATTATCTGGCGCTGGCGTTTAAGAAGTGGGGCGTCAGCTGGGAGGCGGTCGGTGCCTACAACGCGGGATTCCGCAGAACGGACAGACAGGCGATGCGGCGACTGGCCTATGCGAGAAAGATTGAAGCTGTATACCGGGCCATCAAGGCAAATAAAAACGCCGGACAATCCCGGGCTGTTAAAAACGAAAGACCTCATGAATGAGGTCTTTTTTTCAGATGTATGATTAATCAATCGCCCGCCAGATTAAATGCCGTTCGGGATGATGAATAATGCTGATATAGTCTTTCAGCGCATCCTGACGGGAAACCAGATGTTTACAGACGCGGGCATATTCCGGCCCCATATCCGCCACCTGCCACGACAGCCAGTTCATTATCGTCAGCGTGGCAATAATTCCTGCTGCATCGGCGCTGACGTCACCGTCAAAATAATTGCCGGGGATGCGCATCCTGTAAGACTGTTTTCCTTCCGGCGCAATGTACCCGGTCTGCGTGGTGATGAACTGAATGCGGTTCGGTGTAATATTCCCGCCGACACCCTGCGGAATAATCCAGTAAGACCAGAATCCGCCATCGTAATCCGAATGCTGGCGTAACCAGCTCGCCGCCATATTATCGGCTGACGGCGTAAAAAAGAGTGCCGGGATAAAATCCAGACGCTCATCGCCATCGGTAACTGCATAACGCAGATATTTGTCAGTTTTAAATTGTTCGTCTGATTCACGAGTGGCGGTGTTGACGTTGGTGTTGACGTTAATTGTGTGCATGCTGGTTAACTCCTTCGCGGTTTATTAAATCGTTCGACTTCATCACTGAGCGGCAAAGGGCAATTTGCAGCCGACGGGGAGAAAATAAAGGGGCGCGAAGCGTTTATACACCCCTTTATTTTCGCCACGGCGGATGCTAAAAGCCGCCCTCCGCGAAAAGATGGTGTCGGGCGATATAGCGCGGGGCTGAGCATGCACACAACCCGGAGCGTCAATTCGGTCTTTATCGAATTCACGTTCCGGCCATCAGAGTGGCGGGTATTTATCGCCACGGTGAAAGCGGCGCATCCTGACAAGGATGCAGTAAGCGCGATGTTGAATTTGCGTCAGGATGGAAGCCCGGCAGGGCAGAGACAGCTTGCTGGCTCTGTTCACGACAGCCGTGTCCCGCCAGGGACGACGCCCGGACCAGTTTTTATTATTTTCAGCGCAAAGGATAAATACCAGAAGAGATAAACAGCAGAATGCCGGATGAAATATAACAGTGACAAATAAATAATAATGAAGAGAGAAACCCGCGACTGACTGATACGGGCGGCGCGTAGCGCAGCCGGTATTATCCGGCACCGCAGGTGCGCGGCCTTTTTTCCGCAGTCGGGCAGGATATCCCCTGCCCTTCCGGTTATTTACGCAGCTTCCTGTATCCCGCGTATAAAGTCCCGCATCGCCCTGAACCGGTTCAGGTCAGCCAGCCGTTTTTCAAAGTCATTGAGATAGTACACAGGTGTGTATCTTACCCGCCGGAACTGCATTGTCAGGGTGTTGCCCGTGACCACTTCGGCGGCAATCCCCAGCAGAGACAGCTGGATGAAGGCCATATCTGCCGCCACCGGGTCGATATCGATGCAGCTGCCGAACATGTGCATGGAAGGGTTGATATCCGCTTCAAGCAGGCATTCGGCATACGCAATCAGCATCCCGGCAGCACCGCAGGCCGGGTCGCTGACCGTGGCTATCCCTTCCCGCCGGACAGTATCCCTGACGCCCGGCATCAGCATCCGCGCCATCAGGCACTGGACCGAATACGGGGTAAAATACTGCCCGCGAAAGTTATCTCCGAGTTCAAGCTCCATGAAAATGGCGCCGAGAAAATCGTGAAATTTCGCCTCCAGTGCGCATACCATCATGCAGAACATCTCCTGCATGTTCGCGATATCTGATGCCTCATAACGCGCACAAATTTTCCGGCAGTGCTCAATGCTTTCCGGCGTTCTGATGCGGGCCATATCCAGTTCACTGGCGGCCAGTGACAGAAAATCACTGAACACCTCCCAGCGCCCCAGATGGCGGCCCGTGTCTTTAAACACGCGGATAAAGCGGTCCCTGCTGTACCGGGCACTTATCATCCGCTGAACAGAAGGCACCTCTTCCGCGACCTGAGTCCTCACCTGAACGACCGGGGGATTGTCTGCGGTTTCTCTGGCTGTGTTGAACACATCGGCAAAACTCAGCTGTGACATACAATTATCTCCGCTGTTGCCGCTCCCGAAGGAGCGGCTCACCTTATCAGTTACATGCGCGTTTAAGTTCAAGCGTGCGGAGCACCTGCCCGAAAGCAGTGTTGTTCATCGCCGGGATATGGACGCCGCGCCCCTTGCGAATACTCCGGGCAATATGTCGCCCGAAAGCTTTGAGCGCCGGGTCAATCTCCCGCGCGGCGATGTCATCGCGCAGAATGCGCTGGTGACGGCGGGGCTTTACAGCCTCAGTGGAAGGTGAAAGAATAGAGATCGTCATATATGACTCCTTTCGGGTGTAAAGATTGACGCAGAAGTTGTCTCACCAGCTTCTGCGTCGTGGACGAAGCAGGGTTTTCCCTGCTTTTTTCATTTCCGGAACAGGTTAAATTTCTCCTTAATGCGCGTTTTAATCTGCGCATGGCTCAGGTTGCACACATCCCGCAGCCGGAAATATCTGGCTCCGCAGCGGGCGTAAATCTCTGTCACGTCACCGCAGACCATCTCCTGCAGCATGAATGTCTCCCAGACACCGTTATCACTCGTTGACCAGTTGAGCGGGTACATCAGGCCCAGCGCGTCGTGGAAGGCGTGAACGTCGATTTCAGCGGGCGCTTTCACCGCCGCTTTCTGGCGTTTCAGCCAGTATTCGCGCTCGGCTTCGGCGGTGACCTGCATTCCCGGACGGGCTGAGGATTCAGTCAGGTGTAAGTGCATGATTTTCTCCTTCGGGGGTAAGAGGTGGCAGCAACATTCCGCCACCCGTTTTTTGTCTATTCGTTTTCCGCCAGTTCACTCATCAGCACATCACGGGCTTCCTGCGCGTGCTCTTCTTCGGCTAACGTCAGCAGATACCCGCGTTTTGCCGCCGCGCCCATAAGCACCGGGCGGTCTTTCAGCGGCAGCGCATCCAGATAATCCAGCGCATCGCCCAGCACGCGCGCCTGATACAGCTCGTAGTGCATCCCGCAGCAGCGCCCTGCTTCTTTCTCGATGCGCGCAAGCACCACATCGGCGCGGATAACATCGAACGGGTTAGCGGCGTGGATATTGCGCACAAAGCCATCAGTACGCAGAACGGACGATATGGAATGAACGATGCGGGTATTCATGAATGTTTTCCTTTTTCTGACTTTAAGGTTTTAAAACCCTCACCCGTTGAGTTGCCGGGGCCGCGGTTTTGACGTTTTGCGGGGACCTGCTGCTCTGCTCCGCTGGTTGTTACCTTCACCCGTTTGAGAGCCGTTCGCCGCAAGGGCGTAAACGAGCACGGCCCGGTGAAGCCGTCCATGCCGGACGTGAAAAGTTTTTGCGGGTCCAGGCAAAAAGTTTTTATGGCCGTGCGCCAGCAGTGCATGGACGGCAAGACGGGTTGTGCTTGTCTCAGCCCCGGCGAAAGGACTCAAAGGGGTGAAACGGCACCGGGTAAGGAAAGAGCAGGAACCCGCCGCAACGTCGGAGAAGCGGCAGCGAAAACGGCGTTGCCCCTTACAGCCCGGCGGCCGTTTGCCGGGGTGCGAAAAGCGCAGGTGACGGCGCGT
>NZ_JBEAIJ010000048.1:0-82029 GCF_040065315.1 Klebsiella sp. CN_Kp100
GTCTGGCACTTTGATGCCGTAAGGGGGAGGTGTCCATCACATCGGGCTACGGGTTACCGGCAATCTGTGGCCCGGTAGCCCGGCTAAGCGCAGCGCAAGCCGGGGGGCTGTCGTAGCTAAACCGCAATTAATGTTTCATTAACACCCGCGCTTCACCGTATAATCCTTGCGTTAACATCAGGAGCCTATTATGAAGCCAGCGAAAATTGCGGTTATTACTCTGTTCTTATTTATGGCCATCAGCGGCATCGGCGGCGTGATGCTGGCTGGCTATTCATTTATTGTTCGCGGCGGTGTCGGCTGATTAGCCGGGTCAGCCGTTCAAAGCCGCGATCGACGATAATTGCTGCCAGCGCCACCAGCAGCGCCCCCTGAATGACATAAGCGGTATTAAATCCGCTCAGGCCGATAACAATCGGCGTGCCGAGCGTATTCGCGCCGACGGTTGACGCAATGGTCGCCGTCCCCATATTCACGATGGTCGAGGTACGAATGCCAGCGAGCATCACCGGCGCCGCCAGCGGCAGCTCCACCTTTATCAATCTCTGCCAGCCGGTCATTCCCATCCCCTGAGCGATAGATAATACGCCGGACGGTACCGCCCCCAATCCCGCCAGCGTACCCTGTAAAACCGGCAATATGCCGTACAGCGCCAGCGCGATCAGCGCGGGCTGCCAGCCGAATCCCATCACCGGAACCGCAATCGCCAGCACCGCAACCGGTGGAAACGTCTGTCCCATCGCGGCGATCGTCTCTACCAGGGGGCGAAACTCATGGCCGGAAGGCCGGGTGACCGCAATCCCTGCCCCGACGCCCACCACCGTAGCCGCGAGGCTGGAGAGTGCCACCAGCCAACAGTGCGCCAGGGTCAGCGAAATAAAACTCTCCTGCTGATAAACCGGGCGCGGCAGCTCGGGAAACAGCGCGCTGAATAGCGGCGCGCTGTAGGGCAACGCCAGCAGCAGCGCGACAAACATTGCGCTCAGCCACAGCAGCGGATCACGTAGCACCTTCACGCCGGGCCTCCTCGCGCAGCAGGTCGGCAAAATGCAACGTCCCGCAGGACTCTCCCCGCTCATCCACTACCGGCAATACCTCGCAGCGATGAGCAATAAACTGCGATAGCGCCTCGCGCAGGGTCATCGCCACGTTTAACGCATCTCCCGCCAGGCGCTCATCGCGGCGCAGATAATCACTCACGCCGCGCAGCGACAGCAGGCGCACGCCCAGTTCGCTGCGGCCAAAGAAGGTCTGCACAAAGGCATTTTTTGGCTCCAGCAGCATCTGCAGCGGCTGGCCCTGCTGCACTACTTCGCCGCCGTCCATCAACACCAGATGATCCGCCAGCCGCAGCGCCTCATCGATATCGTGGGTCACCAGCACAATCGTGCGTCCCAGCAGACGATGAATGCGGATCATCTCCTGTTGCAGAGCTTCCCGCGTCACCGGATCGAGCGCGCCAAAGGGTTCGTCCATGAGCAACACCTGCGGATTCGCCGCCAGCGCGCGCGCCACGCCGACGCGCTGCTGCTGGCCGCCGGAAAGCTGATGGGGATAACGTTCGCGCAGCACCGGCTCGAGCCCCAGCAAGGCCATCAATTCATCAACCCGCGCCTGCGTTTTTTGCCGCGACCACTTTTGCAACTGCGGAACGGTGGCAATGTTTTGCGCCACCGTCCAGTGGGGAAACAGGCCGATGGACTGGATGGCGTAGCCCATTCTGCGGCGCAGTTCGAGCACCGGCTGCTGGCGGATATCCTGCCCGGCGAAACGGATCGTCCCGCTATCATGCTCCACCAGGCGATTGATCATCTTCAGCGTGGTCGATTTCCCCGAACCTGAGGTGCCAATCAGCACCGAAAATGCCCCCTCGCGCAGATGCAGATTGAGGTTTTTCACCGCAGGCTGTCCGGCAAAGGCTTTATTGACGCCGTCGAACTCAATCACGGACCTCTCCTTTGAGTAATGCGCCCCACAGCGCGAATAGCGCATCCACCACCACCGCCAGCGCGATGGTCGGGATCACCCCAAGCAGCACCAGATCCAGCGCGCTGCTGAGTAGGCCCTGGAAAACCAGCGCGCCAAAGCCGCCTGCGCCAATCAGCGCTGCGACGACCGCCATACCGACGGTTTGTACGCTAACCACCCGCAGGCTGCGCAACAATACGGGCAATGCCAGCGGTAGCTGTACCTGACGAAACCGCTGTCCGCCGCTCATCCCCATCGCCACCGCGCTCTCCAGCGCTTCACGCGGAACCTGCTGTAGGCCGACCGTCACCCCGCGTACCAGCGGCAACAGCGCATACAGCACCAGCGCAATCAGCGCAGGCGTAATGCCGGTTCCGGAAACGCCGAGCTGGGCAAGCGAAGGAAACTGGCGCGCCAGCCCCGCCAGCGGCGCAATAAGCAGGCCGAACAGCGCCACGGAGGGAACGGTCTGAATCACATTGAGAACCGCAAAAACCGGCGATTGCCAGCGTGGGAAGCGCCAGAGCCAAACGCCAATGGGCAGCCCAATCAGCAGCCCCGGCAGCAGGGTACCGAGCAGCAGAGTCACATGCTGCGACAGCGCATCGTCAAACACTTCCCGGCGATTGAAATACTCTTTCAGCAGAGAGAGTTCATCGAGGCTCCCCAGTCCCAGCAGCAGCGCGGGCAGCAGCCAGATTTGCGCATTGAGCAACCAGCGCCACAGGGCACGGGAAGTCAGACGGCGAACGGCATCGCTGGCGATAAGCAGACAGAGCGCCAGCGCCAGCCACAGGCCGCTGCCCGGCGAGGTACGGGCCAGCGACGAACCGTTCTGCGCCAGCTGCACCGCCGCCCCGCCGGCCCCCCAAAGCAGCGCAGGCAGCAGCAGATCCGCCAGCAGGAAGATGACCAGCAGCGGGAAGCGCCCCGGCCGCCAGCACAGCAGCGCGATGAACAGCGCCGCCCCCGCCTGCACGCCCGCCAGCCATGGCCAGACCTGCCATAGCCAACGGCCCTCGCCGGATAACAGCCGGTTAGGCGCATAATTGATAAACGGCAGCGCCATCGCCAGCAGCAGTAATAATGCCAGCAGCAGCGCAACGCGGTTACAGCAACGAATCGTCACGCGAACTCTACTTCAGCAGCCCTTTTTGTTGCAGATAGTCGGCGGCGACTTTCTTCGCATCCAGGCCCTCTACCGCAATACTGGCGTTCAGCTTTTGCAGGGTCTTTTCATCCAGGCTGGCAAAGACCGGCTGTAGCCAGTCGGCTATCTGCGGGTATTCTTTCAGCACTGCTTCACGCACGACCGGGGCCGGGGCGTAAATTGGCTGCACGCCCTTCGGGTCGCTCAGGGTTTGCAGGCCCAGCGCGGCGACCGGGCCATCGGTGCCGTAGGCCATCGCCGCATTTACGCCGGAGGTCTGCTGCGCCGCCGCTTTAATGGTGACCGCCGTATCGCCGCCCGCCAGCGACAGCAGCTGGTTCTGTTTGAGCGTAAAGTCGTAGGCTTTTTCAAATGCCGGCAGCGCGTCCGGCCGTTCAATAAATTCCGCCGAAGCGGCCAGCTTAAAGTCACCGCCCTTTTGCAGATAGCCGGCAAGGTCGCTTAACGAGGCGAGGTTATTTTTTTCCGCCAGATCCTGACGAACGGCGATGGTCCAGGTATTGTTGGCCGGAGCCGGGGTAAGCCACACGAGCTTATTCTTTTCCGCGTCCAGCTTTTTGACTTTCTCGTAGCCCTGCTGCGCGTTTTTCCACGCCGGGTCGTTCTCCGCTTTAAAGAAGAAGGCGCCGTTACCGGTATATTCCGGATAGATATCCAGTTCACCGGCGGTTATCGCTCCGCGCACCACCGGCGTGGTGCCGAGCTGGATTTTATTGACGGTTTTCACTCCGTGGCTTTCCAGCACCTGCAAAATAATATTGCCGAGCAGCGCCCCTTCGGTATCGATTTTTGAGCCGACTTTAACCGGCTCCGCCGCCTGCAGCGGCAGACTTATCAGGGCCGCCAGCGCCAGCGTGCCGGACCACATACTTGCCTTTATCATTCTCGCGTCCCTCTTTAATTTGCGCTCCATTAACAGGAGCTTAAGCCAAAAGCGTAGTTCATTTGGGGCGGAGCGGAAAAAGAAAAGGCCGATAAATTGGCCTTTGGGATAAGGAATGCGTGTTCCCGTGCGGCGGCTACAGCCTTACCCGGGCGACAAAGCGCAATTACAGCAGTTCGAACTCGCCCTGCTTCACGCGGGCGGAATCGACGCCGATAAAGACGTTGAATTTGCCCGGCTCGGCGTCGTACTTCATCTGCTGGTTCCAGAACTTCAGCGCCTCAATGTCAATCGGGAAGCTGACGGTTTGCGTCTCACCCGGCTTGAGGGTCACCTTCTTAAAGCCGCGCAGCATTTTCACCGGCCGGCTCAGGGAAGCGGTGACGTCCTGCAGATAAAGCTGAATCACCGTCGCCCCTTCACGCTTGCCGGTATTGGTCACCTGCACGCTGGCGGTTACGCTGCCGTCGCGCTGCAGGGTCGGCGCCGACATTTTCACATCGGAAACGCTAAAGGTGGTATAGCTCAGGCCGTAGCCAAAGGGATAGAGCGGGCCGTTGGCCTCGTCAAAGTAGCGCGAGGTGTACTTGTTCGGCTTATCTGCATTGTACGGGCGACCGGTATTGAGATGGCTGTAGTAGGTTGGGATCTGCCCGACCGAACGCGGGAAGGACATCGGCAGTTTGCCCGACGGGTTGTAGTCGCCGAACAGCACGTCGGCAATGGCGTTGCCGCCTTCGGTACCGGCGAACCAGGTTTCGAGTATCGCATCGGCCTGCTGATCCTCTTTCACCAGCGCCAGCGGACGGCCGTTCATCAGCACCAGCACCAGCGGTTTACCGGTCGCTTTCAGCGCGCTAATGAGGGCGCGCTGGCTCTGCGGCAGGGTGATGTCGGTGCGGCTGGAGGCTTCATGCGCCATACCCTGCGCTTCACCCACCACGGCAACCACCACGTCGGACTGCTTCGCCGCCGCCACCGCTTCATCAATCATCTCCTGCGGCGAGCGCGGATCAACCTGCACCGCTTTCTCGTACAGATTAAGGAAGTCGACGATACCTTTATCATCAGTGACGTTGGCGCCTTTGGCATAGATGATTTTGCCCTGATCGCCCAGCGCCTTTTGCATTCCGGCCAGCACGGTGACCGACTGATCGGCCACGCCCGCCGCTGACCAGCTGCCCATCATGTCGCGCTTGCTGTCGGCCAGCGCGCCGATTACCGCGATAGTGCCCGATTTTTTCAGCGGCAGCGTGTCGAGACGGTTTTTCAGCAACACCAGGCTTTCGCGCGCCACGTCACGCGCTTCTTTACGATGCAGACGGCTTTCGGCGTTGGTATCCTGCGGATCGGAATCTTTCGGCCCCAGGTGGCTATAGGGATCGTTAAACAGCCCCATATCGTATTTGACGTTCAGCACGTGGCGGGTTGCGTCATCGAGCTCCGCCATCGTCACCTTGCCGGACTTCACCAGCCCGGGCAGATACTTACTGTAGTATTCATCGCTCATGCTCATGTTGATGCCGGACTTCAGCGCCACGCGCACCGCGTCTTCCGGGTCCGCGGCCACGCCGTGTTTGATCAACTCCTTTATGGCCCCATGGTCGGACACGGTGATGCCTTTGAAGCCCCACTGGTCGCGCAGCACGTCCTTCAGCAGCCAGGAATCCGAGGTTGCCGGAGTACCGTTAAGCGAGTTGAGCGCGACCATTACCGCGCCGCTGCCTGCGTCCAGCCCCGCTTTATACGGCGGCATATAGTCGTTAAACAGGCGCTGCGGGCTCATATCGACGGTGTTGTACTCTTTGCCGCCTTCGACCGCGCCGTAGGCGGCAAAGTGCTTAACGCTGGTCATCACCGAGTAGCGGTCCGCCGGGCTTTTGCCCTGCATGGATTTCACCATCTCTTCCCCCATGATGGTGGTGAGATAAGTGTCTTCGCCAAAGCCTTCCGAGGCGCGGCCCCAGCGCGGGTCGCGGGAGACGTCGACCATCGGCGCCCAGGTCATGTTCAGGCCATCGTCGGCCGCTTCGTAAGCTGAAATCCGCCCGACGGTATTCACCGCATCGAGGTTGAAAGAGGAAGCCAGGCCAAGAGATATCGGAAATACCGTGCGCTGGCCGTGCAGCACGTCAAAAGCGAAAAACAGCGGGATTTTCAGGCGGCTGAGCGCCATCACCTGATCCTGCATAGCGCGGATATCATGGCGGGTCACGGTGTTAAAAATCGCCCCTACCTGCCCCTCTTTTATCATTTCGCGGATGGCTTCTTTCGGGTTATCCGGACCGACGCTAATCAAGCGCAGCTGACCGATTTTTTCGTCCACCGTCATTTTCGTCAGCAGTTCGGTCACAAACGCATCCCGCGCCTGCGGCGTTAAGGGATGATTGCCGAACAATTCATCCGCCAGCGCGGGTTGCAGCGCCAGGCTCACAGCGACGCCTACAGTACAAAGCCATTTCATTTTTATCCCTCATTGTTCCAGTCGGCCAGATCGGCGAAAAGATAGCAAAAATCGAAGTCTGCCATAAACATAAACGAGACGCCTGAAGAAAGCGCGCGTTGTTCTCTGATTTTTCGAAACATTGATGCATCAAATTGTCATACAAAGGGCTATTCTTATTTTTGATAATTTTGTACCGCCACAAGGAGTGGAACATGTCATCTGCAACAACTCATAACAACGCTTTTCTGGCTGAACTCGCTCGCCTGGTTGGCACCTCCCATCTGTTGACCGACCCGGCCAAAACCCAGCGCTATCGCAAAGGCTTCCGCTCCGGCCAGGGGGAAGCGCTGGCGGTGGTCTTTCCCGGCACGCTGCTGGAGCTGTGGCGCGTGCTGAACGCCTGCGTCAACGCCGATAAAATCATTCTGATGCAGGCGGCAAATACCGGCCTGACCGAAGGCTCAACGCCGAACGGCAATGATTACGATCGCGACATCGTCATTATCAGCACCCTGCGCCTGGATAAACTGCACCTGCTGGATAAAGGCGAACAGGTACTGGCTTATCCCGGCACAACGCTCTATTCGCTGGAAAAAGCGCTGAAGCCGCTGGGTCGCGAACCGCACTCCGTCATTGGCTCATCCTGCATCGGGGCATCGGTGGTCGGCGGGATCTGCAACAACTCCGGCGGCTCGCTGGTACAGCGTGGCCCGGCGTATACCGAAATGTCGCTGTACGCGCAAATTGATGAAAACGGCAAGCTGACGCTGGTGAACCACCTCGGCATCGACCTCGGCACCACGCCGGAGCAGATCCTCAGCCGCCTCGACGACGAGCGGGTTAAAGATGAAGATGTCCGCCACGATGGCCGCCACGCTCACGATCATGATTACGTCACCCGCGTGCGCGACGTGAATGCCGATACCCCGGCGCGCTACAACGCCGACCCGGACCGCCTGTTTGAATCCTCGGGTTGCGCCGGCAAGCTGGCGGTGTTCGCCGTGCGCCTCGATACTTTCCCGGCGGAAAAACGCCAGCAGGTGTTCTACATCGGCACCAACCAGCCGGAAGTGCTGACCGAAATTCGCCGCCATATTCTCGCCGAATTCAGCCATCTGCCGGTTGCGGGCGAGTACATGCACCGCGATATTTACGACATCGCCGAGCAGTACGGGAAAGATACCTTCCTGATGATCGACAAGCTCGGCACCGATAAAATGCCGTTCTTCTTTACCATGAAGGGCCGCACCGACGCGATGCTGGAGAAAGTCTCTCTGTTTAAGCCGCACTTCACCGACCGCTTTATGCAGAAGCTGGGTCACGTCTTCCCGGCGCACCTGCCGGAGCGAATGAAAACCTGGCGCGATAAATATGAACACCATCTGCTGCTGAAAATGGCGGGCGATGGCATCGAAGAAGCCCAGGCATGGCTTGGAGAGTATTTCCAGAATGCCGAAGGGGATTTCTTCGTCTGCACCGCGGAAGAAGGCAGCAAAGCCTTCCTGCACCGCTTTGCCGCTGCGGGTGCGGCGATCCGCTATCAAGCGGTTCACGCCGATGAGGTGGAAGATATTCTGGCGCTGGATATCGCCCTGCGCCGTAACGATACCGAATGGTTTGAGCATCTTCCCGCTGATATTGACAGCCAACTGGTGCATAAGCTCTATTACGGTCACTTTATGTGTCACGTTTTCCATCAGGATTACATCGTGAAAAAAGGCGTCGATGCCCACGAACTGAAGGAGAAAATGCTGGTGCTGCTGAAGGAGCGCGGCGCTCAGTATCCCGCCGAGCATAACGTCGGCCATCTCTATGAGGCGCCGGAAAGCTTAAAACGTTTCTATCGTGAGAACGATCCAACCAACAGTATGAACCCGGGGATCGGCAAAACCAGCAAGCAAAAATACTGGGGAGAAACGCCGGATAACGCGGCAAGCACTACCGACCCGCAATAATCCCCACGAGGGGCTGTTCAGCCGCGGGGCTTCTGTATTACGCTGCACGCCGGAGAAATCTCCTCTCCGGCAAACCCGCTTAAGGAACCCAACATGTCCGCAGTGGATAAATTACACGACGCTGACTTAGAGATCCGCGAGGCGCTGCCCGATGACGCCCACGCCATCGCCGCGCTGTACGTCTGGCACGTGCTCAATGGACGCGCCTCTTTTGAAGAGATCCCGCCGACCGTCGACGAGATGCGCAAGCGTATTAAAACCGTGCGCGATAGCGGGCTGCCGTGGCTGGTTGCCCTGTGGCGCGGAACCATCGTCGGCTACTGCTACGCCACGTTTTATCGCCCTCGCCCGGCCTACCGCTACACTCTCGAAGAGTCCATTTACGTGGAGGCGGGAATGGGCGGACGCGGCATCGGCAGCGCGCTGCTCTCCCGGTTAATAGAGAAATGCGAACAGGGACCGTGGCGACAGATGTTGGCCATTATCGGCGACGGCCACAGTAACGCCGCGTCGATTGCAATTCATAAAAAGTTCGGTTTTAGCGTGGCGGGCCAGCTGCGCAGCGTTGGTTATAAGATGGGCGACTGGCGCGACACCTTGATTATGCAGCGCCCGCTCGGCGATGGCGACTGGACGCTGCCGGAGTAACCCCTCGGGGTCGCGGGTAAGCGGTAGCACGGACAGGCGCGCCAGCGCCGCCTCCGGGAAAATCCCCCGGCTCGCGCTGCGCTTAGCCAGGCTACGGTTCAGCGCGGTTCTGTAGCCCGGATAAGGCGTTTACGCCGTAATCCGGGGAAATGGGGGTTAATCGTTCTGCGCGGTCTGCGCGCCGCCTTTCAGCATCGCATCGGCCATCTGCGCTTCGCGCTGTTTTTTATAGCTGAGCGCGGAAGCCGGAACCGGCATCACCTTCCCGGTTTCAATCCACGTTCTCAGACGGCTGGCATCGGCAAAGTGGGTATATTTGCCAAAAGCATCCATCACCACCAGCGCTACCGGGCGCTGATTAATCACCGTACGCATAATCAGGCAGTGGCCCGCAGCATTAGTAAAACCGGTTTTGGTCAGCTGAATATTCCAGTTATCACGATAGACCAGATGATTGGTGTTACGGAACGGCAGCGTGTAGGCGGGATGGGCGAAAGTCGCCATATCTTCCTTCGTGGTGCTCAGCTGGCCAATCAGCGGATACTGCTCGCTGGCGATCAGCAGCTTAGTCAGATCGCGCGCGGTGGAAACGTTATGAATCGACAGGCCAGTGGGCTCAACGTAACGGGTGCGGGTCATTCCCAGCGCCTGCGCTTTGGCGTTCATCGCGCGAATAAAGGCGTTATAGCCGCCGGGATAATGGTGCGCCAGGCTGGCGGCGGCGCGGTTTTCCGACGACATGAGCGCCAGCAGCAGCATATTGCGGCGGCTGATTTGGCTGTTCAGGCGAACGCGTGAATAGATCCCTTTCATTTCAGGCGTCTGGCTGATATCAACGGTCAGCATCTCATCAAGCGGCAGATGGGCATCCAGCACCACCATCGCGGTCATCACCTTGGTGATCGACGCCATCGGACGAACCAGATCCGGCTGGCTGGCATAGATGATCTTTTTGCTGGCAAGGTCGACGATCATCGCGCTGCCGGACGCAATATCCGGCTGGGAAGCGGACACCGCCGCGGGGGATTTAGCCATCGCCTGGGGCGCAAAAGGCACAGCCAGCAGCAACGTCAGGCTGAGCAAAGAAACTCGAAATTTGGTCATCGTGAACATTCTGAAAAGTATTTTTGCACGTTATGAACGTACGCCGCGGCGCTGGGGATAACACCGCTGGCAAAAATCATCATACCCTTTCAGAACGCGCGCTGGCTAATAAGAATCGTGAACAAATGCTGCATTGCCGACATAAAAAACTATTTATGCCGGCAATGAGTTAATCAGAAGAGTCGATAGCCGTAGCCCCAGAGGATCACGGTGATGGCGAGCAGCACTTCCAGCACCAGCACGCCAATCGCCAGGGTCGAGCTGGCGAAACTTAGCCCCTCTTCTTTATTGATGCCAAGGAAAGTCGGGATCCCGAGATACAGCAGATAGCCGGTATAGAGCAGCGCGACGGTTCCCACCAGCGCGCACAGCCACACCAGCGGATAGAGCGCCACGATCCCGCTCAGGAATAGCGGCGTGGCGACATAGCCGGCGAAAACCATACAGCGTTTAAGGGAAGGCCGCTGCGGATAGCTTCGTGCCATCCACCAGATAACCCGCCCCATCACCGCGACCCCGGCGAGCATCACGGCATAAAACAGCACCGCCAGCGCCAGGCCGGTCATCAGCGACAGTTTTATCACCGTGCCGTCGCCGAAGTTCCAGCCCAGCTGCGTGGTGCCGATAAAGGCGCAGATAACCGGAACCGCTGCCATAACCAGCACATGATGCGTGTAGTGATGCGAAACGGTTTCGTTTTCGCTTTTAATAACGCTCATCTCTTGATTAGGATGCGAGAAGAGCCCCCAGACATGGTTCATAGCGTCCCCCTTGTCACGGCGTGGTACAGCACTAATCCAAGTATAATTCACCTTGTAGATTATTTTGTGTACAGCAAGAAAAATGCGCTTCCCCGGCATTTTTATCATCAGGGTGTATGATTAAAGGACTGACGTTTTATGGAGTTTATCTTTATATGGATATCAATAACCTGATTACCCAGTACGGCTACGCGGCGCTGGTCATTGGCAGCATGGCGGAAGGCGAAACCATCACGCTGCTCGGCGGCGTGGCGGCACATCAGGGATTATTGAAGTTCTGGCTGGTGGTTATCTCGGTCGCCCTCGGGGGAATGATTGGCGATCAATTGCTTTATTTGCTCGGCAGACGCTTTGGCGGACGCATCCTGCGCCGGTTTTCCCGGCAGAAGAAGCGGATCCAGAAAGCCCAGCGCATGATCCAGCGTCGCCCCTACCTGTTTGTCATCGGCACCCGCTTTATGTACGGCTTCCGGGTTATCGGCCCGCTGCTGATTGGCGCCAGTCGACTGCCACCGAAGGTGTTTCTGCCGCTGAATATTCTCGGCGCGATTATCTGGGCGTTAATTTTTACCACGCTCGGCTATCTCGGCGGCGAAGCGATAGGCCCGTGGCTGCACCATCTGGACGCGCATTTGAAACACTGGATCTGGCTGATTCTGGCGGTGGTGCTGGTGGTTGCGGCGCACTGGTGGCTAAAGCGCCGCGAGGCAAAGAAGAAAGAGTGATGAGAGTGCCCGGATGGCGGCATCAACGCCTTATCCGGGCGACAGATCCACAGACCATGCGATCTGCAGCCCGGCTAAGCGCAGCGCAAGACGGGGAAACCGAACTACTTCGCCGCCTGATGATACCCGCCGCCCAGCGCGGAGGTTAGCTGGATGCTGGCATCAAGCCACTGGCCGCGCAGACGCAGAGCGGTAATGCGCTCCTGCAAAGCGGGCAGCTTCGCCAGGCTGACGCGCGAACCGGAAATAATCCCGGCATTCATCCGCGCCTGAGCCAGAGCGACCATCCGCTGAGCATCCTTTTCAACCTGCTGCTGCTGCTGATTTTTCGCCATCAGCGTCTCAACCTGGCTGGCGGTTTTCGCCACCTGATTAACCGCATCGACCACCGCTTTGTTGTACTTCGCTATCGACAGGCCATTTTGCGCGCTGGCGATATCCAGATTCGCGTTCAGCCGACCGCTATCAAAGATCGGCAGGGTCAGCCCGGCAGTGACGCCCATCTGCTGGGCAGAGTGGCGGAACAGATCGCTGAGATGCAGAGCATCCTGTTGCAGGAAGGCCATCAGGTTGATATCCGGATAAAACGCGGCTTTCGCGGCATCAATTTCGCTTAAGGAAGCTTCGATATACCAGTGGGCGACCTGCAGATCAGGACGTCGCGCCAGCAGCTCATAGCCCAGCTCATTGGGCATTTGCGCGCTGACGGCAGGCAAATCCGCCGGATGCAGATTCAGCGCCTGGCTCTGATTGTTGGTCAGCGCCATCAGCCGCGCTTCAATCTCTTTCATACTGCCGGCAACGTCGGCAAGCTGCTGATCGGTTTTACTGACGTTAATGTCGTTCTCCGCCCCTTCGGCCGAGTTGGTGATCCCGCGTTGATACAGCGCAGTATCCACGGTAACGACGTTATTCTGTTCGCGTTTCATCTGCGTCAGCACGTTTTTAATGGCCGCCTCGGTCTGCCACTGCCAGTAAAGGCGGGCGACGCTGCTGGCCAGCAGTTCACGGGTCTGGGCTTCTTCAGCGACCTGAGCTTTGACTTCACCGATTCGCGCTTGTAACAGCGCGCGGTTTTTACCCCACAGATCCAGGTCCCATCCGGCGGTCAGCCCGAAGGTACCGTTGGTGTACCACGGCCCGGTATTGCCGTCGGTATCGGTGGCAAACGGTCCCATCAGCCCCTCGGAAGACATTTTCTGCCGTTCAATATCGGCGGAAAAATCCAGATTCGGTCCCAGGGTGGATTGCGACATCCGCGCCTGCGCTTCCGCCAGTTTGATGCGCTGCCCGGCAATCTGCATGTCCGGCGCATTGGCTAAGGCACGCTGAATCAGGCTATTGAGCTGAGGGTCATGATAATCCTGCCACCAGTTGCTTTGCGGCCAGCCGTTTTTCACGGCGGCGGGCAGTTCCATTGATACGTGGGATGCCGGGGTTTGCTGCTGGAGCGGATTGCCAATATCGTGCGATGGCGCGCAGCCCGCCAGCGCGATGGCCAGTGGCAGGCCAGCCAACGCGCGTTTGCTCAAAGTCAGGTTCATGAAATCGGTCAGATGATTAAATAAGGTCGGGTATATTAAGCTAATTGCATCATAGCCGTTTAGTAAAGCGTGTGCCGTAACTATTAGCAGGCTAAAAATAAACTTCTCATGGAGTGAAAATGAGTCAGAACATCTATGACGATCCCGCTTTTTTTGCCGGATACGCCACCCTCGACCGTTCAGTTAAGGGGCTGGAAGGCGCGCCTGAGTGGCCAACCATACAGCAAATGCTTCCGCCGTTATCCGGTTTACGCGTCGTCGATCTTGGCTGCGGCTACGGTTGGTTTTGCCGCTGGGCCCGCGATCGGGGCGCCGCGCAGGTCGAGGGACTGGATCTCTCCAGCCGGATGCTGGAGCGCGCCCGCGAAATGACCCGCGGCGAAGGTATCCACTACCGCTGTGAAAACCTGGAGAACCTGACCCTGCCCGCAAATAGCTGCGAGCTGGTCTATAGCTCGCTGGCGCTACACTATCTGCCCGACGTGGCGCCGCTGTTCGCTACCGTTTACCAGGCGCTGACGCCCGGCGGTACGCTGCTGTTCTCCGCCGAGCATCCCATCTATACCGCCCCGCCGCAGCAGAGCTGGCTGGAAGATGAGAACGGACAGAAGCGCTGGCCGGTGAGCCACTACCAGCAGGAGGGCGAACGTATCAGCAACTGGTTTGCCGACGGGGTGAAGAAGCAGCACCGCAAGCTGTCCACCTGGATAAACCTGCTGGTGGCCGCCGGTTTTATCATCGAGCATCTGGATGAATGGGGGCCAACGGCGGAGCAGATTGCCGCCCAGCCAGCGCTGGATGAAGAAAAAGAGCGGCCGATGATTTTTCTGCTGCGCGCGCGCAAGCCGGCGTAATACGCAAAATGGCCCGGAGGTTATCCGGGCCATATGGATGATGTTACTTTCGTGCTCAGGGCATTACTCTTTTAAGCTGCCGCCGTTAGTGGCAATCACCTCTTTATACCACCAGAAGCTCTTCTTGCGGCTGCGCGCCAGGGTGCCGTTGCCTTCATCATCGCGATCGACGTAGATAAAGCCATAGCGTTTGGACATCTCCGCTTTCGAAGCACTCACCAGGTCGATAGGTCCCCAGCTGGTGTAGCCCATCACCTCAACGCCGTCCTCAATTGCCTCACGAACCTGCACCAGATGGTCGTTAAGGTAGCTGATCCGGTAATCGTCGTTGATGCTGCCGTCAGCTTCCACTTTATCTTTCGCGCCGAGACCGTTTTCCACGATAAACAGCGGCTTCTGATAGCGATCCCACAGCACGTTCAGCAGCGTGCGCAGACCGAGCGGGTCAATCTGCCAGCCCCACTCCGAACTTGCCAGATGCGGGTTTGGCACCATGCTGAGAATATTGCCGCGCGATTTTTTGTTCAGCTCTTCGTCGGCGGTCACGCAGCCGGTCATATAGTAGCTAAAAGAGATAAAATCGACGGTCTCTTTCAGGGCTTCGCGATCGGCATCGGTGATCTCAAGGCTAATGCCGTTGTCGCGGAAATAGCGCAGCATATAGCCCGGATAAGCGCCGCGGCACTGGACATCGCCAAAGAACTGCCAGCTGCGGTTCTGCTGCAGCGTTTCAAAAATATCGTCCGGTTTGCAGCTCAGCGGATACATCAGGCCGCCGAGCAGCATATTGCCGATTTTTCCCTCAGGCACGATGTCATGGCAGGCTTTAACCGCCAGCGCGCTCGCCACCAGCTGATGGTGAATGGCCTGGTAAACGTCCGCTTTGCTGCTGTCAGCCGGCAGACCAACGCCGGTCATCGGCGCGTGCAGGGACATATTGATTTCATTGAAGGTCAGCCACAGCTTGACCTTCGTCTTGTAGCGCTCAAACACCGTGCGGGCATAGCGTTCGAAGAAGCCAATCACTTTGCGATTGCCCCAGCCGCCGTAGTTTTTCACCAGCGCCCACGGCATCTCATAGTGCGACAGCGTCACCAGCGGAGTGATATTGTGCTTCGCCATTTCGTCAAACAACTTGTCGTAAAAGGCCAGTCCGGCTTCGTTGGGCTGCGTTTCGTCGCCCTCAGGGAAAATACGCGCCCAGGCAATCGATACGCGCAGGCAGTTAAAACCCATTTCGGCAAAGAGGCTGATATCTTCCGGGTAACGATGATAGAAATCGATGGCGACGTCTTTTATGCCGCTATCGCCAGGTACGCGTTCTACCACATCGCCAAATACGCCGCGCGGTTGGACGTCAGAAGTGGTTAATCCTTTCCCCTCTTCCAGATAAGCGCCTTCGACCTGGTTTGCCGCGGTCGCGCCGCCCCATAAAAACGCCTGTGGGAATGTCTTCATTCATCTCTCTCCTGTGATTAACGGCTTACGGACAACAGCGGCTGACCGGCATCCACCGCGCTGGCGGAAACAATGTCGAGAGCACGGTAATCGTCGCTGTTGCTGATAATAATGGGCGTCGCCAGATCGTAACCGGCGTTCAGAATCGCCTGACGGTCAAACTCCAGCAGCAGATCGCCCGCTTTAATTTTGTCGCCCTCTTTAACATGGGCGGTGAACGGCGCGCCATCGAGCTTGACGGTGTCGATACCCACATGGATAAGCAGTTCAATTCCGCTATCGCTCAGCAGGCCGATAGCATGTTTCGTCTGGAAAATCGAGGCGACTTCCCCCGAGAACGGCGCAATAACTTTGCCTACTGAAGGGATAATCGCCACACCCTGGCCAAGTAAACCGCTGGCGAAGGTGCTATCTGGAACCTGATCGAGCGCCAGCACGCTGCCGGTCATCGGCGCCAGAATATCGTTTTCCGAGGCCGGTGCCACGACAACGGCCGCCTGTTCGGCGGCGCTGCGCGGCAGCCCGGCGACTAACGTGAGCACGCAGGCGATGATTAATGCGCTAATCGTTCCCAGCGCGCCGCCCCACACCGTGGCGTCAATGCCCTGCGGCGGGATCATCTGCGCCAGGGTGAAAATGTTACCGAAACCGAAAGAATAAACGTGGCTGTCGCTGAAGCCGACAATCGCGCCGCCGATAGCGCCAGCGACGCAGCCGAAGATAAAGGGACGGCGGAGCGGCAAATTCAGCCCATAAATCGCCGGCTCGGTCACGCCGAAGATCCCGGCGGATACCGCCGAGCCCGCCAGCACTTTTTGCCGGGCATCGCGAGTGCGCAGGAAAATCCCCAGCGCGGCGCCAACCTGACCCATTACCGCCGGCAACAGCATCGGCATCATCGAATCATGGCCAAGCACGGTAAGGTTGTTAATCATCAACGGTATCAGGCCCCAGTGTAAACCGAAGATGACGCACACCTGCCACAGCGCGCCCATCGCCGCCCCGGCAAGCCAGGGCGCAACCTGATAGATAAGCAGATAGCCATTGGCCAGCTGCTGGCTCAGCCAGGTCGCAACCGGGCCGATAATCAGAAACGTGAGCGGGACAACCACGGCCAGGCAAATCGCCGGGGTAAAGAAGTTCTTCATCGACGAGGGCAGTATTGCGTTGCTCCGCCGCTCAATCCAGCAGCTCACCCACGAGGCGAGGATAATCGGGATGACCGACGAGCTGTAATTGATAAAGGTCACCGGAATGCCAAGGAAATATTCCGCCGCGGCGTCAGGCGCCATACTGGCTTCGAAAGATTGAATCATCAGCGGATGAGTTAACGCGCCGCCGATCACCATCGTAATAAAGGCGTTACCGCCAAATTTCTTGCCGGCGGTGTAGCCGAGAAATAACGGGAAAAAGAAGAACAGCGCATCGCTGGCGGCAAACCAGATTTTATAGGTCGCCTGTTGCGTCGTTAACCAGCCGCAAACGACAGCCAGCGCCAGCAGTCCTTTGAGGATCCCCGAGGCCGCCAGGACGCCGATAAACGGGGTGAAAATACCGGAAACCACGTCGATAATCTGGCCGATAATCGACACTTTTTCGCCCTTCACCGCAACCGGCTCACTGTCGTCCGTCAGGCCGGCTTCGCTGCGCACCGCCAGCCAGACATCATGTACGTGGTTACCGATGACCACCTGAAACTGGCCGCCGCTTTCCACCACCATGATGACGCCAGGATTCGCCTTCAGTCCTTCGGCATCCGCCTTCTTGCTATCTTTAAGCTTAAAACGCAGCCGCGTTGCGCAGTGAACCAGACTCACAATATTCTCTTTGCCGCCTACCCGGCTAAGAATATCCTGCGCGAGTGCTTTATATTCCATGCTGTTTTTCCTTACTTCCGCTGCCCGCAGGCATCGTTAACTGAGTATTAAAAATAAAAAAACCCGAGAACAACGCCGTGTAAGCGTTGCGCTCAGGTTTTGCCTGCATAATGCAGTAACAATCCAGTTGTAGAGTGGGAGCCTGGCGCCAGGCCCGATCGGCGCTTAGCGTCCCTCTTTTCTCACCCGTTCAATATGAATGGCGAGAAACATAATTTCTTCCGTCGTCAGCGGCCGCTGGTAGCTCTTTTGCAGGTGCCGGGCGACGGTTTCCGCACACTTCCACGCTTTTGGGTAGTTATCCTTTACCGCGCTGTGCAGCGTCACATCATCATCTTCGACCACCGTTCGCGTCAGCATACGCTGGGCGAAAAACTTAAGATGCGTAACGAAACGCTGGTAGCTCAGCGACTCTTCGTCGTAGTTAAGGGTCAGCTGATATTTCACCAGCTGCAGAATCTCCTGCATGACCCGGGTAACGTGCATCACCTCCGGCATTTCGCTGTTGAGCTGCGCCGTCACCAGATGCAGGGCAATAAAACCCGCCTCATCTTCGGCCAGTTCAACGCCAAGCCGTTTGGCGATAATCGCCCGCGCTTCCTGCCCTAACTCAAACTCCTTAGGATACAGCCGTTTTATTTCCCACAGCAGCACATTACGAATGGCGAGGCCTTTCTTCTGCCGCTCGATCGCAAAGTGGCAGTGATCGGTCAGGGTAATGTACAAGCTGTCCTGTAACTTACCGAGACGACCGCGCGCCAGATCGATAATCCGATCGCAGGTGGTCATCACTTCTAACGGTATCTGACTGAGTAATTCGCCTAAACGGCCAATCAGTTCATCGCTCTGCAGCGCGAAGACTTTTTCAATTTTACTTTCATCAAGAGAGTCACCAACGCGTTTTTGAAAGGCAAGTCCTCGGCCCATGACCACCTGTTCGCGCTGCTGCTCATCGACAACCACCACTACATTATTATTAAGTACTTTGGCGATTTGCATATGAACCCCAAAAACAAAAAAACCTGACCCCGACAGATGCCAGGAAATCAGGTTTTGCCTGCCGGAGCAGTAACAATCGGTAGTGAGTATTTCACTGTCCGCCGGGTAATCTCAATGGGACAAGCAAAAAAATGTGATGCAGGTCAGATAGTTTAGCTACGCCAGTCGTTAATCGTGCGCGCAATACTGGTTGAATCCTGTAGAGTGCGCACCGCGCTGAACAGATCAGAAGCTTCGAGGTATTCTTTACGCAAATAGCTCAACCACTGTTTGATACGCGCGACGTGATAAAGGCCGGTATCGCCCTGCTTTTCCAGACGGGTATATTTTTGCAGCAGCCCGACGACCTGGGGCCAGGGCATACGCGGTTCGTTATATTTTATTACCCGGCTTAAGTTCGGCACGTTCAGCGCGCCGCGGCCAATCATTACCGAGTCGCAGCCAGTCGCGGCCAGGCAATCCTGAGCGCTTTGCCAGTCCCAGATTTCACCGTTGGCCACCACCGGGATAGTCAGGCGCTGACGGATTTCGCCAATAGCCTGCCAGTCAATGCGCTCCGCTTTATAGCCATCCTCTTTGGTGCGGCCGTGAACCACCAGCTCGCTGGCCCCCGCCTGCTGGACCGCATCGGCTATTTCAAATCGCCGTTCGCCGCTGTCCCAGCCAAGCCGAACTTTTACCGTGACCGGTAGTTCGTCGGGAACCGCTTCGCGCATCGCTTTCGCGCCGCGATAGATAAGCTCGGGATCTTTGAGCAGCGTTGCCCCGCCGCCGCTGCCGTTCACCAGCTTTGACGGGCAGCCGCAGTTCAGGTCAACCCCCCAGGAACCGAGTTCGACCGCGCGAGCGGCGTTTTCCGCCAGCCACTGCGGATACTGCCCGAGCAGCTGCACGCGCACGCGGGTGCCGGAGGGCGTCAGGCTGTTGTTATGCAGTTCCGGGCACAGTTTGTAGAACGATTTTACCGGCAGGAGCTGATCCACCACGCGCAAGAACTCGGTGATGCAGAGATCGTAATCATTGACTTCGGTCAGCAGCTCGCGCACCAGCGAATCGAGCACGCCTTCCATCGGCGCCAGTAGTACACGCATATTGTTTATCATTGCCCGAAAAAAAGAGGCGCTATGGTAGCGCCTCTGGATGCGGGTTGAAAGGGGTGAATATCGGTTTTACCGGCGGCGCTGCTGCTTCCCGGCTTGCGCTGCGCTTAGCCGGGCGACAAAGTCGCCTCTGTCTGCGGGCCGGGAAATGCACGGCCGCTTAACGTGGTTGCAGGCAGTTATCCTCTTTCCAGCCGTACAGCCACTCAATGCCGCGATAAAACTCGCTCTGGGTTTTGCCTTTCCACAGCAGATTGCGCACCTGGCGCTCAACCCCGGCAGCGTGATAGACCCGCCCCATTTCACGCGTCGACCAGACGATCCGCGCGGTACGCGGAATACGCACCGATTCATACAGCGCGAAAGCGCGGGCGGCGTCGCCGTCGCACTGGGCCAGCGCTTTACCCAGGGTCACCGCATCTTCCAGCGCCATACAGGCCCCCTGCGCCATATACTGCGCCACCGGATGCGCGGCATCGCCGACCAGCGTAATACGATCGTTGCCCCATTTTTCTACCGGCTCGCGATCGGCGGTGGACCAGCGGCGCCAGGAGGTCGGTTTATCGAGCATCTGCCGGGGACGCGGGTGGATACCTTTAAAGTAGGAGAGCACCTCTTCTTTACTGCCGTCGCGCACGCCCCACTCTTCCTGCTGCCGACTATGGAAGGTCACCACCAGGTTGTACTGCTTACCGCCGCGCAGCGGATAATGCACCAGGTGGCAGTGCGGACCCGCCCACAGCACCGGCGCATTGATGCGTAAATCGTCCGGCATATCGGCGGCATCGACGACCGCGCGATAGACCACGTGGCCGGTTACCCGCGGCGAATCGCCCAGCAGGCTTTGGCGCACCACCGATTTACCGCCGTCGCAGCCGATCAGAATATCCGCCGTCCAGCTGTTGCCTTTATCATCAAACACCGTCACGTCATCGGCGGTCTGGCGGATATCCACTACCTGCGTCGAAGTACGATACTCGACGGCCGGATGGGTCAGCGCCGCCTCCCAGACGGTGGCGTGGATATCCACCCGGTGGATCACCGCATACGGCCCGCCAAAATGGTCGCGGAACGCCTGTCCTGTCTCAATGTGCACGACCTCTTCGCCGTTTATCGCATCCATCATGGTGATATGGTCGGTAAAGACCGCCCGCTGACGGGCGACTTCGCCGACGCCGAGGCTGTCCAGCGCCGAGAACGCGTTTGGGCCAAGCTGGATCCCGGCGCCAATTTCGCCGATTTCATGCGCCTTTTCCAGCAGCATCACCTTGATACCCTGGCGCGCCAGCGAAAGCGCCGTGGCTGCCCCGCCAATACCGCCGCCGACAATGATTGCTCGCATCACTTTTGCCATGTTGCCTCCTAAGCCGGGATCTTATCTTGTTGGTTTTCCGGCGCGGCGGCGATAAACGCCGGCAGCCGGGTACAGGCGTCATAAACCGCCTGGCAGCGTGGATAGTGGCTGAGATCGCAGCCCATCCTCAGCGCGTTGGCCCACTGCGGCACCAGACAGCAGTCCGCCAGGGTGGGGGCATCGCCCACGCAAAAATCGCCGGATTTCGCGTGGCGCAATAGCTGTTCAACGGCGCTGAACCCCTGCTGGATCCAGTGCGCATACCAGCGTTTTTTCTCCTCTTCGCTCACCTTAAGCTCGTCGCCAAGGTAGCGTAAAACGCGCATGTTATTAATGGGATGAATATCGCAGGCGATGGCGTATACGATCTCCAGCACCCGCATGCGCGCGCTGTCTTCCTCAGGCAGCAGCAGCGGCTGCGGATAGTGCCGATCCAGCCAGTCCGCTATCGCCAGCGACTGGCCGAGAGATTCACCTTCGTCGGTAATGAGCGTCGGCACCAGGCCGACCGGGTTCAGCCGCCGGTACTCCAGCGCATTCTGCTGGCCGATGCGGATATTGACGCCCACGCTCTGGTAGTCGATGCCTTTCAGCGCCAGCGCGATGCGCACGCGGTAAGAGGCAGAGCTATTAAAAAAACTGTACAGCTTCATCATTCACCTCACACCACGCGCACGGCGATTGGCGTCAGTCCATCTACGTTGCCGGTGATAACATCGCCTTTCACCACCGCGCCAACGCCTTCTGGAGTCCCGGTAAAAATCAGGTCACCGGGCTGCAGCTCAAAGAAGCCGGAAAGATAGCTGATAGTTTCATTAACCGACCAGATCAGGTGGCGAATATCGCTGCGCTGATGATCTTCCCCATTCACCTGCAGCCAAATTCCCGCCTCGTTGACGTCAACCGTATCCGCTTTGTGCAGCGGCGCTATCGGCGCGGAGAGATCGAAGGCTTTGCCGATTTCCCAGGGACGGCCCATCTGGCGCATCTCCATCTGGCGATCGCGGCGGGTCATATCCAGACCGGTGGCATAGCCCCAGATATACTCATGGGCCTGCTCCAGCGGGATATCGCTTCCCCGTTTGCCAATCGCCACCACCAGCTCAATTTCATAGTGATAGTTGTCGGTTTGCGCGGGATACGGCAGGTTCCGCGTCTCTCCCGCAGCGACGGGCACCACCGCATCGGCAGGCTTGCAGAAGAAAAACGGTGGTTCGCGATCCGGATCAAAGCCCATTTCACGCGCGTGAGCGGCGTAGTTGCGGCCCACGCAGTAAACGCGGCGTACCGGAAACTGCTCATCGCTGCCGACAACCGGAACGCTAATTGGGGCCTGGGGAGCAAAAACGTATTGAGTCATGATGGAGTCCTTATTCGTATTTTTTAATAACGCGCTTCGCGGAACAGGCCGAGCGCTTCCTGCACGGGACGGTCCGAAAAGCTGAATAACACGGTATCTTCGGCGGAGATAAAAGAGACGGCGTGCCAGGTGGGCACCACGAAGATATCCTTTGCCTGGAAAGAAAATGTCTGCTCGCCGATAGTCACCTGGCCGCTGCCCTCTACCACGTGATAGATGGTGCTATCGGTGGTTTTTGCCGCTCGCGAGGTAAACCCTTTCGGCAGCAGCTGGAGAAAGGCGCCCATCGATGGCATCGGGTAGCCGCCGGTGACCGGGTTGACGTAACGCATCTTATAGCCGTCCCACTCGTCGGCATCCCCCATACGCGTCAGATCGTGCAGCGCTTCGCGGCTGCGGTCGTAGCGATAGTTAAAGATGGGCGAAGAGTTACCGACCTGATGGCGCAGCGGCAGCATATTGGCGGCGTAGCGCGGCAGATAATCCCCCTCTTTGCGGGTCACCGGCTGCTGATCCTCCGGATAGTCTTCCGCGAAACCGCAGCCCAGATAGTTCACCAGCGGCAGATCGAGGCCATCCACCCAGACAACCGGCTCATTGCCCTGGTTGCCGTGGTCGTGCCAGCGCCACTGCGGCGTCAGAATAAAGTCACCGGCCCGCATTTGCGTGCGTTCGCCATCGACGGCGGTAAATGCCCCTTCACCTTCAACCACAAAGCGCAGCGCCGACTGGTTATGACGGTGGCTCGGCGCCACTTCTCCGGGCATGATCAGCTGTAAACCGGCATACAGCGATGAAGTAATCGATGACTGTCCGCGCAGCGCCGGGTTCTCCAGCACCAGTACGCGGCGTATCGCCTCTTTCGCGCCAATCAGCTCGCCGCTTTTCAGCAGCAGCGGACGAATCTCCTGATAGTTCCAGTAAGCCGGCGCACAGGTAGGGTTCGGCGTTTTCGGGACCAGATGGTGCAGCGATTCCCAAAGCGGCGTCAGGTTTTGCCCGGAAATATGCTGATAGTAGTTCTGACGATCGTTGTTGATTTCCATGGAAGATTGGGACATGAGCATTCTCCTTATTTATTCACGATGCCCGCAGAAGGCAGCGCGGCAGGTACAGATGTTGGGTTGCGAACGGCAAGCGTCAGCAGGACAAGCATCACGGCGCTAACCACAGCCGGTACTGCGATAACAAAAAACAGGGTGTCAAAAGAGAAATTCATCGCCATCATCACGCCGCCGGAGAGCGAACCAACAATGGCTCCGCAGCGGCCAATCGCGTTTGACCAGCTCACGCCGGTCGCGCGGCTTTGGGTGGGATACAGCGTCGCGGTCAGAGCATTTAGCCCTACCTGCGAGCCGCTGATGCCGATACCGGTGCCGAAAATCGCCAGCGCCATCAGCCACAGACCGTTCTCGCTCAGGCCAATCATGACGATACAGACCGCCCCCAGGGCGTAACTCAGCGCCAGCACCCGGAAAGGGTTGAAACGGTCCATCAGCACACCGAGCAGCAGTGCGCCAAAGGTCCCGCCAATCTGGAAGGCCGCAGTCACCCAGGAAGCATGCTGTAAATCAATTCCACGATGGTTAAGCAGCGTCGGCATCCAGCTGGAGAGGAGATAGATAATCAGCAGGCTCATAAAGAACACGACCCACAACATCAAGGTGATGGGCAGCTGACGCCCGGCAAATAGCTGGCGGATGCTGCCTTTCGCGCCGGCGGCAGGCTCATCAAGCCAGAAATGGGTATCGGTATAGCGTTCGCCGGTTATCGCGCCAACGGTTTTGGCAATCATCGCTTGTGGCAGCTGACGACGGATCTGCCAGCGCGGAGATTCGGGAAGCAGCGGGATTAGCGCCGCCGCCAGCATCAGCGGTAGCACGCCCCCCAGCACCAGGATACCGGGCCAGCCAATCAGCGGCACCAGCTGCGCGCTGACCACGCCGCCGAACGCCGAGCCGAGGGTGAATCCACAGAACATCAGGGTCACCAGCGCCCCGCGCCGCCGGGCAGGCAGATATTCCGAAGTCATCGTAATGGTGTTAGGCATCGCGCCGCCCAATCCCAGCCCCGTCAGGAAGCGCAGGATCACCAGCGTCTCCAGGTCAGGGGAAAACGCGGAAAGCAGGCTAAACAGGCCGAATAGCGCGACGCAGAACTCGATGACCCGTTTACGGCCAAAGCGGTCGGAGAGCGGACCGCATAGCAGCGCCCCGGCGGTTAAGCCCAGCAATCCTGCGCCAAATAACGGCGCGAGATCGCCTGCGGTTAATTGCCAGTGGTGACGAATATCCGGGGCGATAAAACCAATTGCCGCAGTATCGAAACCGTCGAGCATGACCACCAGGAAACAGCAGATAATTACACGCCATTGCCGGGCGCCGACCGGCGCGGCATTAAGCAGTTTCTGTAGTTCGAGTCGTTGAGTCATCGTTATGCCTCAGTGCAGGTAGGGGAAGATGTTGTATTTATTTCTTTTATGTTGCGAGTTTGTAACCCAAGCAATGAAATGTACAATGGTATTTCGGGCATAGACATAACCTGGAGGTTATCGCTGATGGCAGGCTGGACGCAGAAACTGAAGCTGCACCATTTACAGATGCTGGTCGCGCTGGGGGAACAAGGCAACCTCACACAAGTGGCTAAAATGATGAATATTACTCAGCCGGCGCTCTCCAAATGGCTGAGCCAGTTTGAAGATGAAGTCGGCATGCCCCTGTTTGAACGTCACAGCAAAGGCCTGCGCCCGACAGAAGGCGGAAAGCTGCTGCTTCAACACGCCCAGCGGCTGATTAACGATATGTCGCGTTCGCAGTATGAAATCGAGCGTTTCAAACAGGGCGGACAGGTGGGGAGTCTGATGATCGGCTGTTCACCGGTGGCCACCGACTGCGTTTCGCAGGCGATCCTCGAACTGCTTAAAGAGATGCCGACCCTGCATCTTAATATCGAAGAGAAAGTCATGACGCCGCTGCTTAACGATCTACTCGCCGGGGTGATTGATGTCGTGGTCGGGCGAGTCGGCGGGCGGGCGCTGGAGCTGCCGCTGAGCTACCGGGTGCTCTACACCGAGCCGGTCTGCTTTGTCGCCCGCCCCGATCATCCTCTGGCGCAAAAATCGCAGTTAAGCTGGGCTGACCTCTCTCCGTGGCGCTGGATTGTCTGGCCCACCGGCACACCGATTCGCCTGAGCATCGACAACGCGCTGGTGGATAACGGCGTCATGCTGCCGGAGAACACCATTGAGTCCGCCTCGATGAACGTCACCAGCAACCTGTTACAGAGTAGCGATATGGTGTCGATACTCTCACTGCGCCTGGCGCAGCGCTATGCGGCCCAGCACCAGCTGGCGATTCTTAATTTGCCGCGCATTGAACAAAAAGGTAGCGTTGGGGTTTTCTGGCGAAAAAGTGAAGCGCCGTCGCTGGCGTTGAGCCGATTTCTGCACTGTCTGTCGCTGCAATCGACACACTGATAGCCGTCCGTTTTGCTGTTCCCCGTCTCTATTGCAGGTATGCGTAGAATTCATGATGTGATCGGTAGCACATTTTTGGCTTTAATTGTATGATGAATGCGGTTCATCAAGGGTTATTACCATGAGTAAATCACTGATTATTGTCTGGCAGTATGTGCGCGCTTTCGTGCTGATCTACGCCTGCTTGTATGCGGGCATTTTTCTCTCTTCACTCCTGCCGATCGCCATTCCCGGCAGTATTATTGGCATGCTGATTTTGTTCTTTCTCCTGGCGCTGCAGATCCTGCCGCCGCAGTGGGTTAACCCCGGCTGCAATATCCTGATTCGCTATATGGCGCTGCTATTTGTGCCTATCGGCGTGGGCGTTATGCAGTATTGGGATTTACTCCGCGCGCAGTTTGGCCCGGTAGTGGTTTCCTGCGCGATAAGCACGCTGGTGGTTTTTTTAGTAGTCAGCTGGAGCTCACACCTGGTTCACGGCGAGCGCAAAGTGGTTGGTCAAAAAGGAAGTGAAAAATGATCCATGAAATCTGGTGGTCGCTGCCGCTAACCCTTATCGTCTTTTTCCTCGCCCGCATGCTGGCGGCGCGATTCAAGTTTCCGCTGCTTAATCCGTTACTGGTGGCCATGGTGGTGCTGATCCCCTTTTTGTTGATCACCGGCATCTCCTACGAGCGCTATTTTCAGGGCAGCAAAATTCTTAACGATCTGCTGCAGCCGGCGGTGGTTGCGCTGGCCTTTCCTTTATATGAGCAGCTACACCAAATCCGCGCTCGCTGGAAATCAATCATCACTATCTGCTTTATCGGCAGCGTGGTGGCGATGGTCACCGGTACCACCGTTGCCTTACTGATGGGCGCAACGCCGCAGATTGCCGCCTCTATTTTGCCGAAATCGGTCACGACCCCGATTGCGATGGCGGTGAGCAGCAGCATTGGCGGCATTCCGGCGATCAGCGCGGTATGCGTTATTTTTGTCGGCATTCTCGGCGCGGTCTTCGGCCATACGCTGTTGAATGTGATGCGCATTCGTACCAAAGCTTCGCGCGGCTTATCGATGGGTACCGCCTCACACGCACTGGGTACCGCCCGTTGCGCTGAACTCGACTATCAGGAGGGCGCGTTCAGTTCGCTGGCGCTGGTACTTTGCGGGATTATTACCTCGCTGGTTGCCCCGTTTTTGTTTCCGCTGATCCTGGCAATAGCCGGATAGTTGTGATTTGAATCACAATTTAAAATGCAACGAGATAGAATTACATTAACAATGAGATGTTAATCACATATGTCGGCTATAAGCACCCGTACACTAGATTCCCATTACATTGTTATGAGGCAACGCCATGCACCCACGTTTTCAAGCTGTTCTTCCCCAACTGGCGGCGGACCTGCAAGCGGCCATCGCCCCGATGCTGGCCGACCCGCATTTTCCGGCCCTGCTCAATGCAGATCAGGTCGCTGCGCTGCAAAGCGCGACGGGGCTGGACGAAGACGCGCTGGCCTTTGCTCTGCTGCCGCTGGCGGCGGCCTGTGCGCGTACCGACCTCTCCCACTTTAACGTCGGCGCCATTGCCCGCGGCATCAGCGGTACCTGGTACTTCGGCGGCAATATGGAATTCCTCGGCGCCACCATGCAGCAGACCGTGCACGCTGAGCAAAGCGCCATCAGCCATGCCTGGCTGCGCGGCGAAAAATCCCTGCTGGCGATTACCGTGAACTACACCCCCTGCGGCCACTGTCGTCAGTTTATGAACGAACTGAACAGCGGACTGGCGCTGCGCATCCATCTTCCGGGCCGCGAAGCCCATTCGCTGCAGCACTATTTACCGGACGCTTTCGGCCCGAAAGATCTGAATATCAAAACCCTGCTGATGGATGAACAGAACCACGGCTTCCCGCTCAGCGGCGATGCGCTGGCCCAGGCGGCGATTCAGGCAGCCAACCGCTGCCATATGCCGTACAGCCATTCGCCCTCCGGCGTCGCGCTGGAGCTGAAAGACGGGACTATTTTCACCGGTAGCTATGCAGAAAACGCCGCCTATAACCCGACGCTGCCGCCGCTGCAGGGCGCGCTGAATCTGCTGAGCCTCAATGGTTACGATTACCCGGATATCCAGCGCGCTGTTCTTGCCGAGAAGGCCGACGCGGCGCTCATCCAGTGGGACGCAACCGCCGCGACGCTGAAGGCGCTGGGCTGTCATAACATCGATCGTGTCCTGTTAGGTTAGTCACATTCTGCGGGCCAAACGGCCCGCATTGTTGAAAATCCCCGCAATTAAACGATGGTTTCTTGCGCTTGCCCGGCGGGTAAAGTAGCCTGAAGCTTCCCTCGTCCACTATTGAGCCCGGTTCATGTTAAAGCGTGCGTTATACAGCCTGTTAGTCCTGTTCGGCTTGCTGCTGTTAACCGTGCTGGGGCTTGACCGCTGGATGAGCTGGAAGACCTCTCCTTATATCTACGATGAGCTACAGGACCTGCCCTATCGTCAGGTCGGCGTGGTACTCGGCACCGCTAAGTACTATCGTACCGGCGTCATCAACCAATATTATCGCTACCGAATTCAGGGCGCGCTGAACGCCTACAACAGCGGTAAGGTGAACTATCTGCTGCTCAGCGGCGATAACGCGCTGCAGAGCTATAACGAACCGATGACCATGCGCCGCGATTTAATTAAAGCTGGCGTCGATCCGGCGGATATCGTGCTGGACTATGCGGGTTTCCGTACCCTTGATTCGATTGTTCGCACCCGTAAAGTCTTCGACACGAATGATTTTATTATCATTACCCAACGCTTCCACTGCGAGCGGGCGCTGTTTATTGCCCTGCATATGGGTATTCAGGCGCAGTGCTACGCGGTGCCGTCGCCGAAGGATATGTGGAGCGTGCGCCTGCGCGAGTTTGGCGCTCGTTTCGGCGCGCTGGCCGATCTCTATATTTTTAAACGCGAACCGCGATTCCTGGGTCCGCTCATCCCGATCCCCGCGCTGCAGGAAGTCCCGGACGGCGCCCAGTCCTACCCGGCGGTCACGCCGCAGCAGCTGATGGATCTGCAGAAAAAAGAGAAGTGAAGCCGCCATAAGCGAACGTGAAAACTGGCGTCTTACCGAGCGGGAATACTTTTCTGATTACGCGAGTGAATATCGGGATACTGAGGATATATACCCTACCTGATTCAGGTTGCAGGAAGGCGGCAAATTATCATTCCGAAAAAGCAAAAGGCAGACGCCTGAACTGACGCCTGCCTTCATTCACTACTCTTATTTCTTACGTGCGTACTTCAGTGAATCCAGCGCCACGGCGAAAATAATAATGGCCCCTTTGATAATGTACTGCCAGTACGGGTTGACGCCGATATAGGTCAGACCGTAGTTAATGACGGTGAAGATAATCACCCCGGTTACCACGCCGAACACGGTGCCGACGCCGCCGCTGAACGAGACTCCGCCGACCACGCACGCGGCAATCGCATCCAGTTCATACATAAAGCCGAGGTTGTTGGTCGCCGACCCGATGCGCCCCGCCTCCAGCAGCCCGCCGAACGCGTAGAACACGCCGGAGAGCGCGTAAATCATCAGCAGGTTCAGCGCGACGTTCACCCCGGAGACCTTCGCTGCTTCCGGGTTGCCGCCGATAGCAAAGATGTTTTTACCAAAGCGGGTCTTGTTCCACAGGATCCACACGAAGAAAACGGCAATCAGCGCGTAGAAAGTGATATACGACAGACGGAACGAGCCCAGCGCTACGAACCCTTGGGCAAATTGCGAAAAGTGACTATCAAAGCCGGAAATCGGCGACGCGCCAACGAAGTCGTAATACAGCGAGTTAATACCGTAAACGATGATCATCGTACCGAGGGTGGTGATAAATGGCGTCACGTTCAGGTAGGCAATAATAATACCGTTGATAAGCCCAATCACCGCGCCGATCGCACAAACCAGCAGGATAACCAGCGGAATCGGCATCGTGGCCATGTCCGGGAACACTTTGTTGGCGTTGTCCACCGCCTGTAGCATCGTGGCGGCGATAACCGCCGCCAGGCCGACCTGACGCCCGGCCGAAAGGTCGGTCCCCTGAGTGACGATAAGCCCGGCAACACCGAGCGCGATGATAATACGCACCGAGGACTGGGTCAGAATATTACTTAAATTCAGCAAACTTAAGAAAGTCGGATCCTGGAAAATAATGATGGCCAGCAATACTAAAAGAACGACGTAAATCCCACCCTCTTTCAACCAGGTGAGAAAACTCTTTTTATTTAACGCACTCATGAGAAGCCCCTGATCTTAAAGGTGCAACGACGCAAGACGGAGAATTTCGTTTTGCGTGGTAGTTTTAGTCTCAACAATTCCGGCAACAAGACCATTGCTCATCACCAGAATACGGTCGGTAATACCCAGCAGCTCCGGCATCTCGGAGGAGATAATAATGATGCCTTTATCTTTTTTGGCCAGTTCGGCGATCAGCTGATAAATTTCGAACTTGGCGCCAACGTCAATGCCGCGCGTCGGTTCATCGAGCATCAGAATTTCCGGCTGAGTTAATAGCCAGCGACCAATAATCACTTTTTGCTGGTTACCACCGGATAACGAACCAATTTGCGTATGCTGCCCCGGAGTTTTCACGCGCATTGAATCGATGACCCATTGGGTATCGCTTTTCATGCGTGAATTATCCAGCAAGCCGACCTTATTTTTGTACTTCTTAATATTGGAGATCAGCGAGTTAAAACCGATATCCAGATACGCATAAATCCCCGTCGAGCGACGCTCTTCGGTCACCAGCGCAAAACCATGGTTGATGGCTTCATTGGCGTTATGGTTATTAATCTTCTTACCGTGCAGCTTGATTGTCCCGCCGGACTTCTCGCGAATACCAAATAACGTCTCGACGATATCGGTACGTTTCGCCCCTACCAGCCCGGCGATACCGAGGATTTCGCCTTTGTGCAGGTCGAACGAGACATCGCGGATTGACGGCTGACGCAGCGAGGTTAAATTACGCACCTCAAGAATTATCTCGCCCGGCTTATTTTCCCGGGTCGGGAAGCGCTGAGTGAGGGAACGGCCCACCATCATCGCGATAATCTTATCCATATCCAGCCCTTCCAGCGGCTGGGTGGCGATCCACTGGCCGTCGCGCAGAACGGTAATTTCATCGCATAGCTGGAAGATCTCTTCCATTTTGTGGGAAATGTAGACAATGCCGCAGCCGCGCTCTTTCAGCTTGCGGATAATGGTAAACAGATGATTGACCTCTTTTTCGGTTAACGAAGACGTCGGCTCATCCATAATCACAATTTTGGCGTTATAGGAAAATGCCTTCGCAATTTCAATCATCTGCATTTGCGATACCGATAGCGTCCCGACGCGAGCGCGTGGGTCGATATCAATATCCAGCTCGTCAAAAATCGCTTTGGTATCACCATACATTTTGTCCTGATCGACAAACATACCTTTGGTGGGATAGCGCCCCAGCCACATGTTGTCCATCACCGAACGTTGCAATACCAGGTTTAATTCCTGATGAACCATTGAAATACCGTTTTCCAGGGCTTCTTTTGCCGAATGGAAATCGATCTCTTGTCCCTGAAAAAGAATACTGCCGGAATCTTTTTGATAGATCCCAAAAAGGCATTTTAATAATGTTGATTTGCCCGCACCGTTCTCCCCCATTAATGCATGAATAGAGTGGGGACGAACCTTGAGGTTCACATTATCGAGAGCCTTGACGCCAGGAAACGATTTGTTGATGTTGGTCATTTCCAACAAATATTCGCCTGACCGTTCGCTATTATTGCTGACCATAGTTATACCTGGCTGCGTGCATGCATACCCCAGCCGTCGAATTAACGACGGGCCGGGACGGATTCGGTATCAGGAATAATCGGGCGTACAGCGCGTACGCCCGCGGCTTATTAAGCTGTTACTTACCGATAAACTCGCTCAGATTATCTTTATCAACGCCCACGTACGGTACGCGGACAATCTTATTATCAATTTTCCAGTTAGTACCGGCAGCCGGTTCTTTACCATCGGCGAGGTTTTTCGCCAGATCGAAGGTCGCTTTCGCCTGGTTGTTAGCATCGTTCAGTACGGTTCCCGCCATGGCGCCGGATTTCACCAGCGCTAAGGCTTCAGGCAGAGCATCGACGCCGAATACCGGGATGCTGCTCTTATTGTGCGCTTTCAGCGCTTCTACCGCGCCCATGGCCATCGCGTCGTTATTGGCGATAACGACTTCAATTTTGTTCGCGTTCGGGCCGGAGAGCCAGGCATCCATCTTATCCTTCGCCTGCGCGGTATCCCACATGGCGGTATCTAACGCCAGCTGCTGGGTTTTCAGCCCTTTATCATTCAGCTCTTTAATCACGTAGGTGGTGCGCGCTTCGGCATCCGGATGGCCCGGCTCGCCTTTCAGCAGGACAAACTGAATCTGGCCATCTTTATTCAGGTCCCAGTTCGGGTTCGCTTTCCAGTGCTTGGCAATCAGATCGCCCTGAATTACGCCGGACTCTTTAGAATCAGTCCCGACGTAGTATGCTTTATCGTAGCTATCCAGCGCCTTGCGGGAAGGTTCTTTGTTAAAGAATACCACCGGCACATTCTGGCCACGGGCTTTATCGATTACCGTACCCGCCGCTGCGGGGTCAACCAGGTTAATCGCCAGCGCCTTCACCCCTTTTGCCAGCAGGACGTCAATCTGATCGTTCTGTTTGGACTGGTCGTTCTGCGAGTCATTCATCAGCAGCTGAACATCCGGCGCTGATTTACCGTCTTTTTCGATTGCCTTACGCACCACCGACATAAAGTTGTCGTCGTATTTATAAATCGTCACGCCGATACGCGTATCTGCGGCGTGAGCGGCGGCGCCGAATAACATGCTAGCCATTACAGCAGACAGGGTTAACACCTTCTTATTCATGGAATCTCCGGTTTTATTATGCAGGGTCTTTGGAGTGAAAACGGCTGGCGAGTGTTACATTGATGTTACCGCACAGCGACATTCACGACTTTAATTCTGTCTTCCGTGTAGGGTAACGCTCCTGAAAAACGGCTTAATTAATCGTTTAACCGCCGATTACTGCTGTAAAAGTGATTAATCACCGTGACATAGTATGTTCAGACTTGTAAACGCAGCAATCATAGTCAGCTTAATGTTAACAAACTGTGAAATCACTCACATATTGAAAGCGGTTACATCAGCCAGATAATTAGTTAGTGATCGGCCCCACAATTTGCCTCTGCGCTACCGAATGTCGACGCACCAGCGTCGGCATAAAGCAGTGGCTGGCTTCGCGATCCAGCTTCCCGGCAGCCCCCTGCAGCGCCAGCTCTGTCGCCAGTTTTGCCATCGACATGATCGGGTAGCGCACCGTGGTCAACTGCGGGTCGGTGTAGCGCGAAATGGGAATATCATCAAAACCAATCAGTGAAAGGTGCTGCGGCACGGCAATACCGTTATCTTTAAGCGTCGTTAGCGCCCCGGCCGCCATGCTGTCGTTATAGGCAAAGATCGCGGTCAGGCCGAGGTTACGCCCCAGCAGCTCTACCATCGCCGCTTCCCCGCCCTGCATATCCGGCGAACCTGAGCCTATCCAGCCGTCGGGAGCGATAATGCCTTGCTCATGTAACGCCCTGCTCCACCCTTCCCGACGTAAATCATCATCTTCAATACCGTGATTAGAAGAGAGGTAGCCGATGCGCTGGTGGCCATGATTGAGCAGCATGCGGGTCGCCATCAGCGCGCCGCTGACGTTATCCAGCCCGACGCAGCGGTGGGCGTATCCCGGCACGATGCGGTTAATCAGCACCATTCCCGGCATGTGCTCCATAAAATCCCCCAGCTCCGCATCGCTCAACGCTTTGGAGTGAACGATCAGCGCCGAACAGCGCTGGCGAATCAGTACTTCAATGGCGTTACGCTCTTTTTCCGCTTCATGATAGCTATTGCCGATAAGCACATATTTTTGATGCTGCTGGGCGACGGTATCTACCGCTTTGACCAGCGCGCCAAAAAAGGCGTCCGACACGTCCATCACGACCACGCCGATGGTATCGCTGACCTGGGTCGCCAGCGCCTGCGCGTTGGCGTTGGGCCGATAGCCCAGCAGCGTTACCGCCTTCATTACCGCTTCTCGCGTATCCGGGCTCACCAGCGCGCTGTTATTCAGCACGCGCGAAACCGTAGCCACGGAAACCCCCGCCTGACGGGCGACATCACGAATGGTGATCATGCTCACCGACCTTTAGGGAATTGCAGTACGTCACACTCACCTCCTGTGTTCAGCAAGGTGGCTATTCTGGCAGCGACGCGCCGCACGCTACGTGAGTGAAGTCACAGGGATGGAAACGGTTACATCCATTTTGTTAATGATTGTGATCCAGATCGTTATCTGGATGTATCTTTTAATGATGTCCCCGACGCACGCAGGGTTAATTGACGCCATAGCCACTCAACGGGACCCTGACGGAAATGACGTAGCCAAAGCCACGAAAAGAGAAGATTAATCGCCCACACGGCCGGTACGAAGGACAGCAGCTGTAGGCGGTCGTACTTCATAAACAGGCCGAAGCGGTAAAACAGAGTGGTGCAAATCAGGGTTTGCAGCAGATAGTTGCTCAACGCCGTGCGCCCGACGCAGGCAATGGCCCCCACCAGACGAAATTTCGCCAGCTGCGGCCAGAAGCCCCAGGCCAGCGCCGCGTAGCCGATAGTCTGCAGCGGCGCGCCCAGCTCGCGCGGCGCCTGTAGCAGAAATGCGCACCAGCGAGGATCCCAACCGAGATGCCACTGGGCGAAAATAGAGGGTAAATTAACCGCCATGCCGCCAGCGATGAGCAGCGCGCCGGTGCGCCGGTAGTGGCGAAGACTGAACTGCCCTTTCAGCCAGCCGCTGCGCATCAGCGCGGCCCCCATCAGCATCATCCCGGCCAGCTGCCAGCCGTATTGCGCGCCCAGCGCCAGCAGGTTATCCGACAGCATATCCGCACGATTACTCACCGCTTCAAAGCCGCCTTTCAGCTTCCAGTAATGTTCGTACTGTAAATTCGCCGCGTCCGGCACCCACGAACGATTAGGCGAATTGCCGGAGATTAATCCCAGCAATAGCAGTACCGCCACGCCGATGACATACAGCACCACGCCGGTATTAAATAGCGATTTAACATCGTGAGCATCGCGTATCATCCGCCAGCCCACCAGTCCTACCAGCGCATAGGCCAGCAAAATATCGCCGTCCCAGAAAAAGAGACCGTGGATAAAGCCCAGCAGCGCCAGCAGCGTCAGGCGCGACTGGATCCAGCGCTTGCCGCGCGGCAGCAGAAGCTGAAGCCCGGCGCCAAACAACAGGGCGAACAGGGTCAGGAATTTGACCTGCGCCAGCAGATCGAGAATCGCCCAGGTCCAGGCGTCGCTATCGGAGATGCTCCCGGACCACGCCGGGTTAAGGTAGGCGGCCTTCGGTAAACCGAAGGCGCTGATATTCAGTAGCAGGATACCGAGGATGGCGACGCCGCGGACGAAGTCCAGCGTGACATTTCTCTCCATGTACCCTGCTCCGTTTTAGTTGTGGTGACGTACGGCGCGCAGGAACTCCTGGCGAGTATTCTGGCTGGATTTAAACAGGCCGCCCAGCGATGTGGTGGTGGTGGCGCTGGTTGCATCGCGAATACCGCGCGCTTTTACGCAGTAGTGAACCGCATCGATGGAAACCGCGACGTTGCTGGTTCCCAGCAGGGTCTGCAGCGCGGTAAGGATCTGCTGCGTCAGTCGCTCCTGCACCTGCGGGCGCTGGGAGAAGAACTGCACGATACGGTTGATTTTAGACAGACCAATCACCGAATCTTTCGGGATATAGGCCACCGTCGCTTTACCATCAATCGTAACAAAGTGGTGTTCGCAGGTGCTGGTCAGGGTGATATCACGCACGGTGACCATTTCATCAACCTGCATCTTGTTTTCGATGACGGTGATTTTAGGGAACCGGGCGTAGTCCAGGCCGGAGAAAATCTCATCGACGTACATTTTGGCGATGCGATGCGGAGTCTCCATCAGGCTGTCATCACTTAGATCAAGGTTTAACAGCTGCATAATCTCGGTCATGTGTCCGGCGATCAGACGCTTGCGAGTTTCATTATCAATTTCTTGTACTGGCGGACGCAGCGGCGTCTCCAGCCCACGAGCGACCAGCGCTTCATGAACGAGTATGGCTTCTTTACTCAGTGATGACATTTTTATTCTCCTGCAGGTGTGGCGCTCTTTGCTCTTCTGAGGGCAAAGTTTGTATTCATTGTGCGTGAGGTGACGCACAGAATCCAGTAGCCGCATCGATAATTGTTGAAATTGGCGTCACCTCTCGTTCCACGCTGCCAGACCAGCGCACTACGATGCGTCACGCAACGCCCTGCTCACCTTGCCGCAACCAACTCAATCGCCGCCGATAGCGCGATTCCGGCGCGACGACAACGTCAGCATGTTGGTTAAAAGTTGCATTAATGATGCAATACGTTCCGAAAAGGAGGAAGTGAAAGTTACTCACCAGCGCATGAAATATCTGTATTATGGAAAATTACGCCTGAGACACTTAAGGAGCCCTGCATGGAACTGCTCGAAGAGCACCGCTGTTTTGAAGGTCGGCAGCAACGCTGGCGGCACGACTCCGCCACGCTGAACTGCGCAATGACCTTCAGCATCTTTCTCCCCCCCGAGACCGCAGACGCGCCGCCGCCGGTTGTCTACTGGCTCTCCGGCCTGACCTGCAACGATGAAAACTTCACCACCAAAGCGGGCGCTCAGCGCATCGCCGCCGAGCTCGGCATTGCGCTGGTGATGCCGGACACCAGTCCGCGCGGTGATAACGTTGCCGACGATAGCGCTTACGATCTGGGCAAAGGCGCGGGCTTTTATCTCAATGCCACCCAGGCGCCGTGGTCAGCACATTTCCGCATGTACGATTACCTTCGCGACGAGCTGCCGCAGCTGATTGCCCGCGAGTTTACGCTCAGCGATCGCTGCGCCATCAGCGGGCATTCCATGGGCGGCCACGGTGCGCTGGTGATGGCGCTGAAAAATCCGGGCCGCTTCGTCAGCGTATCCGCCTTTGCGCCTATCGTTAACCCGACCCAGGTTCCCTGGGGCAAAAAAGCCTTTACCGCCTATCTGGGAGCGAATGAAGCAGACTGGCAGGCCTGGGACAGCTGCGCGTTAATGCAGGCCAGCAGCGAGTCAGATGCGATCCCAACCTTGATCGACCAGGGCGATAACGATGCATTCCTCGCCGAACAGCTGCAGCCGGCGGTGCTGGCGGAAACCGCGCGTCAGAAAAGCTGGCCGTTAACGCTACGTATTCAGCCCGGGTACGATCACAGCTACTACTTTATCGCCTCATTTATTGAGGACCACCTGCGTTTCCATGCCCGGCACCTCTTCTCCTGATCCTTCAATGCGTCGTGAAGCCCCTTCCCGGCGCATTGATACGCAAAATGCCTCAGCATCCAATAGTCATAAAAACTAATAAATACAGAGAGATAGTGTATTTTCCGTCGTCGGGGGTATGATTTTTGGCGGCGCTTGAGGCTTTCGCCTCAGGGCAGGATTGAGTTTTACCGTTGTGCTGAGGCAGAAAGAAGAAAGCCCCGAAGGTAATGTAATCACCCATGCACTGCACCCATTTAGTTGGACTCTCAAACTGGAGAGTCCTATGCCCGGCCGTAAATATACCCTCGAAGAACGCCTTGAAGTCGTTATGCACTATCTTGCTAGCGACTGAAGGCTATCGGTTAACTTCAGCTCGTTTCAACGTTCCCAGAACCCAGGTGAGAATCTGGGTTGCAGCCTATGATGCTTATGGAGAAGAGGGATTAAGGCCCAGAGATAAGGGCGTGTCCATCGATCCTGAGATCAGCATTGAAGCTGTAAAAGCCGTGCTTTCAGGCCAGATATCCCAGACTCAGGCCGCGACTAAATTCAATGTTGCAGGTGCGTCATCTGTCGCCAAATGGCTAAAAGTATACAAAGAGCAGGGTGAAGAAGGGCTTCGCTCACTCAAGGTAGGCACAAAAAGGGTATCTTACATGGCTGAACACCCTGAACTTATTGAAGCCGCAGAGGAACGATCAAAAGCGCAACGGATTCATGAACTGGAAAGGAAAGTCAAACGTCTTGAATTACAGATACTTTATTTACAAAAGCTGAAAGCCTTAGTTCGGTAAGAGATAAGGTTCGTGTTGTTGACGAACTAAGGCAGCATTACCCGCTTGAGCAACTACTGAATATTACCCGGATACCCAGGAGCACGTTTTACTATCATCTTAAGGCACTTCGGTCTCCGGGAAAATACGATGAGATAAATCGTCGAATCAGTGAGATATATGATGAAAACCAGGGCCGCTATGGCTATCGACGAGTAACGCTGGCGCTCAGGAGAGAGAGGGGAGTAATCAACCATAAGGTGGTTCAACGCCTGATGAATGCTCTCGACCTTAAAGCCGCAATCAAAGTAAAACGCTACACCTCCTGGCGTGGCGAACGTGGGTGTGCTGCTGACAACCTCCTGCAACGAAACTTCAAAGCCAGCCGGCCCAATGAAAAATGGGTCACAGATGTCACCGAGTTCGCCGTTAATGGCCGCAAACTCTATCTTTCTCCCATCATCGATCTCTTCAATAACGAAGTGATTTCCTACAGTATTTCAGAACGCCCGACAATGCCGATGATTGACGACATGTTGATTAAGGCATTCGCCAGAATGGACGCAAAGAGCAAACCAGTTCTTCACTCAGATCAGGGCTGGCAATACCGGCATCGGTGGTATCAGTATCAGTTGCGGGAGTTTGGTGTTCTGCAAAGCATGTCGCGCAAAGGAAACTGTCTGGATAATGCCTGTGCGGAATGCTTTTTCGGGACGTTAAAATCAGAATGCTTTTACACCCGTAAATTCAACGATGTTGACGAACTGAAGGGCGTTCTTGAGGATTACATTCATTATTACAATACCCGACGAATCAGCCTTAAATTTCACGGGCTAAGCCCGGTTGAATATCGCCTGAAGACCTACCCGCTGCGAATTTAACGTGCTGATTTTCATTAGGTAAGCACCATAAAGAAACTAATGATAAGGCGTAATCACCTTACGCAGGATTTTTACATTTCTGAAGATGGTGCTAAAGACGCCATACGGTTATCAAGCCTACATAACGGCGGGCATTAAGGGGGACAGGTCCGCCAGGAGCGAACAACGGACATAGTCCGCTACGAGTCGCGTCTCATCAGAAATTCGTCATGGAACTCCCCATTAACGCATAGCGCAGCGGTATCAGTCGCCCACTCTGCGAACCCGAAGGAACGATAAAGTGCATATGCAGCCCGGTTAGTTGTAACTACTGACAACTTTACGGTTTTGGCTGAACTGGCAGCTTCCAGCGCCGTATCCATGAGTCTGGCTGCAAGCCCGGAACCTCTCTTCTCGGCGCGAACATACATTCCCCAGATATTCGCAACATGACTCAGCTTTGGTAATGGGCTTCTATTTACGCCAATCATTCCCTGCAAGGTGTTATGAACATCAAAACCGCCGAAGACATGACTGGTTCGTAGTTGTTCGGCAAAGAAATGCAGTGGCTTCTGGCTGAATTCTTCATAAGACGCACCAAAGGCCTCAGGATGAAGCCGTAAAGCCTCCAACCTCAATTTCCTGAAATCGTCCAGATCGCTCTCGATTATTCTCCGTACTGTAAATGCTTCCACTGATGACTCCTTGCTAAGCCAGATTTATATATAGTGTCAGAACCTGAGTAATCTAGCATGAGTGTTCATATTAAACTTCCGCTTTTGGCACGAAGCGGACATTACTGTTTTCAAGATCCTTTCTGCCGTCAGTTAGCCCAGTCTTCCAGAATTAGTCCAGGCACACGCTCAAACTCTCGCACGTTGTTCGTCACCAGTACGGCGCCGGCGGCGATAGCATGCCCGGCAATTGCCGTGTCGTTCGGACCAATTGGCGTCCCGGCCGCAGTCAGTGCGGCCTTAATCTCCGTGGTTGCGTCCACCGCGGCGCGGTCCCAGGCGAGGATTGCATCGAGGCGGGCGCAGAAAGCTTCGACAAGCAGGCCGTGGCGGGGGGATGCCTTCTTTCCGATCGCACCGAAACGCATCTCGGCATAGGTGATGGCCGAAACCACGATGCGGTGATTACGCAGTACTGCCTGTTCTAGCCGTTTGATGACAGCTTCCGGTTGCTCACGCATGATAAATGAGCAAATATTGGTGTCCAGCATATAGGTTTTGATCACAGGTCAAATCGTCCTTCATCGCTGACAATGTCACCACGCTCGGCCATAAAGTCTGAATCGGCTTTTTCGAGCTGAGTAAACGAACCCCATGTTGGTCGAACGGGACGAAGGATGATGCTGTCACCTTCCCGGACGATTTCCAGTTCGCTCACTCCCTCAAAATCCAGGTCTCGGGGCAGACGGATAGCACGATTATTGCCGTTTTTAAATATCGATACGGTTCTCATAGTATTTCTCCTGATTAACTGGCTTTTCAGCATATGCTAAGTATAGGTAGATGTTGAGCATATGTATAGATGTGACTTTTTAGGCATGATATAAGTGCGCATGCCAAAATGTTCTACATACCTCAATTATTCTTTCTTCACCTAAGATCTGAATAACCAGAACCGGATCTAACTCAACTAACTGGTGCATTACAGGTGGTTGCAGAATCAGGGAAGCGCATGGAGTAAAAAGCAGCTGAATGGATTATTTGGCTGTGGAAGGATTTATTTAGCTTTTGCAGGAAACAAAAAAGAGCCCATGTATTCCATGGACTCTTTCTGAGATACCTCGATTATTCTGTCCAACTTTTGGGGGTCAGTACACCACGAGGCTATCTGCATGCTTAGACAACATCAGGTTAGTCTCTTACCCGCCGAAAGGCAAGGAGAACAAACCATGAAGGTAGCGCCCAACGTCCCGATCTGGTGTCTGCTCATCGTGTGTATACCCGTCATACTTCAAGTTGCATGTGCGTTGGCTTCCTCGCTCGCCCCAGTCACTTACTTAAGTAAGCTCCTGGGGACTCCCTGCGTCGCCGCCTTCCTGCAACTCGAATTATTTAGGGTATATTAGAAATAATTGCGGCAGTATTCGTGCCATTATTCGCCCCGGTAAGTAGCCACCTGAGCGCCTTTAACGAGGGCTGGCAGGGAAATCTGCCAGCCCTCTTTTATCGCCCGGTTAGAAGCGGTAATCGACGGCCATAAAGTAGCGGCGACCTTCTTCTGTATAGCTGTAGTCGTCGCGGCTCAGATCCTTATCGCCGACGTTAAGCACCCCGGAGCGCAGCTTGACGTTTTTGGTGACGTTCCAGGCCGCGCCGATATCAAACATGGTGTAGCCCCCGGGCGTTTTGCCCGTCGTGCTGACCGAACGCTGTTCGCCGGTATAGTTGGCGGTGACGTAGAAGGACCAGTCGTCCAGCGGTTTCCAGTCGAGTGTGCCGTTAGCCGTATGGAACGGCAGCGTCTGCAGCGGTTTATCGCCGCCGTTACTCAGGTCGCGACCATCGTTATAGGTGTAGTTCACCGTCAGCTTCCATTCATCGCCAAACGGTACTTTCAATTCCGTTTCTACCCCTTTGATTCGCGCCTTATTGACGTTGAAGTAGCGGAAGACCGGCACGCGTTTCCCGTTCACCGTTTTCCAGCCGACAAAGTTCGGATAGCCCGGCGCTTCGCTGGCGCTGGAGGTACGCAGAATATCGATCATATCGTCAACGTTGTTCTGGAAGGTGGTGACGCTTCCTTCCACGCCTTCAAGCCAGCCCTCTTCGCCGCGATAGTACAAACCCAGCTCGAAGCTTTCGCTGGTTTCCGGCTTCAGATCCGGGTTACCGATAATGCTGCACGAACCGCGGCAGGAGTTGGTGGTCCAGTCCGGGTTCAGCTGCAGCAGCGATGGCGCTTTAAATGCCGTCGCCCAGCCGCCCTTCACGGTCACGGTATCGGTAGCGTTATAGACCAGATAAGCACGCGGGCTCCAGTGATCGCCATAGGTCTGATGATCGTCCATACGGATGCCGGTGGTTAAGGCCAGAGGTTCGATTATCCGCCATTCATCTTCCAGGAACAGCGCATACTGGCTGGCGGAAGTGGATTTACCGCCGCTGCTCAGGTTGACCGGATCCTTCAACTTATCGTGGCGCCATTCGCCGCCGAAGGTCAGCAGCTGGTTAATCATTCCCAGCGGCAGAACGTATTTGCCATCCACCGCGTTACTCTCAGAAGTGATGGTGCCGGCCTGTCCGGGATTTTTATTATCCACTTTCTCGCCGTAGAATTTCAGCTCGCTATTGCCGACATCCCAGCGGCCGTTGTGGCTCAGGGAGTAGTTCTGCCGTTCAAGGCGGTTGCGGTCGAGAGAGTCGGAATCACGATCCTGGCGATCAAAACCGTAGCCTGCGGTAATGTCCTGATTATCATTGGGCGTCCAGGCGAATTCGACATTTCCGTCGCGGCTGGTGAAGCCTTCAATACGCGGCGTTTCGCCAGCTGCGTTGCTGGAAGCCTGCTGATCGTCCTTGGCGCGCTTTGCCAGGCTGCCGTAGGCCTTCATTCCGAGCACACCGTCAATCAGCGGGCCGCTGGTAAAGAACTGACCATTGTACGTATCGCCGCGATCGCGGTGTTCCTGAATGGTGGTGTCCGCGCTGAGGGTGCCGGTCCACTGCTGGCCGACTTTTTTAGTGATGATATTCACTACGCCGCCGAGGGCGTCGGAACCATAGAGGGAAGACATCGGCCCGCGCACGACTTCGATACGCTCAATGGCATCAACCGGGATCCAGTTAAGGTCAAAATCATTGTGGCGGAAAACGGCGTTGCGCGAGTTAACGCGTTTGCCATCAACGAGGATCAGCGTATAGCCGCTGCTGAGGCCGCGAATACTCACCCCCTTGCGGTTATCCCCTTCGTTGGTGAGCTGCACGCCCGGCACTTCCCGCAGTACATCCTTCAGGTTTTGTACCGGTCTACGCTGCAGATCCTGTTGGGTGATAACGCTAATACTGGCGGGCGCATCTTTGACGCTCTGTTCAGTTGCCGCAGCGGTGACGACCAGCGTTTCTTCATTAACGTCGGCCAGCGCCGGAAACGCTAAGGATACGACGGACGCACATAATCCGGCCCGGACAAAAGGGTTTAGCCTGAACATTCCATATCTCCATGAGGTGTACAACAAAACAAACAAAAAAGGTGCTGCTCACAGGTACTGTCGGCATACCGCTCTAACGGCGGCGTGCGCGCAATTTTTTACAGTAGATGTGGCTGGTCGCCCCTTGTCAGTTTGAGTGTCTGCAAGATACGGGGATTGGCTTCATCCTGAATTTGGCGAAAATGATAAAGATAATGATTACAATTATCAATACAATTATGGAGATCTGTATCAATTTGTAAGAACTGGAGACATAAAAAAACCCTCTCATTGAGAGGGTTTTATCTGACCGAGCAAGCTAACCTTAGCCTTTGAAGCGATCCGGGAACTTCATTTCACTGTAGCGCACAAAGCGCGTTCCTTTCGCCAGCTTGTAGCCAAACCAGATGACCAGGAACAGCGGAATGCCGATATAGGTTGCCGCAACGCCGCCCCAGTCGATGGTGTCTTTGAGGAACGCTTCGTAGTTCTGCCCCAGGGTAATGATCAGACACAGGACGAACGCGAAGATCGGCCCCAGCGGGAAAAAGCCTGAACGGTACGGCAGGTTATTCAGATCGTTCCCCTGCATGACGTAGCCACGACGGAAGCGATAGTGGCTGATGGCAATCCCCAGCCAGGCAATAAAGCCGGTCATCCCCGAGGTGTTCAGCAGCCACAGGTAAACGGTCTGGTTACCGAACATTGAGCTCAGGAAGCACAGCGCAGCAATCACCGTGGTGGCATACAGCGCATTACGCGGCACGCCGCCTTTTGACAGCTTAGAGAAAATACGCGGCGCTTTGCCATCGCAGGCCAGGGTATAGAGCATGCGGGTGGACGCATACATCCCGGAGTTACCCGCCGACAATACTGCAGTCAGAATAACCGCGTTCATAATCGCCGCCGCTGACAACAGCCCTGCGTGCTGGAATACCAGCGTAAACGGACTGACGGAAATATCTTTCACGTCGTTACGCAGCAGGCTCGGGTCGGTATAAGGAATAATCAGACTGATGATCAGGATGGCGAACACATAGAACAGCAGGATACGCCAGAACACCTGACGCACCGCGCGCGGGATGTTCTTCTCCGGGTTTTCCGATTCGCCGGCCGCGATGCCGATAAGCTCGGTTCCCTGAAATGAGAAGCCGACAATCATCGCCACGCCAATCATCGCCGCAAAGCCGCCCGCGAACGGCGCATCGTCGACAACCCAGTTGCTCCAGCCCGCAGGCTGTGCGCCTTTGAAGATGCCGAAGATCATCATCACGCCGACAATAATGAAGATAATGACGGTGGCGACTTTGATCAGCGAAAACCAGTATTCCGCCTCGCCAAAGCCTTTTACCGAAATCCAGTTCAGCAGGAACATGATCCCGAGGAACAGCGCGCTCCAGATCCAGCCGGGCGCGTCCGGGAACCAGTAGGTCATCACCAGCTGAGCGGCAACGAGGTCAACGGCGATGGTCACCGCCCAGTTGTACCAGTAGTTCCAGCCCAGCGCGAAGCCAAAACCTTCCTCGACGTAATTTTGCCCATAGGTAGCAAAAGAGCCGGAGACCGGCATAAACGCCGCCAGCTCGCCGAGGCTGGTCATCAGGAAATAAACCATCAGGCCGATGAGAATATAGGAGAGCAGCGCCCCGCCTGGGCCTGCCTGAGAAATCGTTGCGCCAGAGGCAACAAAAAGACCTGTACCTATGGAACCGCCAATAGCGATCATGGTCAAGTGGCGCGCCTTCAGTTCACGACGTAAACCGGGCGCTTCTGTGGTTTTAGTATCCGAAACCATGTGAAAATGCTATCCATCCAAAAAACGAGGCGAGATTGTAGCAGAGAGTCTGTGATCCATCCGATACAAATGCAAAGTTATAAGAGAGCTTCATGATCGACTGCCGATTATTAGTAAAGAACAAATCCGCCATTAGCACAAATAATTGCACAAACCAGAGGGATATCGGGCAAACTTCCGCGAAATTCCACGGAAGGAACTGACGATGAAACGCAAGAACAAGCGCAAACGCCGCACCATGTCGCTCGCTGAGGGAGTCTACGCAGCTTGCTTTTGCTTCATTCTTTTTATCATTGGCTTCTATCAAAGCATCAAAATTATTGAAGAGTGGTACTTCCGTCCGGATTATATTGTCGACAGCGCCGACTCGCTCTTCTCCGGCATCCTCTTCCTCGGTCTGGCACTGCTGATGGCGCTGATTGCCGCCTGCACCGCCAGCGGCACGCCTGGCGAGCGCTACGCCACGCTCCTGTTTTTGTTCTTTATTGCGATGGGGCCGGTGTGGTCTGTCAGCCTTTATGTCCTGCAATACGTCACTATTGAGCACTATAAAAGCCCACAATTTGGCGTGTGTATCAGCAAAGGCGGCCATGGGACCACGTATATGTACGTCAGGAATAGCCGCTGGTGCCAGCATTTTGGCTACACCATTATCAGGCCATCGCCCGATGAGCGAGGAAACAATTGATGCGCAAAGTGCAACCGCCGCCTCAGTATGACTGGCCTGTCTGGGTCGGCGTTTCGCTGATTTGCCCTCTGCTTGCTTTGTGCTCTCTTTACCTGGCAGGCGACTATTTCACGCTACTCAGGCTGCCACGGGCGCCGGATTTCTGTTCGCAGAATATTTTAAAAGCAAACTTTGTCTGCCTGGGGCCTGCGCTGCTGATATTGAGCATAGAGGGAAATAAAAAACTCTTTTTCCCCCAGGCTGCGCCGCTACCTTTTGCAACCCCCATCGTCAGGTCTTGCCTTTACCTGACGCCGCTATTGCTGCTCACCGCAAATACGCTGATTCTGGTTTTACATTTCACCCTTTTTAGCCCTGACCGCTATATTCGCTGCTGGGAACCTTATCCATGGGGAACATGGTATTACGCGAAAACAGCGGATATTTGCGTTCAACACGGGCTGGCGCCGGTGCAAAACCTCGCGTATCAGGTTGCGATCTCGCAATAGCTCAGGAAACGCTGTAATGCCTTGGAAATATGCTTCTGGCGGTGATGAATACGCCACAGGGTGCGGGTTAAGCGCGGCAGTGGAATCTTCAGCGCCACCAGCGATCCCACTTCAAGCTGCTCCGCAACCACGCGTCGCGACAGGCAGCTAATGCCCAGACCATGGCGCACCGCGTGCTTGATGGCTTCCGAATTACCCAGTTCCATTCCAAGATGAAATGCCGGTAGATGCGATAATAATAAATAGTCGACAATTTCCCGGGTCCCGGAGCCGTGCTCGCGTAGAATCCACGGCGCCTCCGCCAGCCGTTGCAGCGTCACCTCCCGTTCCAGCAGCGGTGAATCTGGCGCGGCAAAGACCACCAGTTCATCTTTCAGCCAGGGTTCGGCGATAATATCCGCCGCGTGGCAGGGACCTTCAATCAACCCGATATCCACCCGCAGATCGGCCACCGCGTTGATCACGTCCTGGCTATTGCCCACACTCAGCTCCAGCGGTAAATCCGGCAGGTCGCGTCGATAGCGCGCAATGATCTCCGGCAAGATATAGTTGCCGATGGTGCTGCTGGCGTAGACGCGAATCGCGCCGTTGTCGCCGCGAAACAGCTGCTCTATCTCCAGCGCCCGCTCCAGCAGCGCCAGCGCCCGCGGATAGAGCAGCCTGCCGTGTTCGTTGACCACCAGCCTTTTCCCGACGCGGTCAAACAGCTGCACTCCCAACTGCCCTTCAAGATCGGTCAGCGCGGCGCTGACCGCCGACTGCGACAGCGCCAGCATTTGCGAGGCCTGGGTCGTCGACCCGCTTTTCAGAACTTCAGCAAAAACTTCCAGCTGCCGTAGCGTAATATGCATGATTTTTCCTGCCTTTATAGACGACCCGACATTCGCGGCTAAGGCTTATACACATCGTGCTCAAACCGCGAAACTGCTCGTTTACCACTTATTACGATTAATTATAAATATATAATCAATTTTATATTTAAACCAGCGCGTCGTATGCTTTTCCCAGACAAAGGAGAAGGTTATGACAGCACTCACTTTACCGACTAAACATCGCCCATTGCGGCACTTTGCACCTGGACTGGCGCTGACCGCCCTGCTCACCGGCGCAGCGCTGTGGGCCGGTAGTTTTCCGGCAATCGCTGGCGCGGGCTTCAGCGCCCTTACGTTGGCCATTTTGTTCGGCATGGTCATCGGTAACACGGTTTACCCGAAAATCTGGCTGCCCTGCGACGGCGGCGTACTCTTTGCCAAACAGCACCTGCTGCGCCTCGGCATCATTCTATACGGCTTTCGCCTGACGTTCGCCCAGATTGCCGACGTTGGCGTCAGCGGTATCGTGATTGATGTGCTGACGCTTTCCAGCACCTTTTTTATCGCCTGTTTTCTTGGGCAAAAGGTTTTCGGCCTCGATAAACATACCAGTTGGCTGATTGGCGCCGGTAGCAGCATTTGCGGCGCGGCAGCTGTCCTGGCGACGGAACCAGTCGTCAAAGCGGAGGCCAGCAAAGTGACGGTCGCCGTGGCCACGGTGGTGATTTTCGGTACCATTGCTATCTTCCTGTACCCGGCGATTTATCCTTTCCTGGCGCACTGGTTTACGCCGGAGGCCTACGGCATCTATATGGGTTCGACGATGCATGAGGTTGCCCAGGTTGTCGCCGCCGGCCACGCCGTAAGTCCGGATGCGGAAAACGCGGCGGTGATTGCAAAAATGCTGCGCGTGATGATGCTGGCTCCGTTCCTGCTGTTCCTTGCCGCTCGCGTGAAGCAATTAGCCCCGGCAAACGGCGGCGAGAAAAGCAAAATCACCATTCCGTGGTTTGCGATCCTGTTTATTCTGGTGGCGGTATTTAACTCCTTCCACCTGCTGCCGAAAGCGGTAGTTGATATGCTGGTGACCCTGGATACCGTGCTGCTGGCGATGGCGATGGCTGCCCTCGGCCTGACCACCCACGTCAGCGCGCTGAAAAAAGCCGGCGCTAAACCGCTGCTGATGGCGCTGATGCTCTTTGTCTGGCTGATTGTCGGCGGCGGCGCGATTAACCTTGCTATCCACAGTCTGATGGCCTGAGCCTCCTCAATACTCAGGTTGTATTAAGGATGATGTAACTCTCCGGCTAAGCCGCTATCATTACCCTCCCCCCAGCGGCTTAACTGGAGTTTTTTTATGAAATACATTGGAGCGCACGTCAGCGCCTCCGGCGGCGTAGCCAATGCCGCCATTCGCGCAGCCGAAATCGGCGCAACCGCATTTGCCCTCTTTACCAAAAACCAGCGCCAGTGGCGCGCCGCGCCTTTGAGCGACGACACCATTGCTGAATTTAAAGCCGCCTGCGAGAAGCATCATTTCGGCCCGGGACAAATTCTGCCGCACGACAGCTATCTGATTAACCTCGGCCACCCGGTTGCGGACGCGCTGGAAAAATCCCGCGATGCCTTTATTGATGAACTCTCCCGCTGCCAGCAGCTCGGCCTGACGCTGCTCAATTTTCATCCGGGTAGTCATCTGCAGCAAATTCCAGAAGACGAATGCCTGGCGCGCATTGCCGAGTCCATTAACATCGCGCTGGCCAAAACCGAAGGCGTGACGGCGGTCATTGAAAACACCGCCGGCCAGGGCAGTAACCTGGGGTTTAAGTTTGAACATCTGGCAGCCATCATCGATGGCGTGGAAGATAAATCGCGCGTCGGCGTGTGCATTGATACCTGCCACGCCTTCGCCGCCGGCTACGACCTGCGTAGCGCCGAAGAGTGTGAAAAAACCTTCGCTGATTTTGAACGGATTGTCGGTTTTCAGTATCTGCGCGGTATGCATCTGAACGATGCGAAAAGCACGTTCGGCAGCCGCGTTGACCGCCACCACAGCCTGGGTGAAGGCAATATCGGCCACGATGCCTTCCGCTGGATAATGCAGGATAGCCGCTTTGACGGTATCCCGCTGATCCTGGAAACGATCAATCCTGATATCTGGGCGGAAGAGATCGCCTGGCTGCGGGCGCAGCAGACGGAAGAGGCCGTGGTCTGATATGAACGACAGGGAAAAGCAGATCCTCAAAATTTTGCGGCGCAATCCGCTGATTCAGCAGCATGAGATTGCCGATATTCTGCAGATTAGCCGCTCCCGCGTAGCCGCGCATATTATGGACCTCACGCGTAAGGGGGCTATCAAGGGCAAAGGCTACATCCTTACCGAGCAGGAGTATTGCGTCTCGCTGGGCGCGGTGAATATGGATATCCGCGGCATTGCCGATATTCATTATCCCCAACCGGTCTCCAACCCGGGCAATATCCAGTGCTCCGCCGGCGGAGTGGCGCGGAACATCGCGCATAATCTGGCGCTGCTGGGCCGCGATGTGCATCTGATTTCCGCCGTCGGCAGCGACTTTTACGGCGAAACGTTGCTTGAGCAGACCCGACAAGCCGGGGTTAACGTGCAAAGCTGTATCCGCCTGCACGGTCACAATACCGCCACCTATCTCTCCATCGCCAATCCGCAGGAAGAGACGGTGCTGGCGATTAACGATACGCATATCTTACAGTCGCTCACCCCGCAGCTGCTGAATCAATATCGGGATCTGCTGACCCATGCCGGCGTCATCCTGGTCGATTGTAATTTAACGGAGCCGTTGCTGGAGTGGGTATTTACGCTGGCCAACGCTATTCCGGTATTTGTTGATACCGTGTCGGAGTTTAAAGCGCACCGCATTCGCCCGTGGCTGGGAAAGATCCATACCCTCAAGCCGACGCTGCGCGAACTGCAGATCCTCTGGGGAGAACCCATTGAAAACGAGGCCGATCGCGATCGCGCGTTAGCCTGGCTGCACGAAAGGGGAACGCGGCGCGTGGTAATTTGCTCGGAAGACGATTCCGTTTTCTGTAGCGAAGCCGGCGGTGAACGTTTTCAGATGAAGCTACCGGGCCATACCACGATAGACAGCTTTGGCGCCGACGATGCGCTGATGGCCGGGCTGCTTTATAGCTATCTTGACGGCAGCGATTTCAAAGAGAGCGTCGCTTTCGCCATGGCCTGCACCGCCATTACCCGCGCCAGCGACAGCATCAACAACCCTTCTTTATCCGTTGATAACGCGCTCAATTTACTTCCCAGCCTATAGCATCGCGCACCGCAGGCGCGGTGCGCGCGCTGTTTTATGCCAGACCGATAAAGAACCCGGCAATGGTGGCGCTCATCAGGTTAGAGAGCGTGGCCGCCGCCAGAGCGCGCAGCCCAAGCTGAGCAATTTCCGGCGCGCGCTGCGGTGAAATAGCCGAAAATGCCCCGACAACCACACCTATTGAGCCAAAGTTGGCGAAACCGCACAGCGCAAACGAGATAATCGCAACGGTTTTCACGTCCAGGGTACCGCCGGTTTGCAGATAAGGCGAAAAGTTGAGGTAGGCGACGAATTCGTTTATCGCCAGCTTTTGGCCAATCAGGCTTCCCGCCAGCGTCGCATCGCTCCAGTCAACGCCCATAATCCACGCCAGAGGCGCGAGCAGGAAACCGAAAATACCCTCCAGCGTGGCGTGACCGTAGCCAAACCAGCCGCCAATGCCGCCGATAATACCGTTCAGCAACGCGATGATCGCCACAAACGCCATCACCACCGTTGCCACCCCGGCGGCAATTTTCAGCCCTGTCATCGCCCCGGATGCTGCCGCCTCGATAATGCTTTTCGGCGGCGTCTCGGTGAAGGAGAGATTATCGAAAGTGACCCGGGAGGCTTCGGTTGCCGGGCTCAGCATACGAGCAAACAGAATCCCGCCGGGAATAGCCATCAGTGAAGCAGCCAGCAGATAATCGATCGGTACGCCCATGCCGGCATAGCCGATCATCATCGACCCGGCGATCGACGCCATCCCGCTACAAATGGCGGTAAACAGCTCATTGCGGTTGAGACGGTCGATAAAGGGTTTGACGATCGCCGGGATCTCATTTTGGCCAAGAAAGATGGTGGTCACGGCGACAAAGGACTCAATCTTGCTGATATTCAGCGCTTTCTGGAAGATACCGCCGAGAATCCGGATCAGCAGCCCCATCACGCCGAGGTAGTAAAGCAGGCTTATCAGCGCGGTGACAAAAATGATGGCGGGCAGCACGCGGAAGGCGAAGATAAAACCCGCGCCGTCAAACAGCACATCCATTTTCGGACCGACAAGCGATCCAAAAATAAACGCGCTTCCGGCGTCGCTGTAGGACATGACTTTATGTACCCCGAGCGCCGCCTGTTCCACCAGCCACTTGCCCGGCGGGAAATAGAGCATCACTCCGCCAATCACGATCTGCAGCAGCAGCGCGGCCCCTACGGTTCTGATACTGATGCGTTTTTTATTTACTGACAGCGCAAAGGCGATGGCCAGCAATACCACCATCCCCAAAAGACTTCTCATGATGTCCATAATGATATCCTTACCTGGAGGAAAACCCGGCGTCAGGCCAGGCTTTCGGTATATTTGATATCGGGGCGGGCAACCGCAAACAGCCCGCTACTGTCGTCAGGCGATCTGCTGATACTCTTTGGCAATCTCGCAGGCCAGCACGGCATTATTGAAGACCAGCTGAATATTGGATTTCAGGCTATCCCCGCCGGTCAGCTCCGCAACGCGAGCCAGCAGGAACGGCGTACTCTCCTTACCCACCACACCCTGCTCTTCCGCTTCCTTCACCGCCTGGTCGATGGCGGCGTTGATTTTCGCTTCCGGCATCGCAAACTGTTCCGGTATCGGGTTCGCCACCACCATCCCCCCGTTCAGGCCCGACTGCCATTTCACCGCCATCGCTTTAGCGATTTCTTTAGCGCTATTCAGGCGAATACTGACGTCAAACGGACTGGTTCGACAGAAAAATGCCGGGAGCGCCGAAGTTTGATAGCCAATAAGCGGAACGCCAAACGTTTCTAAATATTCTGTGGTTAATCCAAGGTCGAGAATAGATTTTGCGCCGGCACAAACTACGGTAACATTGGTATTGGCCAGCTCCTGTAAATCGGCGGAAATATCAAAAGTATGCTCTGCTCCGCGGTGCACACCGCCAATACCGCCGGTCGCGAAGACTTTTATCCCGGCCATGGCGGCAATAATCATGGTAGAAGCCACGGTGGTCGCGCCATTTAATCCTGCGGCGACAACGAAAGGTAAATCACGGCGACTGACTTTGGTAACGTTATGTCCTTCACGACCGAGCAATTCAATTTCTTCGCGGCTCAGGCCAACTTTCATAACGCCATGAATAATCGCAATTGTTGCCGGAATCGCTCCCTGACGGCGAATCGTTTCTTCGACTTCCAGCGCGGTCTGCGCATTTTCTGGAAACGGCATTCCGTGAGAAATAATAGTCGACTCCAGCGCGACTATGGGTTGGTTATTCTTTAATGCCTGCTGAACTTCCGCAGAAACCTGTAATAATTCAGAGGAAATATTTAATTCAGACATGTTCGTTCTCCACTACCTTTTTTACGTTGGCGTAAGATAATTCAGGGTTATTGGTGAATTCCGATGAGAGCGCCAGAGAAGAGCATCCCTGAGCAAACTTCACCGCTTGCGAAAATGAACAGCCGTCGAGCCAGCAGCAGGCCAAACCGGCCATCATGGCGTCACCGGCGCCGGTGACGTTGACTACCTGGGTTTTTAACGGCGCCGACCAGCCGCGCTCGCCGTCTTTCTCGCTGAAGTAAACCCCGTCCCCCCCCATGCTCAGCACCAGGCGCCGCAGGCCACGCTGGTGAAACCAGTCGGCAACGCGCGTGACGTCATCAGTGCCGGAAAGCGCAATTCCGCTCAGCGTTTCAGCTTCAATTCGGTTCGGTTTCAGAGTGTGGATACGCCCCAGATGCTGGCTGATTTTCACGCACTTCCAGGCAGAGACCGGGTCAACAAAAATGGGTGTCGGGCCGCTATTTTCCATCAACCAGGCCAGCGCCGATTCGCTGATATTACAGTCAACGACGATGACCGCAGCGCTGCGAATAAAATCCCGGTGCTGGCTTAAAAAGGCTGGCGTAATATGCTCGGTGATACTCATATCATTAATCGCCACCAGCATTTCACCGGTATTATCGAGCAGCGATAAATAGCTCGATGTCCCCTCGCCGTGGACGATCTGACATTTATCGACATGAACGCCGGACTGAGCCGTTTGTTTTAATAGGGAGTGGCCATAGAAATCATCTCCGACAACCGACAGTAGCCAGGATGGTTTACTCAATAAAGCAATATTCTGCGCAATATTCCGCCCCACTCCACCGGGAGTGTATTTTATTTTTCCGGGGTTAGAATCAGCATAGTTCAACGATACATGGGAATAACCAGCAACATCCATATTTGCCGATCCAATAATTACAACGTAATCATTTTCAGGCATAAAAATACCCTCCAGCATACAAAAACGCTTTGGCAGTGGAATGTTTGAATATCAGTAAATAATCATACGCCCATTCAGTACCCTCTCATTAAACACATGTTTGAATGTGAACATATGTTTATGTTAAGCGGATTGGTTTTAAAGTAAAGGGGTCCGCCAGAGGGATTTCATATGAACATGAAGAGAATCACAAAATTTGGCTAGTATGGTTTTTAAACAGCTTAAAAATGCGAAGGAGAGCACATATGGCGGGTTAAGCAGAGGGCGGATACGGCATAAAAAAAGGGCAGAGAAGACTCTGCCCTTTTGCGTGTAACATCGTCGATCAGGCGACTTTTTCTTCCACCTGAACTTCAGGACGTTTCAGCACCGCGTAGGAAAGGCCTGCGACCAGCGTACCGACCACAATCGCCATCAGATATCCCAGCACCGGGGTAATCGCGCCAGGGATCAGCAGGACGAACAGACCGCCGTGCGGCGCCATCAGTTTCGCGCCAACCCACATGGACATCGCACCGGTCACCGCGCCGCCAACGATACAGCAAGGCAGGACGCGCATCGGATCGCGAGCGGCAAAAGGAATTGCTCCTTCGGTGATAAAGCACAGGCCGAGAACCAGTGCGGCTTTACCGCCTTCCTGCTGCGCTTTGTCAAACTTTTTACGCGCAATCAGCGTCGCCAGACCCAGCGCCAGCGGTGGAACCATACCTGCCGCCATAATGGCCGCCATCGGGGCATAGGTTTGGGTACTCAGAAGACCAACACCAAAGGCGTAAGCTGCTTTGTTCACCGGGCCGCCCATATCGGTACACATCATACCGCCGAGAATTGCACCGAGCAGAACCGCGTTCGCCGTCCCCATAGTTTGTAGCCAGTGGGTCAGGCCTTCGAGAATTCCGGCAACGGGTTTACCAATCAGGTAAATCATTGCCAGACCCACGATCAGGCTGGAAACCAGCGGAATGATGAGGATCGGTTTCAGCGCTTCCATACTTTGCGGCAGTTTCAGCCTGGTACTGATCGCTTTCGCCACATAACCAGCAAGGAAGCCGGCGATAATACCGCCGATAAAGCCAGATCCGGTGCTAACCGCCAGCATACCGCCGATAAGACCTGGCGTCAGGCCAGGGCGGTCAGCGATGGAGAAGGCAATAAAGCCCGCCAGTACCGGTACCATCAGCGCGAAGGCTGATCCCCCGCCGATTTGCATCAGCGCGGCGGCCAGAGTGTCTTTTACTTCAAAGGCTTTGATACCAAAAGCGAAGGAGAGCGCGATACACAGGCCGCCCGCTACCACCATCGGCAACATATACGATACGCCAGTCAGCAGGTGACGATAGGCGCCCGCGGACTCTTTTTTGCCTTCTGCCGCGGCCTGGGATTTACCCGCAGGCTGATATGGTTTCGCTTCAACAACGGCTTTATCCAGCTCCTGAGCGGTTTTCTTCAGCGCCAGACCGGTAGTGGTGCGATACATCGGCTTGCCGGCAAATTTCGCCAGATCCACTTCGATATCAGCCGCGACAACCACCAGATCCGCCTGCTCAACCTCTTCAGGAGTGATGGCATTACCCGCACCCACGGAGCCGCGAGTTTCAACTTTCACCCACCAGCCGCGTTTTTTGGCTTCGGTTTCAATCGCTTCCGCCGCCATAAAGGTGTGCGCGACGCCGGTCGGGCAGGCAGTGACCGCCACAATGCGTTTCGGACCATGAGTTGCCGCCGGTAAAGCTGTAGCAGCCGGAGCGGCATATGGCGTGGCATGGCTCCTGGCTTCCCCGAGGAATAGTTCCGGGTGAGCAACGGCGCGATTAATATCGCCGAGATAAACCTTTTTGCCGTTCAGCGCGCTGTCAGTTGGCAGCGTCGCGCCCAGCACAATCGCCAGCTCAGCGTCGTTTGGGTTATCAATCAGTTCAAGTTGCGCTTTTTGCGCCGCGGTGCTTAACAGGGTCTTCGCCATATAGGCGCGGGCCTGTCCGAGCCCGGCATCAATAATCAGCAGCGTTTTCATTATGCCTCTCCTGCTGTTAATTAAAGGGTTGTAAGTCGACGCGCGCCATCATTGCGGCCAACTGGGTACGATCGGTAATACCGACATTGCTCTGACTCACCGCCAGCGCGGCGACGGCCGTTGCCAGGCGCAGCGTATGCTCGCTGGACTCACGCATCAGCAGTCCGTAAATGAGGCCGCCAACCATTGAATCGCCCGCGCCAACGGTGCTAACCACTTCCACTGAAGGCGGCTTGGCAATCCACTCGCCGGAGGCGTTAACCCACAGGGCGCCTTCTTCGCCAAGGGAGATCACCACGTGGGCAATCCCCTGCTCGCGCAGCGCATGAGCGGCCTCAATCACATCCTTCATTTCAGGTAACTTGCGACCCGCCCAGATTTCCAGCTCACGACGGTTAGGTTTAACCAGCCACGGCGCCGCTTTAAGACCGGCAACCAGCGCTTCGCGGCTGCTGTCAAAAATGATGCACGGGCACTGGCTGCGCAAGCGGGTCATCCAGTCGGTGAACGCTTCCGGACTTACGCCGGAAGGTAAGCTGCCGCTCACGCAGACCATATCGAACTGGCCCAGCCAGCTCAGGGAGTCGTTAACAAAACGCTCCCAGTCACCCGGCGTGACTTCAAAGCCGGAGAAGTTGAAGTCGGTCACTTCGCCATCTTTTTCTGTCAGCTTGACGTTAATACGGGTACGGCCCTGAACGACCTGAAAACGGTTAGCGATGCCCAGCTCACTGAACAGTTGCTGAAAGCCATCCTGATTATCTTTACCGAGAAAACCGCCCACGGTGACGTCGATACCGAGATCTTTCAGCACTTTTGCAACGTTGATCCCCTTCCCTGCGGCGTGCAAGCCGGTCGTGCGAACAAGGTTAACCTCACCGCGTTCAATTTCCGGGGTAAAACCCACCAGGTCATAGGCCGGGTTTAAAGTAATCGTTGCGACACGTCTGCTCATTTATGCGCCCTCCCCAAGGCCTGCGGCGATCGCTTCGCCAATCGCATCCAGCGCCTGCTGCGCATCTTCACCCTGCGCGGTGAAGCGCAAGCGGTGACCTTTTTTCACGCCCAGGGCCACGACTTTCATCAGGCTGCGGCCGTTTGCCGGCTTGCCCGAACCATCGAGGTTAGTGACCGTAATGTCGCTGGAAAATTGTTTAATGGTATTCACCAGCATCGTGCCGGGACGCGCGTGCAGCCCGTGCTCGTTGCGGATAACGTATTCAGCGCTGAGAACATCTTCAGCAATCGCATCGTCGCTGGTCAGCAGCGCCAGCAGCGTTGCGCCATCGGACTTCAGCAAACGGTCAGCTTTTTTGTCCAGCAGCAAATTGCTCAGGCGATTAAGGACCGCCGTCGGCTGGTCATCGGCCATCGCCACGGTGATCAGCAGGGAAACCGGCTGCTCATCGCGAATAAAGGCGTTGGCCGCGCGGCTCACGGCAATGGCGCTACGCAGGTTGCCTTCCGGACTGTCGTTCAGCCAGATGCCCTGGCCGAGGTTCAGCGGTTTGTCATTAATCGCATGGCTAACAAAGGAAGCATCGACGGCGCCCGCTTCTTTCAGCCGCGCGGCGTTGAGCGCCTGCAGGGTCAGCAGATCGCTGGCGACCACGTCCAGGGTCAGCGTTTCGTTATCCAGCTTCAGCGCTTCGCTCTGCTTTTCACCCATCAGCAGGGCGCGCAGCTCTTCAGCGGTGGTGGCGGACTTTAGCTGTTCAGCAACCGAGTCGTCGCTCAGCACATGGGTCAGCTGACGCAGCAGCCCAAGGTGTTCATCCGAACTGGCGGCGATACCGATAGCGACGTAGGCGGTCTGCCCTTCGCCCCAGGTCACGCCCTGCGGGAACTGATAAACCTGAACGCCGGTTTTCAGCACCTGATCGCGCGTGTCGGTGGTGCCATGCGGAATCGCAATACCGTTGCCAAGGAAAGTGGAGGTTTGCTGCTCGCGAGCCAGCATCCCGTTGATGTACCCTTCAGCCACATTGCCCGCGCTAACCAGCGCGGAGGCAACCTGACGAATAGCCTCTTCTTTATTACCGGCCTGCTGACCGGGATGAATATCCTGCACAGATAACTGGAACATGGTTCTCCTCTCCTGCTGAATTGAATCGTTTCAGCTACTTTGAGAAAAAATGCGTCACCTGACTGCCGGAGAATCTCCCGATGACGCTGAAACGTTTCAAGAAGTCTGTACCTTTATTAGTCAGCGCGCAAGAAAAGTTACTCTCCCGATAACAGAAGTTAGAGATACAGCACACTTTTGCTGACGAGGTGATGACAAACCCGCCAGAACTTCAGCATTTTGCTGAAGCAAAATTTTGAAACGTCTTTTTGATTTATTCGTGCCCTGGTACTGTTCATTATCTGACTGACGGCGTAAACTCCGCGACTCCTGAAACCGATGAAAGCCGACATGCAAAACAGTAGCGCCGCCCTGCCACGACGCGGGTTCGATTTAACCTCTTCCGCCTTCCTGATCGTCGCCTTCCTGACGGGCATTGCCGGGGCGCTACAAACGCCTACCCTGAGCCTGTTCCTGACTGACGAAGTTCACGTACGACCGGCGATGGTCGGCTTCTTTTTTACCGGCAGCGCGGTGATCGGCATTCTGGTGAGCCAGTTTCTCGCCGGGCGCTCAGATCGCAAAGGCGACCGCAAGCAGCTGATCGTCTTCTGCTGCCTGATGGGCGTGCTGGCCTGCGTGCTCTTCGCGTGGAATCGTAACTACTTTATTTTGCTCTTCGTCGGCGTTTTCCTCAGCAGCTTTGGTTCCACCGCGAACCCGCAGATGTTTGCCCTCGCCCGCGAACATGCGGACAAAACGGGCCGCGAGGCGGTCATGTTCAGCTCGATCCTGCGCGCTCAGGTGTCGCTGGCATGGGTCATCGGCCCGCCGCTGGCCTACGCGCTGGCGATGGGTTTCGGCTTTACGGTGATGTACCTCAGCGCGGCGATTGCCTTCGTGGTCTGCGGCGCGATAGTCTGGTTTTTTCTCCCCAGCATGCGCAAAGAGCCGAAGGTGGTGACGGGACATCTTGAAGCGCCGCGCACCAACCGCCGCGACGCGCTGCTGCTGTTTATCATCTGTACGCTGATGTGGGGAATTAACAGCCTGTACATCATTAACATGCCGCTGTTCATTATTAATGAGCTGCATTTACCTGAAAAACTGGCGGGATTAATGATGGGCACCGCCGCCGGGCTGGAAATCCCGACCATGCTGATTGCGGGTTACTACGCCAAACGTTTCGGTAAGCGTTTCCTGATGCAGATCTCTGCGGTTGCCGGGGTGCTGTTCTATGTTGGCATGCTAACCGTACACACCCCGGGACTGCTGCTGGCCCTGCAGGTGCTGAATGCTATTTTTATCGGCATTCTGGCCGGTATCGGTATGCTCTATTTTCAGGACCTGATGCCAGGCCAGGCTGGTGCGGCCACGACCCTCTATACCAATACTATCCGCGTTGGCTGGATTATTGCCGGTTCGCTGGCGGGGGTCGTTGCGGAAGTCTGGAGCTATCACGCCGTATTCTGGATTGCGCTGGTGATGGGCCTCGCCACTCAGGCCTGCCTGTGGCGCATTAAAGACGTATAAAGGGTGTCCGTGCGGGCTTCCGACGTCACGAAGTGCTCAGCTCAAGATGAAGAAGCCAGATCATGGCTTCTTCGCGATTTGTGGCGCACATCTCCGCTTCCGGCTTCAGGCTGGCGCACACTTTGGGCCTCAACGGCGAGCCAAAAATCGCGCACAGGTTATTGTCCGAAAGCTGTATACAGCGGGTATTTGCCGGTTTGCCCTGCGGCATACCCGGGATAGGGCTGGAGATAGAAGGAGCGATACAGCAAGCTCCGCATTCAGGGCGGCATTCCATAATCGACTCTTCCGATAGGCTTTTGCGGCCCAGCCTAAACGTTTTACCCGAAGATAGCAAAACACACGAATTCCGCTTGCCTGAAAGGCCCGGCGCGAGTAGTTTTACGCGATATTTTCGACCCTTTAAGTGACAGGATTACTGCAATGCCAAGAGCGAATGAAATTAAGAAAGGTATGGTGCTGAATTACAACGGCAAACTGCTGATTGTTAAAAATATTGATATTCAGTCACCGAGCGCCCGCGGCGCAGCGACGCTGTACAAAATGCGTTTCTCCGATGTGCGCACCGGCCTGAAAGTGGAAGAGCGCTTCAAAGGCGACGACATTGTCGATACCGTTACCCTGACCCGCCGCTTCGTTGACTTCTCCTATATCGATGGCAATGAATATGTCTTTATGGATAAAGAAGATTACACCCCGTATATCTTCACCAAAGAGCAAATCGAAGAAGAGCTGCTGTTTATGCCGGAAGGCGGCATGCCTGACATGCAGGTTCTGACCTGGGACGGCCAACTGCTGGCGCTGGAACTGCCGCAGACCGTGGATCTGGAAATTATTGAGACGGCGCCGGGCATCAAAGGCGCATCCGCCAGCGCCCGCAACAAACCGGCTACCCTCAGCACCGGCCTGGTCGTTCAGGTGCCGGAATACCTCAGCGCGGGCGAGCGCATTCGTATTCATATCGAAGAGAGCCGCTACATGGGCCGCGCGGACTAAATCCAGCCTTTAAAGTCAGTGCAAAATGCAAAAGACAGTCAATGGCTGTCTTTTTGCTTCTTAATGCGCGCCATACGGCTGTTGGCCCTTCATCATCGCCAGGCTATCCCCTACAAAGCCACCCAAAGTTGTCATACCAATAGCGGCGAAATTATCGCTAATTTCCCGCCCCTGTTAGCAGGATCTTCGCTAAACAGTGCTCGATTGCTTGATCAAGCTCACACTAAGCGGATAAACAAGGCTCACCAATTTAATTTGCTGTCATATAACTTTACACTAGAGATGTTAATTATCGGTTAATCAGGTGTATTAAGAATGACTACCATTGCGACGGCCACGCTGCCGGAAGGCGTACAGCTCCCTCATTATGACCGCAGCCAGCTGCGCTCGCGTATTGTGCATTTCGGCTTTGGCGCTTTTCATCGCGCGCATCAGGCGCTACTCACCGATCGGGTGCTTAACGCCAGCGGCGGAGACTGGGGGATTTGTGAGATTAGTCTGTTCAGCGGCGATCGGCTGATGAGCCAGCTTCGCCAGCAAAACCACCTGTTTACCGTGCTGGAAAAAGGTGCTGAGGGCAGCCAGCCAATTGTTGTCGGCGCCGTGCATGAATGTCTGAACGCTAAACTCGATTCGCTCGCCGCTATTATTGAGAAATTTTGTGAACCGCAGGTGGCGATTGTCTCTCTGACCATTACCGAAAAAGGCTACTGCATCGACCCCGCCAGCGGCCTGCTGGATATGACGCAGCCGCGTATTATTCACGATCTGCAAAACCCGACTTTGCCGCAATCGGTTCCTGGAATACTGGTTGAAGCGCTGGCGCGCCGCCGTCAGCGAGGGCTGTCACCCTTTACCGTGCTCTCCTGCGACAATATCCCTGATAATGGACATGTAGTGAAAAACGCCGTGCTGGGCATGGCTGAAAAACGCGATCCGCAGCTGGCACAGTGGATTGCTGAGCACGTCAGCTTCCCCGGCACCATGGTTGATCGCATCGTACCAGCCGCCACCGAGGAGTCGCTGGCGGAAATTCGCGCTGCGTTGGGCGTAGAAGATCCCTGCGCCATCAGCTGCGAACCCTTTATTCAGTGGGTTATTGAAGATAACTTCGTGGCCGGTCGCCCGGACTGGGAAACGGCGGGCGTTCAGATGACCGACGACGTTTTACCGTGGGAGCAGATGAAGCTGCGGATGCTCAACGGTAGCCACTCGTTCCTCGCCTGGCTTGGCTACCTGGCGGGCCATGCGCATATTAGCGACTGCATGCAGGATCCGATTTTTCACAGCGCCGCATACCGGCTGATGGTTGATGAACAGGCGCCGACGCTATCCATTCAGGGCGTTGACCTGTCGGCATACGCTGACAGCCTGATCGAACGTTTCAGCAACCCGGCGCTGAAGCACCGCACCTGGCAAATCGCCATGGACGGTAGCCAGAAGCTGCCGCAACGTATGCTTGACGGAATTCGCGTCCATCTTGCGCAAGAGAGCCGCTGGCCGCTACTGGCGCTGGGCGTCGCTGGCTGGATGCGCTATGTTAGCGGCGTGGATGACGCCGGAGCCGTCATTGATATTCGCGATCCGCTGGCCGATAAAATCCACCACCTCGTTGCCACCAGCGATGAGCGACAGCGCGTAGCGGCGCTGCTTACGCTTGAGGAGATCTTCGGCCGCGACCTGCCGCAGAATCCGCAGTTCGTCGCTGATGTCACCGCCGCGTGGCATCAGCTCGCCGCTTTTGGCGCGCGCCAGGCCGTCGCCGCCGCGCTGAATGATTAACAATTTCTGCCTTTAAGCGGACGGAGCGCCTTTCTGTCCGCGTTAACGCTTCTCTTTTCCCCTTTTTTTCGTCAGGATAGCCTCAACTGTTACAACATTACATTTATCCTGGAGAAAAAGTGACCAAAACCAACTTGATCACGGGGTTTCTCGGCAGCGGTAAGACCACTTCCATTCTGCACCTGCTGGCCAATAAGCCCGCAAATGAAAAATGGGCCGTACTGGTCAACGAGTTTGGCGAAGTGGGCATTGACGGCGCGCTGCTGGCGGAAAGCGGCGCGCTGCTGAAAGAGATCCCCGGCGGCTGCATGTGCTGCGTTAACGGCCTGCCGATGCAGGTTGGGCTCAACACCCTGCTGCGCCAGGGCAAACCTGACCGTCTGCTGATAGAACCCACCGGACTAGGCCATCCTAAACAGATCCTCGATATGCTGACCGCCCCGGTCTACGCGCCATGGATCGATCTGCGCGCCACCCTGTGCATATTGGATCCGCGTCAGCTGCTGGACGAAAAAGTCGTGAGCAACGAAAACTTTCGCGACCAGCTGGCTGCCGCTGACGTTATTGTCAGCAATAAAGCCGACCGCTCGACGGAGGAGAGCCAGCGCGCTTTTGTCGCCTGGCGTGAGGCGTACTCCGGTGAGCGTCGCTGCGTCAGCGCTAGCCAAGGTAATATCGACCCGGAGCTGCTTGATTTGCCGCGCCGCAATCTGGCGCCGCTACCCGCAGGGGTCGGGCATGCGCACGACCACGGGCAGAAAAAAGGCCTTGCCGCGCTTAGCCTTCCCGCGCACCAGCGCTGGCGTCGTAGCCTCAATAGCGCTCAGGGCTATCACGCCTGCGGCTGGATTTTTGACGCTGAAACCGTCTTCGATACCGTCGCTCTGCTTGAATGGGCGCGCCTGGCGCCGGTTGGACGAGTTAAAGGCGTCATGCGTATTGCCGAAGGGCTGGTTCGTATCAATCGCCAGCAGCTCGATCTGCATATTGAGACGCAAAACGTTGCCCCGCCCGATAGCCGTATTGAGCTGATAGCCGATACAGAAACGGACTGGAATGCTCTTCAGGCCTCTTTGTTGAAGATTCGTTTAACTTAGGGCGGCTATGGTTGCCGTCGTTTTACACAACACGCGATAGTTATGATTAAAAATCGAATTCCCCTCATCCTGCTGTTAAACGCGGCAGGTATAGCGCTTTTCTGTTCATGGTATCTTCCGGTTAACCATGGTTTCTGGGCTCCGCTGGACGCGGCGATTTTCTATTTCTTTAACCACCTGGTCGGCGTCAACACCGCTTACACCTGGCTGTTGGCGATTATCAACAACCGCGCGTTTGACGCCTGTTCGCTGCTGGCGATGGGCAGCCTGATGCTGAGCTTCTGGTTTAAAGAACAGAGCGCCGGACGCCGCCGGGTGATTATCATCGGCCTGGTGATGCTGCTGGCTGCCGTCATTATCAATCAGCTGGCCCAGCACCTGATGCCGGTGAAGCGAGCCAGCCCTTCGCTCTCGTTCACCGATATCACTAAAGTCAGCGATGTCATCTCCTTTCCGACTAAAGATGCGTCTAAAGACAGCTTCCCGGGCGATCACGGCATGATGCTGCTGATTTTTGCCTCTTTCATGTGGCGCTATTTTGGCCGTCGCGCCTTCGCTATTGCGCTGGTTATCTTTGTGGTGTTCGCTTTCCCGCGGGTGATGATCGGCGCGCACTGGTTTACCGATATTGCCGTCGGATCATTAACGGCCGTGCTCATTGGCGCTCCCTGGGTGTTGATGACCCCACTGAGCGATAAAGTGATTACTTTATTTGAACGTTACCTCCCCGGCGGAAGAACGAAAATTTAAAGTCATCTTTACAATTAATTAATATCATTCATAAGGGATCGTTCTGGGTCCCTTTTTTTATCATCTCACTCTTTCTCACCCGCTATCATCTTGCTGTCACATTAATCCTGTTAAAAATGAGTAAATTGCATATTTTTTACCCATCCCTGCCGCTATTTTGGCCTTTGCCGATGATTCACTTTTTGTCGCAAAAATACTTATAAGAAAATGCGCAAAACCGCTCGCCATCCCCCGTTCGATCGGGTAACCTCAATCTCGTTTTGCCTCTCCAGCAACATCAATTCAGATAATGAATAAATTTGTGCGTCAGGCCACAATTTTATGCTTACGGAATTGTCTCATTGCGACCAGGTAATTAGGCTCTAACACGTTTGGCATTTTTTATAACGACATTGTCGTTAAGGACAACAAGGGATAACACACAGCATGGTCAAATCTCAGCCGATTTTGAGATATATCTTGCGGGTCGCCCCCGCGATTGCAGTTGCGGTTCTGCTTTCCGCGTGTAGTTCAAATAGTACCGCCAGAAATATGCATTCTGAGACGCTTGCTGTGGGTAGTGGCGATTTATCATCACTGCAAGCCTCTCAGGATGAATTTGAAACCATGGTCCGCAACCTGGACGTTAAGTCCCGTTTGATGGATCAATATGCCAGCTGGAAGGGCGTGCGTTACCGCCTCGGCGGCAGCACTCGCAAAGGCATTGATTGTTCCGCCTTTGTGCAGCGTACTTTTCGTGAACAGTTTGGCCTGGAGCTGCCGCGTTCGACTTCTGAGCAGCAGGATTCCGGAAAATCCATTAGCCGTTCACAGCTGCGTACCGGTGATTTAGTACTGTTCCGTGCGGGTTCAACGGGCCGTCATGTAGGCATCTACATCGGCAACAACCAGTTTGTTCATGCTTCCACCAGCAGCGGTGTGACGATTTCCAGCATGGATGAGCCGTACTGGAAAAAGCGCTATAACGAAGCGCGACGCGTTCTGAGCCGCTCGTAATCTCTTCTGCCGTTGGTTATTCCCTTGGCCAACGAAGAAACAAAACACTGCTGAAGCAGTGTTTTTTTTTGCTCGCCAGCCAATAAACTTCGTAAAATAGGCTATCTCTTGAAGCGACGACAGAAAAAGCATGTTTCTGTTAGCGCATTGCGCGAATCAACCACACGGACTGCCTGGAGCCTATGCCTACCCGTCACCTCTCTCCCCGGCGAAAAATCTGGCTAACCAGCATATGCGTTGGCATAGCCGTCGCCCTGCTGGCCGGCAGCATCCAGTTTATGGTGATCTATCACAACCGCGCGGAGCGTTTCGACGTTATCATCAACAATGTTCATGCTTATCTGACGGGCTATTTTCACGATTTAGACCAGACGATTGCGGGACTACAGCCGCTGGTGAGTCAGCCCTGCGAAAATATCGATTCCGGATTAACCGCCCATGCGGCATTCAGCCCAAACGTACGCGCTTTCCTGCTGGTTAAAAATGGTATTGCGTTTTGCTCCTCCGCCACCGGTGCAATGAACACACCTTTTAACCAGCTCATTCCACAGCTGGATATCACTCAAGCGGTGGATATGGCGATCCTTCCCGGTACGCCCATGATGCCGAAAAGCGCGGCGCTGGCGATGTGGGTTCGTAGCCCGCACGGCGGTAAAGACGGCGTTTTTGTCTCGATCAACGCGAATCTGACACCCTATATACTCTACTCCTCACGGCAGAATGATTTCAGCGGCCTGGCGCTGTCCATTAAGCACACCGCGATCTCGACCTTCAGCAACAAGCTTATCGACCCGCAGACCCTGCTCTCGCCGCCTATTCGCCAGACGCAGATTGAGGGTTTACCGTTGAAAATCTATCTCTATGCTAACAGCTGGCTGGCGGAGAATACGCAGTTTGCCCTGCTGCTGGGGGTGGTGTGCGGGCTGCTGGCCGGACTGTTAAGCTATTACATTCTCACGATAAAATCAGACCCGCGAAAGGAGCTGCTGCTGGCGATCAAAAACGATCAGTTTTACCTGGTCTATCAGCCGGTGGTGAAATCGGAGACGCTGCAGATCAGCGGCGTTGAGGTACTGATGCGCTGGAAACATCCGGTGGCCGGAGAGATCCCCCCTGACGTCTTTATTAATCTTGCGGAAACCCAGCAGATCATCATTCCGCTTACTCGCCACCTCTTAAAACTGATTGCGCACGATGCGCCTGTTTTGCAGACGCTCCTGCCCGCAGGGATCAAGCTTGGGATCAATATTTCCCCCCTTCATCTGCACGCAGAGAGCTTTCAGCAGGACCTTAAGCACTTCGCCGCCGCCATGCCAGCCGACCACTTTAAGCTGGTACTGGAGATCACCGAGCGCGCGATGATCGATAAAAATCGTTCATTAGAGAACTTCGACTGGCTACACGAGCAGGGTTTTGAAATCGCGATTGATGATTTTGGTACCGGCCATAGCGCGCTCATCTATCTGGAGCGCTTTAGCTTTGATTACCTGAAGATTGATCGCGGCTTCGTACAGGCTATCGGGACGGAGACCGTGACCTCGCCGGTGCTCGATGCCGTCATCACTCTAAGCCGCCGCCTGAAGCTCGCTACCGTTGCCGAAGGCGTGGAAACGCAGGAACAGGCGGAATGGCTGCGCGATCATGGCGTAAACTTTTTGCAGGGCTACTGGTTAAGTCGCCCGCTGACGCTGGAAGCGCTGATCGCCGCCCACGCGCAGCCGGCGAAATATTTCCCAACCCGCTAAGTGTCCTTTATTATTTGCTATCAGAGGTCAGGCCACTTCAGGCCTGTCATTGGAGGACGATACCCTGGTTATGTTTGCCCGCATCAGCCTGATACTGCTGACCTTATTTAGCCTGCACAGCCGGGCGCAAACTATTCTGACGAGCGATACGTTCGCGATTATCGGCCAACCGAAGTACGCCGCGGGCTTTGACCACTACGATTATGCGAATCCCGCCGCGCCTAAAGGCGGCGCGATTACCCTTGCGGCTATCGGTACCTTTGATAATTTCAACCGCTACGCCCTGCGCGGTAATCCGGGTATTCGAACCGAAGCGCTATACGATACGCTGTTCACCACCTCTGACGATGAGCCCGGCAGTTACTACCCGCTGATTGCCGAGCATACGCGCTATGCCGATGATTTTTCGTGGATGGAGATTACGCTCAATCCACACGCCCGCTATCACGACGGCAGTCCCATCACCGCCAGCGATGTCGCTTTTACCTTCCAGAAGTTTATGACCGAAGGGGTGCCGCAGTTTCGTCTCTATTATAAAGGCACTACCGTTAAAGCTATCGCCCCGCTAACCGTTCGCATTGAGTTAGCCAAACCAGGCAAAGAGAACATGCTTAGCCTGATGACGCTACCGGTGATGCCGGAAAAATTCTGGAAAAACCATAAACTCAGCGACCCGCTCTCCGCTCCACCGCTGGCCAGCGGCCCCTACCGCATTACCGCCTGGCGCATGGGCCAGTACATCACCTATTCCCGCGTGAAGGACTACTGGGCCGCCGATTTACCGGTCAACCGCGGGCGCTGGAATTTCGATACGCTACGCTACGATTATTACCTTGATGACAATGTCGCCTTCGAAGCCTTTAAGGCCGGCGCCGTCGATCGTCGGGAAGAGAACGTCGCCAAAAACTGGGCGACCCGCTACGTCGGGCGCAACTTTAGCCACGGCTATATCGTTAAAGACGAATACACCAATACCTCGGCGCAAAATACCCAGTGGCTGGCCTTTAATATTCAGCGCCCGATATTTGCCGACCGCCGGATTCGCGAGGCCATCACCCTCGCCTTTGATTTTGAATGGATGAATAAGGCGCTGTTCTATCACTCCTACAGCCGCGCCAACAGCTTCTTTCAGAATACCGAATACGCGGCGCGCGATTATCCTGATGCCGACGAGCTCGCCCTGCTGACGCCGCTGAAAAAAGAGATCCCGGCCGAAGTCTTCACGCAGATTTACCGGCCGCCGGTTTCCAGCGGCGATGGTTTTGCGCGGGAGAATTTACTCAAAGCGGATGCCATCCTCAACCAGGCGGGATGGATAGTGAAAAACCAGCGGCGGGTAAACGCGCAGAGCGGCAAACCGTTACGCTTTGAGCTGCTGCTCCCCTCCGGCAGCAGCGATCGCTGGGTACTGCCCTTTCAGCACAATCTTCAGCGGCTCGGCATCGTTATGGACATTCGCCAGGTCGATAACTCCCAGTACAGTAACCGCAAGCGCAGCCGGGATTACGACATGATGCCAAACGTCTGGCGCGCGTCGCCCTGGCCCGACACCGGCCTGCAAATCTCCTGGGATTCGGAATATATTAATTCCAGCTATAACGCCTCAGGGGTTCAAAGCCCGGCCGTCGACCAGCTTATTGCGCAGATCATTCGCTGGCAGGGCAACAAGGAAAAACTGCTGCCGCTGGGCCGGGCCCTCGACCGCGTGCTGACCTGGAACTATTACATGCTGCCGATGTGGTATATGGCGCAGGATCGCACCGCCTACTGGGATAAATTCTCCTTCCCGAAGACTCGCGCGATTTACTCATCCGGTTTCGAAAACTGGTGGTACGACGCCAACAAAGCGGCCAGACTTCCCGCGGACAGACGTTAAGGAATTAAGATGGGTGCATATCTGCTCCGCCGACTACTGCTCATCGTCCCCACCCTGTGGGCGATTATCACCATTAACTTTTTCATTGTGCAGATCGCTCCCGGCGGCCCGGTCGATCAAGCGATCGCGGCAATAGAGTTCGGCGATCGCGGCGGTCTGCCCGGAGCCGGAGACGGCGGGATGGCTGCCAGCCATGCGCGTACCGGCGTTAGCAACATCAGCGACGGCCACTATCGAGGTGGGCGCGGGCTGGACCCGGAAGTCATCGCCGAGATAACCCACCGCTACGGCTTTGATAAGCCTCTCCACGAGCGCTATTTTAAAATGCTCGGCGACTACCTGCGCTTTGATTTTGGCGACAGCCTGTTTCGCAGCTCATCGGTCGTGCAGCTGATCGGGGACAGCCTGCCGGTCTCTATCTCGCTGGGCTTGTGGAGCACGCTCATCATCTATCTGGTGTCGATCCCGCTGGGGATCCGCAAAGCGGTCAGCAACGGTAGTCATTTTGACGTCTGGAGCAGTACGCTGATTATTATCGGTTATGCGATCCCGGCCTTTCTGTTCGCCATTTTGTTGATCGTTATCTTTGCCGGCGGCAGCTATTTCGATCTCTTTCCGCTGCGCGGGCTGGTGTCAGCCAACTTCGACAGCCTGCCGTGGTATCAAAAAATCCTCGACTATCTCTGGCATATCACCCTACCGGTGCTGGCCACGGTGATCGGCGGTTTTGCCGCCCTCACCATGCTCACCAAAAACAGCTTTCTCGACGAAATTCGCAAGCAATACGTCGTCACCGCCCGCGCAAAGGGCGTTAGCGAAAAGCAGATCCTGTGGGGCCACGTATTTCGCAACGCGATGCTGCTGGTGATCGCCGGTTTCCCGGCCACCTTTATCAGCATGTTTTTTACCGGCTCGCTGCTGATTGAAGTGATGTTCTCGCTGAACGGACTGGGGCTGCTGGGCTATGAAGCCACGGTATCTCGTGATTACCCGGTCATGTTCGGCACGCTGTATATTTTTACCCTGATTGGCCTGCTGCTGAATATCATCAGCGACATCAGCTATACGCTGGTCGACCCGCGTATCGATTTTGAGGGCCGCTAATGTCATTTTTCAGTCCCGTCAATCAGGCCCGCTGGGCGCGTTTTCGCCACAACCGCCGCGGCTACTGGTCGCTCTGGTTATTCTTAGTCATTTTCGCCTGCAGCCTGTGCGCCGAGCTGATTGCTAACGATAAACCGCTGCTGGTGCAGTACCGCGGCAGTCTCTACGTACCGTTATTAAAAAACTATAGCGAGAGCACCTTCGGCGGCCGCTTTGCTACTGCCGCCGACTATCAGGACCCGTGGCTGCAAAAACGGCTGGACGATAACGGCTGGGCCCTGTGGGCGCCGGTTCGCTTCGGCGCAACGACCATTAATTTCGCCACCGAAACCCCCTTCCCTTCGCCGCCGTCAAGGCTGAACTGGCTGGGCACCGATGCCAACGGCGGCGACGTGCTGGCGCGTATTCTGTACGGCACGCGCATTTCCATTCTCTTTGGCCTGCTGCTGACCTTCTTCTCCAGCGTGCTGGGGGTGATGGCCGGCGCCGTTCAGGGATATTACGGCGGAAAGATTGATCTCTGGGGACAGCGCTTTATCGAGGTCTGGTCGGGGATGCCGACCCTGTTTCTGATTATCCTGCTTTCGAGCGTCGTGCAGGCCAATTTCTGGTGGCTGCTGGCCATCACCGTGCTGTTCGGCTGGATGACGCTGGTCGGGGTCGTCCGCGCCGAGTTTCTGCGCACCCGCAACTATGATTATATCCGCGCCGCGCAGGCGCTCGGCGTTAGCGATCGCGCCATTATTCTGCGCCATATGCTGCCTAACGCTATGGTCGCCACCCTGACCTTCCTGCCGTTTATTCTGTGCAGTTCGATTACGACTCTGACCTCGCTGGACTTCCTCGGCTTCGGCCTGCCGCTGGGCTCTCCTTCGCTGGGCGAGCTGCTGTTGCAGGGTAAAAATAATCTTCAGGCGCCGTGGCTGGGCATCGCCGCCTTTCTGTCGGTAGCGCTCCTGCTGACGTTATTGATTTTTATCGGTGAAGCGGTTCGCGACGCTTTTGACCCAAGCAAGGCGGTGTAGCATGACGCAACCTCTGTTAGATATCGACAACCTTTCCATCGCCTTTCGCCAGCAGGGGGAAACCACCACCGTGGTCAGCGAGCTGTCGCTACGCATTGCGGTCGGTGAAACCCTGGCGCTGGTGGGCGAATCCGGCTCCGGTAAGAGCGTTTCCGCGCTGTCGATACTGCGGCTGCTGCCCTCGCCGCCGGTCAGCTACCCCACAGGGGATATCCGCTTTCACGGCCAGTCGCTGCTACACGCCGATGAACATACGCTGCGCGGCGTGCGCGGCAACCGCATCGCGATGATTTTTCAGGAGCCGATGGTTTCACTCAATCCGCTGCATACCCTCGAAAAACAGCTCTACGAAGTGCTCTCTTTGCATCGCGGGATGCGTAAAGAAGCGGCGCGCGGAGAGATCCTCGACTGTCTGGATCGCGTTGGGATCCGCAATGCGCCGCGGCGTCTGGCCGACTACCCGCACCAGCTCTCCGGCGGCGAACGCCAGCGGGTAATGATCGCCATGGCGCTGTTGACTCGTCCGGAGCTGCTCATCGCCGACGAACCCACGACCGCGCTGGACGTGTCGGTACAGGCGCAAATCCTCGCGCTGCTGCGCGAACTCAAGCAAGAGTTAAATATGGGGCTGCTGTTTATCACCCATAACCTGAGCATCGTTCGTCAGCTTGCCGATCGCGTCGCGGTGATGCAGAACGGCCGCTGCGTGGAGCAAAACGGCTGCCGGGCACTATTCTCCGCTGCCGAACACCCTTACACCCGCCGCCTGCTGGACAGCGAGCCGTCGGGCGATCCCGTGCCCCTCGCGCCGGATGCGCCAGAATTACTGCGGGCGGAAAACTTAAGTATCGCCTTTCCGATCCGCAAAGGGCTTCTGCGGCGGGTGGTCGATCATAATCGCGTGGTTAACGCCCTCAGCTTTCAATTGCGCGCGGGAGAAACGCTGGGTCTGGTCGGCGAATCCGGATCGGGCAAGAGTACTACAGGGCTGGCGCTGCTGCGCCTGATTCATTCTGAAGGCGCAATCGTCTTTGACGGCGAGACGCTTCAGGGGCGCAGCCGTCGGCAGATGCTGCCGCTGCGTCGACGCATGCAGGTAGTCTTTCAGGATCCCAACTCATCGCTAAACCCACGGCTTAACGTTCTGCAAATTATTGAAGAAGGATTGCGCGTCCATCAGCCAACGCTCACGCCGGCCGAGCGAGAGCAGGCGGTGATTCAGGCGATGCAGGAGGTCGGTCTCGATCCGCAATCCCGGCATCGCTACCCTGCCGCTTTCTCCGGCGGACAGCGCCAGCGCATCGCTATCGCCAGGGCGCTGGTCGTCAAACCGCAGCTAATCGTGCTGGATGAGCCCACCTCTTCGCTGGATAAAACCGTGCAGGCGCAAATTCTGGCGCTGCTGAAGGCGCTACAGCAAAAGCATCAGCTGGCCTATATTTTCATCAGCCATGATTTGCGCGTCGTGCGTGCGCTTTGTCATCAGGTAATGGTGCTGCGGCAGGGAGAGGTCGTCGAGCAGGGTGAGTGCGAACGCGTGTTTACCGCTCCGCAACAGGAGTATACCCGTCAGCTGCTGGCGTTAAGCTGACGGTCAGAATGGGTTGTTGCCGGAGAACGGTTCTGCAATCGCCACGCCGAAATTTTTCAGCCGGCAGGTTGCCGCGAATTCGTCCTGACGATTAACAAACAGGCACGGTTCGCCCTCGCATTCAACAACGGAGCTGTCGACTTCGATGTCGCTCAGCGCCTGGCTGAGTTTATGCATAACCGGCCAGGCCTTATCGCCATCGGGGCTAAGTAATTTCAACGCCACAAGGCTATTTTCGCTCTGAGCGCCGTTTTGCGGAATCGGTTCAACTCTTGAACCTGCAAAACCGGCCAGCCAGCGATAGCTCTGCGGCAGACGGTGTACGATAGAGAGTTGCAGTGTATTCACGTGTTTTCCCCGGAAGCAAAATACTTCACAATAATTTTACAACAATACTAACACATTATTGACAATTAGTCCTGTTCCTGCACCGAAAACGCTTACACCAGCGGCATAGCCGTGTTAGTGGTTTGTAATATAAAAGTTTATAATTGTGCAGAGTGAACATCTTCGGGCTATATGTACCCGTTTCTGTGATCTAAAACAACTTTTTTATCGCAATAATGCGACTAATTGAGCGATTTGATTTTACATAAAAGAAACAAATTGCTGAACAGAGAAGCCGGTTTCGGTTGATATGTATCAAAAAAGGGGGCGATATCGCCCCCTGGAAGTCGCTTATCGTGCGGCTTTTCGCCGCCGACTGGCATAGAGGTAGAACAGAATAGAGCTGCTGGCGCAGAAGGCGATGGAAATCAGCATTGGCCAGGCCGTGGTGAAGGTCGCCATCGACAGCAGCGCGCCGACAATAGCGCCAATCCCAAAGCGGAACGTCCCAGCCAGCGAGGAGGCCGTCCCGGCCATATGCGGAAACTCATCGAGAATAACCGCCATCGCGTTGGAGGAGACCATCGAAACGCAGCCGATGAAAGCCGCCACGCCAAACACCAGCGCCCAGAAGCCGACGTCAAACAGCGCACACACCACCATCCATACCGCCATCGCAAACTGGATCCACAGCCCCGCGCGGAACATATTCAGCGCCCCAACCCGCCGCACAAACCGGCTGTTGATCATGGTCATGACAAACAGGAAAACCACGTTCAGCGCAAAATAGTAGCCAAAGTGCTGCGGTGAAACGTGGTTGATATTGATATAGACAAACGGGCCAGCGCTCAGAAACGAGAACATCCCGGCAAAGCTAAATCCGCTTGCCAGCATATAACTCAGCACGCGCTTATGGCGAAACAGGGTGGCGAAGTTGCCAAGCGTAGTGCGAATATGAAATTTCTGTCGCCGTTCCGGCGGCAGGGTTTCGCTAATGAAAAATGCGATCATCGCCGACGCTAACAGGGCCGCCAGCGCGAGGATCCAGAAGATCGCATGCCAGCTAAACCATACCAGCACCGCTCCGCCGACCATCGGCGCCACCAGCGGCGCAACGGTGGTGACCAGCATGACGAACGACATCATCCGCGAGAACTCTTCCTTGGGATAGATATCGCGCATCAGGGCGTTAATCACCACGCTTGCCGCTGCGGCTGCCAGGCCGTGGAAAAAGCGCATGGTAATCAGCATATCGATAGTCTGCGACAGCGCGCAGGCCACCGCCGCCGCGGCAAAAATGAGCGTCCCGCCTAGTATCACCGGTTTACGGCCAAGACTATCCGCCATCGGGCCATATAAAAGCTGGCCCAGCGCAAAGCCCAGAATATAGGTACTGAGCGTCATCTGCGCGCTGCCGTCCGGCACATTAAACTGGGCCGCAATCACCGGCAGCGCCGGAAGATACATATCAATCGACAGCGGCATTAACATGGCCAGCAGGCCAAGAATAAACACAATCCCTAATGAAGAATTCTGCTTTGCCGTCACGTTTTACTCCGCGCATGTTGGCCGCCGACGCTGGCGACTTCTTCTGCCGTCAGCGGACGATATTCACCCGGCGCCAGCGAAGCATCCAGCGCAATGTCGCCAATGCGTTCGCGATGCAGGCCAACCACATGATTCCCCACGGCGGCAAACATCCGCTTAACTTGATGGTAACGCCCTTCGCTAATGGTCAGGCGGACTTCGGTCGGTGTCACCACTTCCAGAACCGCAGGCCTGGTCAGCTCTTTCTCATTATGCAGCTGAACGCCTTTAGCAAACTGCCCGGCAGTGGAGTCATCAACCGGATTTTCCAGCGTCACCAGATAGGTTTTTTCGCAATGGTGGCGCGGAGACGTAATGCGGTGCGACCACTGACCATCGTCGGTCATCAGCACCAGACCGGTGGTGTCGATATCCAGACGACCGGCAGCATGCAGCTTGTGCGCCACCGGCTCATCGAGGAAATAGAGTACCGTCGGATGATCCGGATCGTCGGTAGAACAAACGTAACCCTGCGGCTTGTTGAGCATAAAGTAGCGCGGGCCGTTCTGCTGAACCAGCGTATTGCCGTCATACTCGACGTCATGCTCCGGCTGAAGCTTGAAGGAGGAGTCTTTTACAATTTCGCCGTCCACGGTAACGCGGCTGCCGCGGATTTCACGCCCGGCAATAGCCCGACTAACGCCAAGTTGCTGAGCGATAAACTTATCAAGTCGCATGAGATTTTTTTAGCCTGTACAAGTGCTGGAGCGGGCAACGCGCCCGAAAAAGAAGAATTTCATGGGGTAGTATAACGGGCTATTAACACCACTCAAGGGAAAAGATTCGTGGCATACTATTCGCGAGTTAATTAACCGCCATAAATTCATGACATTTACATTACGTCCCTACCAAAAAGAGGCGGTCGACGCCACGCTCGCCTGGTTTCGCCGCCATCATGAACCTGCCGCGATTGTCCTGCCAACAGGCGCAGGTAAAAGCCTGGTCATTGCTGAACTCGCACGCCTGGCGCGCGGTCGCGTGCTGGTGCTGGCGCACGTAAAAGAGCTGGTGGCGCAGAACCACGCCAAGTATTGCGCGCTCGGCCTGGAAGCGGATATTTTCGCCGCGGGCCTTAAACGGAAAGAGAGCCACGGTAAAGTGGTCTTTGGCAGCGTGCAGTCGGTAGCCCGTAACCTTGACCAGTTTCAGGGGGAGTTCTCGCTGCTGATCGTCGACGAGTGTCACCGCATCGGCGACGATAATGACAGCCAGTATCAGCAGATTATCAGCCACCTTCAGCAGGTCAATCCGCATCTGCGCCTGCTGGGGCTGACCGCAACGCCGTTTCGCCTGGGTAAAGGTTGGATTTATCAGTTTCACTATCACGGCATGGTGCGCGGTGATGAAAAAGCGCTGTTTCGCGACTGCATTTATGAACTGCCGCTGCGCTATATGATTAAGAATGGCTACCTGACGCCGCCGGAGCGGCTGGACATGCCGGTGGTTCAATACGACTTCAGCCGTTTACAGGCGCAAAGTAACGGCCTGTTCAGCGAAGCCGATCTGAATCACGAGCTGAAAAAGCAGCAGCGCGTCACGCCGCATATCGTCAGCCAAATCGTTGAATTCGCCGAAACGCGCAAAGGGGTAATGATTTTCGCCGCCACCGTTGAACACGCCCGTGAAGTGACCGGGTTGCTTCCGCAGGGCGAGGCGGCTCTTATCACCGGTGAAACGCCGGGGCCGGAGCGCGATCGCATCATCGAAGCGTTTAAAGCGCAGCAGTACCGCTATCTGGTTAACGTCGCGGTGTTGACGACCGGCTTTGATGCGCCGCATGTCGATCTGATCGCCATCCTGCGCCCGACCGAGTCGGTGAGCCTTTACCAACAGATCGTCGGCCGTGGCCTGCGCCTGGCGCCGGGTAAAACTGACTGCCTGATTCTCGATTACGCCGGCAATCCGCACGACCTTTATGCCCCTGAAGTGGGAACGCCGAAAGGAAAAAGCGACAACGTTCCGGTCCAGGTTTTTTGTCCGGCATGCGGTTTCGCCAATACCTTCTGGGGAAAAACTACCGCTGACGGCACGCTGATTGAACACTTTGGCCGCCGCTGCCAGGGCTGGTTTGAGGATGACGAAGGCCATCGTGAACAGTGCGATTTTCGTTTTCGCTTTAAAAACTGCCCGCAGTGTAACGCGGAAAACGATATCGCCGCCCGCCGCTGCCGCGAGTGCGATACCATTCTGGTCGACCCCGATGATATGCTGAAAGCCGCGCTGAAGCTCAAAGATGCGCTGGTGCTGCGCTGTAGCGGTATGGTTCTTCAGCACGGTGCGGATGACAAAGGCGCCTGGTTAAAAATCACCTATTACGATGAAGATGGCGCGGATGTTAGTGAGCGCTTCCGCCTGCATACGCCCGCCCAGCGTACCGCCTTTGAGCAGCTCTTTATCCGACCGCATACCCGAACGCCGGGCGTGCCGCTGCGCTGGATAACGCCTGCCGATATCCTCGCCCAGCAGGCGCTTCTGCGCCACCCGGACTTTGTCGTTGCCCGCATGAAGGGGCAATACTGGCAGGTCCGGGAGAAAGTGTTTGATTATCAGGGGCGATTCCGCCGGGCCAACGAACTGCGCTAATCGTCCTCAGGACTGAGGTTTTGGTTGCTGCAAAAACGCAGGGCGGCTATAATGCCGCCCGCTTTTGCATTCGCGAAGCAGATAATCTGCCTGCTGCTGGGTCGCCTGTAGCAGGATTTATATATAGAGAGACGTCAATGTTTACTATCAACGCAGAAGTACGTAAAGAGCAGGGTAAGGGTGCGAGCCGCCGCCTGCGTGCAGCTAACAAATTCCCGGCCATCATCTATGGCGGCGAAGCTGCGCCAGTAGCAATCGAACTGGATCACGACAAAGTGTGGAACATGCAGACCAATGCAGAGTTCTACAACGAAGTTCTGACCATCGTTGTTGATGGCAAAGAAGAGAAAGTTAAAGCTCAGGCTGTTCAGCGTCACCCGTTCAAGCCGAAGCTGACCCACATCGACTTCGTTCGCGCTTAATCGCTCGCTGAAAGTTGTATGGCAAACGCCCCGCTCCGCAAGGTTCGGGGCGTTTTGTTTATTAGGCGAGTAGCGTTGAGGCATTCAGCGCGAGATGCTGCAACAGCATAATCGTTTTCGCATCGACGATTTCTCCTTCGCGAATAGCCTGCAGCGCTTTTTCCAGCGGCCACTCCAGCACTTCGATATCTTCTCCCTCCGTCGCCAGGCCGCCACCGTCGCTGCGCCGATCGTCGGCAGAGTATTCAGCGATGAAAAAGTAAAGCTTCTCCGTCACCGAACCGGGACTCATGTAAGCGGTAAATACCGGCTCGATCCGGGTGACGCGAAAACCGGTCTCTTCTTCGGCCTCGGCAACGATGCGTTCTTCCGGAGAAGCGTCATCCAGCAGTCCTGCGGCGGCTTCGATCAAAAACCCATCATGACCGTTAATCCATACCGGAAAGCGAAACTGACGGACCAGCACTACCGTTTGCTTTTCACGATTGTAGAGCAGGATCACCGCGCCGTTGCCGCGATCGTAAGCTTCCCGACTCTGCTCCTGCCAGCGCCCGTCACGGCGCAGTAGTTCAAAGGTATATTTCTTGAGCGTGTACCAGTTGTCCGATAATAGCGTTTCGCGGATATGGCGAACGCGCGGTGCGTCAGCGTGCATGTTTTTCCCCTTTTAGGTGACAGCGAGCAACATAACATGCATAATCGTGCACAAACAAGATCACTCATGAAGGTATTTTGATGCTTGCCAGCCAGAGAAAACAGCAGATTTTGCAGATCCTCGCTGAGGAAAAACAGGTGATGTCAGGCGATCTTAGCCAGCGCTTCAGCGTCTCAGAAGACTCTATTCGCCGGGATCTGCGGGAGCTGGCAGCGGAAGGCAAACTGCAGCGCGTGCACGGCGGGGCGCTGCCGGTATCCGAAGCCATCGCGCCTATTGAAACAAGAAAGAACGTGCAGATGGCCTCAAAGCTAACTATTGCCCAGCGCGCGGTTGAGCTTATTCAGCCCGGTCAGGTGGTGATTATCGACGGAGGCACGACTACCGGAGAGATGGTGCGCCTGCTGCCCGATAACCTCGCGTGTACCGTGGTCACCCATAGCCCGGGAATTGCCGTCGCGCTGGTGGAGAAACCGCTTATCGAGGTGATTTTGATCGGCGGCCGGTTGTTTAAGCATTCGGTGGTCAGCGTCGGGGCCGCGGCCCTTGAAAGCATTTCCCGCATCAATGCCGATCTGTTTTTCATGGGCGTTACCGGCGTGCACCCGCGGGCGGGATTAACCACCGGTGATTATGAAGAAGCGGGCATCAAGCGCGCGCTTGCGGCACGGGCAGCCGAAACGGTGGTGATGGCGTCGCAAGAAAAGCTGAACTCCGCTTCGGCCTTTGCTATCGGCGAGCTGGGGGGCGTCAGTACGCTGATCGTGGATACGACTCTCGACGAGGCGCTGCGACAACAGCTAACCCTGAATGGGGTGGAAATCCTCTACGCGCTGTAGGGCGGGTCTGACGCTAAAAAAATCCCGACTCGGCGTCGGGATTTTGCATTTTAATTTCCGCCAGAAGTGCGGCGCTGCAGCTGATCGCGCAGATTCGGCGGCGTGCCTTTAATGGTTAAGGTATCCGTAGCCGGATCCCAGAACACCCGCTCGCCCAGCAGCATAGCGTCAAAGTTGATGGTTAACCCGCCGCCGCTGCCGGCAAACTTGGTTAACTGACGCAAAGTGCTGCGATCCGCCGGAAAGCTCTCTTCCAGCTCGTAACCTTGCTCGGCGGTAAATTCCTGGAAGGTCTTCTCGCTGACGCCAGCCAGCTCTTTGGACAGCGATTCCAGTTCGATTTCCTCACCGGCCTGCAGCTGTTCGTTGCAGTAGCTGTATACCTGCTGACGTACGTTCTGACGTTCAGATTTGTCCAGCTGCGCATCGGCGGCGAAATCATCCAGCGCCTGCAGCAGGCCGCGATTTTGCGCTTTCGCATTCAGCCCTTCGCTGGCGCCGAGGAAGTCCATGAAGAAATCCGCCACTTTGCGCCCTACCCGCCCCTTCAGGAAGGTCAAATAGCGCGTTGACTCCGGGTTGGTTTCCCATTCGGTTAAATCAATACGCGCCACGATGTCAGCGTGATTGATATCCAGATAATGGGTAGAACTGATATCCAGCTCTTCGTTGACGCGCATGCTGCTTAAGTTATTCAGCACCGCCACCATCAGGTATTCCACCGCCAGATAGCGATACTGGCAAAACAGCACGATCCCGCCTTCAGCAAAAGGGTATTTTGCCAGTTCGTCACGCAGGCGCCCGGTAGCGGCGCGGCTGAACGGCAGGAACTCTTCTTCGCCTTTACGCTGCCCGCGCAGCGCCTGCGCCAGCTCGCTCTCTTCAGTAAACAGGCCATAGGCTTTATTTTTTGCGCTGTAGACACGATGCAGCTCAGCCATCATCTCAACAACCGTCGCCGTCGGCTCCAGCAACGATTCGCGCAGCACCAGTTCCAGATTTTGTTCATCACGTTTGATTAACTGATGCAGGGCAATCTGGTCGATATCCAGACTCATGTTAAACTCTCCTTTTAGACCGGGCGGTATTCAACCACCGCCGGGGCGACGACGCAACCGCCGCGTGACTCTTTGCGAGCGAAGCCGCGCGCTTTTGCGTCGTGGCGAAAAAATGCGGAAAAAAAGCTTCTGCTACGGTAATATGTTGCCCTTTCACGAACAAACAGATTTTGAGTTTATGCCGCAATTATCCCGCTATAGCGATGAACACGTCGAACAGCTGCTCAGCGAGCTGACGAGCGTTCTGGAAACACATAAAGCGCCCGTTGACCTTTCACTGATGGTATTGGGCAATATGGTGACTAACCTGATTAACAGTAGCGTCGCGCCGGCGCAGCGTCAGGCCATCGCCCGTTCTTTTGCCCAGGCGCTGCAGTCATCTATCAACGACGATCCAGCGCACTAAGGATAACGAACAACAGTATATGGTGACTCTTCGTCAGCCCTACCGAGAAAAAGTCTCCCAGATGGTCAGCTGGGGACACTGGTTCGCCCTTTTCAACATGTTGTTGGCTATGGCGCTCGGCAGTCGCTATCTGTTTGTCGCCGACTGGCCAACGACGCTTGCCGGGCGCCTTTTTTCGTACGTCAGCCTCGTTGGTCACTTCAGCTTCCTGGTCTTTACCAGCTATGTGCTGATTCTTTTCCCGCTAACGTTTATCGTTGTCTCTCAGCGCTTAATGCGCTTTATCTCGGTGGTTCTCGCGACCATCGGCATGACGCTGCTGTTGATCGACAGCGAAGTATTCACCCGTTTCCACCTGCATCTTAATCCCTTTGTCTGGGAACTGGTCATTAACCCCGATCAGAACGAGATGGCACGCGACTGGCAGCTGATGTTTATCAGCGTCCCGATCATCTTCCTTCTGGAAATGCTCTTTGCGACCTGGAGCTGGCAGAAACTGCGCAGCCTGACGCGCCGCCGCCACTATGCCCGGCCCGTTGCGTGGTTCTTCTTTATTTCTTTTATCAGTAGCCACCTGGTCTATATCTGGGCGGATGCCAATTTCTATCGCCCGATAACCATGCAGCGGGCCAATCTGCCGCTTTCCTATCCAATGACGGCGCGCCGTTTTCTGGAAAAACACGGCCTGCTCGACGCGCAGGACTATCAGCGCCGTCTGGTAGAACAAGGCGCGCCGGAAGCCGTTTCGGTGCAGTACCCGCTTAGCGAACTGCGTTACCGCGATCTCGGTACCGGTTATAACGTGCTGCTGATTACCGTCGATAATCTTAACTACTCGCGCTTTGAGCAAAACATGCCAGCGCTGACCGGCTTCGCGAAAGAAAACGTTAACTTTACCCAGCATATGAGCTCCGGTAACACTGCCGACAGCGGCATGTTTGGCCTGTTCTATGGTATTTCGCCGAGCTATATGGACGGCGTCCTGTCAGCGCGTATCCCCGCAGCGCTGATTACGTCGCTGAATCAGCAGGGCTACCAGTTGGGCCTGTTCTCTTCTGACGGTTTTAGCAGCCCGCTGTACCGCCAGGCGCTGCTGTCCGATTTCTCGCTGCCGGCGGCGAAAGCGCAAAGCGACGAGCAGACCGCAAACCAGTGGATAAACTGGCTGGACCGCTACGCCCAGGACGAAAACCGCTGGTTCTCATGGGTTGCGCTCAACGGCACCACTCTTGATAACGGGCAGCAGCAAAACTTTGTCCGGCGCTACGCCAGCGCCGCTGGCGCGGTCGATACGCAAATTGGTCGCGTGCTGAATGCGCTGCGCGAAGCGGGCAAGCTGGACAACACGGTAGTTATCGTGACGGCGGGCCACGGTATGCCGCTGAACCCACATCATGACGCGTTTGGCTGGTCGCGCGAAGAGCTTCAGGTTCCGTTGGTGATCCATTGGCCTGGCACCCCGGCCCAGGAGATCGCTACGCTGACCGATAATAAAGACGTGATGACGACGCTGATGCAGCGCTTACTTCACGTCTCCACACCGGCGAATGAGTATTCGCAAGGTGAAGACCTGTTTAGCGCCGCCCGCCGCCGCGCCTGGGTTACCGCAGCCAATAGCGATACGCTGGCCATTACCACGCCGAAGGTTACCGTCGTGCTCAATCACAACGGTACCTACAGAACATGGAACAGCGACGGCGAGAAAATTAAAGATCAAAAACCGCAGCTCAGCTTGCTGCTGCAGGTGCTGACCGATGAAAAACGCTTTATCGCTAACTGATTGATTATTTATAAATCAATCAGTCATTTCCCGGCTTGCATTCGCCCGGGGAACGGGTAATATTGTTCCCCACAAATCGGCACGTAGCGCAGCCTGGTAGCGCACCGTCATGGGGTGTCGGGGGTCGGAGGTTCAAATCCTCTCGTGCCGACCAAATAATCCCAGTAAAACCAGCCTCTTAAGGCTGGTTTTTTTATGCCTGTTTTTCGAGCGGGGTGAAATTGGGGTGTTTCGTTCAGCGCAGAGGCTTACAGATACTGCCGCCGTTTCAGATAGCGAACAAGCCTCCTACTACCGGACATACATTCGTGGCATCGCGCTCCGGGCATCTGCTGAAAGATTTTCGACATATCAAGCCGACCGTTTCCCGTCAGGATGTAAATGCAGTGACGCGCCAGTTGAGAGAATGCGCTGCACGTTGTCCAGTATCGGCAGACCTGGCTGATGACTTCTTCTTTCTTTTTTATTTCTGTCCAGCGTCAGGCGCTACGATCGTGGCCGCCACCGGGTTCATTATTCACTCACCTCCCCCGCGTCATACCCCTCTTCATCCGTGCGGCCGGCTGCCGGGACACCGGCGCTGAATATCTGCGCCGG
>NZ_JBEAIJ010000049.1:0-75516 GCF_040065315.1 Klebsiella sp. CN_Kp100
CACAAAATGCAGAGATGGCTTGCATAACGGGAGGTGTCCATATACGGACAGGCGCACAGCGCCGCCTCCGGGAAGGTCATCAGCAAGTAGCCCGGACAGGCGCGCAGCGCCGCCTCCGGGAAAGTCATCAGATTAAAGCCAGCCCGCCAACCACCGCGCCACACAGCGCCACCAGCCCGCCGGTCAGCCACAGCGCCTTCGCCGGAAACGCTTTCCGCAGCATAATCAGTGACGGTACGCTGACAGCAGGCAGCGTAATCAGCAGCGCCAGCGCGGGCGCCACGCCCATACCTGCCAGCATCATCGTCTGCACTATCGGAATCTCCGCCGCCGTCGGAATAACAAACAGGCAGCCGGCAATCGCCATAGCAATCACCCAGAACAGCGTGTTATCTACCACCCCATCGGCATGAGGGAATAACCACACCCGCGCGGCTCCCAGCACCAGCACCGCCAGAATATAAACCGGGATAGTGTTCCAGAACAGCGTCCAGAGCGCGCGCAGCCAGCGGCTAAAGAAACCGTCCTGCACGGTTGCAACCGGCTGTTCAGGCATCGAAACCGGCTGCGTCGCCGCCTCTTTTACCCATTTCTGCACCAGCGTTGCGACCACCAGCACCGTCGCTAGCCCAGCCAGCAGGCGCACCAGCGCAAACTGCCAGCCCAGCACAAAGCCCATAAACACCAGCGTCGCCGGATTGAGCAGCGGATTGCCCAGCCAGAACGCCAGCGCGCCGCCCATCGAGGCCTGCTGTTTACGCATTCCTGCCGCCACCGGCGCGGCGCAGCAGGTGCACATCATGCCCGGCAGAGAGAATACGGTTCCCAGCAGCGTACCGCGAAAACGCGCCTGCCCCAGCGTGCGCAGCAGCCAGTCACGCGGGATCAGCACCTGAATCAGCGAACCCAGCAGTACGCCCAGGACCGCCGCTTTCCATACGGCCAGGAAATAGACCAGGGCGTAATCCCAGGCCGCAGCGAAAGGATTAGCGTTACTGTTAGCAAGGATGGATTTGCCGATACTGTGCGTCTCTGCGGCGGTGAAGGCTTTGCCATAGTAGGGTTGCCATTTAACGAACCACAGACCAACGATAACGACGAGAAAAAAGAGCGCGGGCTTCCACCATTGAAACGGTGATGCCGCCTGAGATGAAGACTGACCAGCCATAGCATTCCCCGGGGAGTGTCATGATAAATTGAGGACATGAATACTACGCCTCCGGGGAAATTTTGGAAATCAGTAATCCCCCGAGCGTGCCGCCCTTTCGCGCAGCTGCGACGAAGAGAGAATTTGTACGCCCTCCTGCGTGGGCGATAGCGCCTCCGCGAGTAGCGCGCTCGCCACGTCCCGCGCCTCTATTGACTTCAGATTTCCCGGCAGCAGATTGAAAATCGGCGCAAAGAGCGTTTCGCCGGCGCGTTTTTTTTCGCGCTCGCCTATCAGCATTGACGGGCGGGCAATGGTCAGGCGCGGCCACTGCTGCGCAATCAGCGCCTCTTCCATCTCACCCTTTACACGATTATAGAAAAAGGGCGAATGCGCATTGGCCCCCATCGCGCTGACGACCAGCATATGCTGCGCGCCCAGCTTTTTTCCCACCAGCGCGGTATCAATGACCAGCGTATAATCGGCATGCACAAACGCCTCTTTGCTACCCGCTTCCCGGCGGGTAGTCCCCAGACAGCAGAAAACGATATCTATCGGATCGACAACCTGCGCCAGGGCGTCCGTTAGCTGCGGATCGTGGGGGTTAAAGACGCCGGAGATATCGGCCAGCGGCCGACGCGTCGGGGCGGCAACGGACTTAACGCCCGGCGCGTTGAGTAGCATTCGAAGTAAGTGACCGCCAACTAACCCGGTTGCCCCCGTTATCAGTACCTGACTCATCGAAACTCCTTTGCAGATTTTTCTATGTTGCGATCCCAGCCTCATGTTCCAGACTTAATACTCTACGAGGTAATTATCCATCATCATCAGGGAAATGCCTCATTCCACACCAAAACACTGGAGGAAGAATGAGTAAGAAGATAGCCGTTTTAATTACCGACGACTTTGAAGACTCGGAGTTCACCTCACCCGCGGACGCCTATCGTCTGGCCGGTCATGAGGTCGTGACGATTGAAAAACAGGCGGGGAAGAAGGTAAAAGGGAAAAAAGGGGAAGCTGAAGTCGTTATCGATAAAGCCATTGATGACGTCACCCCTGCCGACTTCGACGCTCTGCTGCTACCGGGCGGTTATTCACCGGACGCGCTGCGCGGAGAAGAACGCTTTGTCACCTTCACCCGCGATTTTGTGAACAGCGGCAAACCGGTATTCGCCATCTGTCACGGTCCGCAGCTGTTGATTAGCGCCGATGTGATTCGCGGGCGTAAGCTGACGGCCGTGAAGCCTATCATCGTCGACGTGAAAAACGCCGGTGGCGAATTCTACGATCAGGAAGTGGTTATCGACAACGAGCAGCTGGTGACCAGCAGAACCCCGGACGACCTGCCGGCGTTTAATCGAGAAGCTTTACGTCTGCTCGGTGCCTGATTCACGCAGCCAGTGCAGCTTTTTACCAAAACCCAGCGTGTTATCGGTGAACTTAAGCTCATCGGGGAGAATCTCCCAGACGGGAGCCGATAGCATGCGGGCAACCGGAAAACGGCTGACGTAACGCTTACGCATCGCCGCCTCTTCCTCCCCGGACAGGCGGCGAATTTGGCCTTTAAACTGGACGCCGCGGATCAAGGCGACGGTCTTCGGCTGGCCGTTTACCGTTCCGGCCACCCTGGCGCCTTTCCCGGTCATCTGGCCGTGGCGCGTTTTTTCATCGCTAAGCAAATAGAAGGCGACCTTTTCCGGGTCATAAACGTAAAAGGCATTGGCGCACCACAGCTCGTCATCGCGGGTGACGCACCAGGTCACGACATGCTGCTTTCCCAGCCAACGGCTGATAGCGGCGAGCGTATCCATCTTTACTCTCCAGTATGTTATGGTGCTCACACCTTAACATAGCGACCTCTGTACCGTGTGCTGGTTTCTCTATCTGATTCGTACCGCCGATAATCGCCTTTATACCGGGATTACTACCGATGTCTCACGCCGCTTTTGCCAGCACCAGGACGGCAAAGGCGCGAAAGCGCTGCGTGGTAAGGGAGAGCTTCAGCTGGCCTTCAGCCAGGAAGTTGGTGAACACTCACTAGCATTACGACTGGAGTATCGTATCAAGCAGCTAACGAAGCGCCAGAAAGAGCGCCTCGTTGCCGGAGACGGTTCGTTTGAGGCGCTGCTGGAAAGCCTCAGAAGCGGTTAAAGTGGTCGCTGTATTCGACCAGCCCGCTGACGCCATCAAGGGCGTTATCGGCCAGGCGGTGAACCTGGAAAGCATCCGCGCTATCCGGCCAACGGCAGTGCAGATTAAAACGCGCTGCGGGTTCAAAGCCCAGACGACCATAAAGCGCCGGATCGCCAAAGGTGACAACAGCGGCATAGCCAAACTCGTTCAGTGAATCGAGCCCTTCATAGACCAGCTGACGACCGATGCCCTGACCGCGGTAGCTTTCATCGACCGCCAGCGGAGCCAGTCCAACCCACTGCAGCTCTTCGCCTTCAACGGCAACCGGGCTAAAGGCCGCATAGCCCACGACCTGACCTTCGTCATCCGTCGCCACCACGCCCAGCGTGATCAGGCCATCTTCACGTAGGCTGTGCACCAGCTGCGCTTCCGCATCGCTGCCGAAGGTACGACGCAATAGCGCGTCGATTCCCGGTGCATCAATCCCAATTTCTACTCGAATCAGCATGCCTCACCTACCGATGTCTGTTCAGGTTTCTGCGGGCCTTTCAGGCCTGCTTCAACAAAGTCCGCCAGCTGCAGCAGCATAATACGCAGCGCCTTGGGCATCTGCTCCAGCTCAATGGCATCCATCAGGTTTTTTACATAAAGACCCAGCTCGGTATCGCCTTCGATAACCAGGCGACGCTGGAAGAACAACGTATCCGGATCCTGCTTGCGCGCCGCAATCATCAGCAGGTCGCTGGCGTCGGCGCTAAAGCTGACGTCCGCTTCTGCCGCCGGGCTGACCACCAGACGGCCGTTAATCACCGAGGTATACCACAGCAGGCCGATATCACGCACATGAATACTTAACCAGCGCCCCTCGAGAAAATCCAGCTCCCCATCCGCCAGCGCCTGGCGAAACTGCCAGCTTAATACTTGTTCCAGCACCTGGCGCTTGAGGGCAAAAGGCGCCAGCTTAACCGGCACGCTTATTAACGACGGGCCAAAGTGAACCAGTTGGGAACGCAGTTTATCCAACACAAGCTTTACTCCATGAATGCAATAGTTCCTCTATTGTGCCATATCAAATAAACGACATAGCGGCGTAAATCAACAAAATCACAATGTCGGGCCGCTGGTATTGATCCCGCCAATACGCTTTTAACTGCCTCAAATCAAAAATTGTCACCAGAAGGTTAACTAAAATCCCAGCTCATTAACCATCCAGCGTCCCTGACGGGCCGCGTTTTTCAGGAAAAATTATGGAGCTGCTCTGCCCAGCCGGTAACCTTCCGGCGCTTAAGGCGGCCATCGAAAACGGCGCCGATGCCGTCTATATCGGGCTGAAAGATGACACCAACGCCCGCCACTTTGCCGGCCTTAATTTCACCGAAAAGAAACTGCAGGAAGCCGTCAGCTTTGTGCACCAGCATCGTCGTAAACTGCATATTGCCATCAATACCTTCGCGCATCCTGATGGCTATGCCCGCTGGCAGCGCGCGGTAGATATGGCGGCCCAGCTGGGCGCCGACGCGCTGATCCTCGCCGATATCGCAATGCTGGAGTATGCCGCCGAGCGCTATCCGCACATCGAGCGTCACGTTTCCGTTCAGGCCTCGGCCACTAACGAAGAAGCGGTAAAATTTTATCATCGCAACTTTGACGTCGCCCGCGTGGTGCTGCCGCGCGTACTGTCGATTCACCAGGTCAAACAGCTGGCCCGCGCCACGCCGGTGCCGCTGGAGGTCTTCGCCTTCGGCAGCCTGTGCATTATGGCGGAAGGCCGCTGCTATCTTTCCTCTTATCTGACCGGCGAATCACCGAATACCGTCGGCGCCTGTTCGCCGGCACGCTTCGTGCGCTGGCAGCAAACGCCGCAGGGACTGGAATCACGCCTTAACGAAGTGCTGATTGACCGCTATCGAGATGGTGAAAATGCCGGCTATCCCACCCTCTGTAAAGGGCGGTATCTGGTCGACGGCGAGCGCTACCACGCACTGGAAGAGCCCACCAGCCTGAACACCCTGGAGCTGCTGCCGGAGCTGATGGCGGCAAATATTGCCTCGGTCAAAATCGAGGGCCGCCAGCGCAGTCCGGCGTACGTCACCCAAGTGGCGAAAGTCTGGCGTCAGGCGATCGATCGCTGCAAAGCCGATCCGCAAAACTTCGTGCCGCAGTCCGCGTGGATGGAGACCCTCGGTTCGATGTCCGAAGGGACGCAAACCACCCTTGGCGCCTATCACCGTAAATGGCAGTGAGAACAGCAATGAAATATTCATTAGGGCCGGTGCTTTATTACTGGCCAAAAGAGACGCTGGAAGATTTTTACCAGCAGGCAGCCAGCTGCAGCGCGGACACGATTTATCTCGGCGAAGCGGTATGCAGCAAACGCCGCGCCACCAAAGTCGGCGACTGGATCGAGATGGCGAAAGCGCTGGCGGGAAGCGGCAAACAGGTAGTGCTTTCCACCCTCGCGCTGGTGCAGGCGTCTTCGGAACTGGGCGAACTGAAGCGCTATGTCGATAACGGCGAATTTCTGATTGAAGCCAGCGATCTCGGCGTCGTTAACCTGTGCGCGGAACGTAAACTGCCGTTCGTCGCCGGCCATGCGCTCAACTGCTACAACGCCGTCACCCTGCGTCTGCTGCTTAAGCAAGGTATGGTGCGCTGGTGTATGCCGGTCGAGCTTTCCCGCGACTGGCTGGCGAACTTGCTGACCCAGTGCGACGAACTGGGCATTCGCAACCAGTTTGAGGTGGAGGTGCTGAGCTACGGCCATCTGCCGCTGGCCTACTCCGCCCGCTGCTTTACCGCCCGTTCGGAAGACCGACCCAAAGACGAGTGCGAAACCTGCTGCATTAAATATCCTAACGGGCGCGACGTGCTCTCACAAGAGAACCAGCAGGTATTCGTCCTCAACGGCATTCAGACCATGAGCGGCTACGTCTATAACCTCGGGAATGAGCTGAGCACCATGCACGGGCTGGTGGATATGGTCCGCCTGTCGCCGCTGGGCATCGAGACCTTTGCGATGCTGGACGCCTTCCGGGCAAATGAGAACGGCGCAGCGCCGCTACCGCTGACGGCGAACAGCGACTGCAACGGCTACTGGCGGCGGCTGGCCGGACTGGAACTGCAGAGCTGATTAACCGCTCACTTTGTTAATGGCTATCGCTGCTTTTTAATGCACTATTAAAGATGCAGCTTTTCTGGCAGGCGTATCGCGGATGCGCCAGGCTGGAAGAAGACCTTCAATCTGATGACTATGCTGTAGCAAAGTGAGCCTTTATGACTGACAAATCTGTTTCATTCTCGGTGCTCGACCTGGCGCCAATCCCGCAAGGATCTTCCGCAAAGGAAGCTTTCTCCCACTCTTTAGATCTGGCGCAGCTGGCGGAAAAACGCGGTTATCATCGCTACTGGCTGGCCGAGCACCATAATATGGTCGGTATTGCCAGCGCCGCGACCTCGGTGCTGATTGGCTATCTTGCCGCCCATACCACCACTCTGCATCTGGGCTCCGGCGGCGTGATGCTGCCTAACCATTCGCCGCTGGTGATTGCCGAGCAGTTCGGCACGCTCAATACGCTCTACCCCGGTCGTATCGATCTCGGCCTTGGGCGCGCACCGGGTAGCGATCAGCCGACCATGCGCGCGCTGCGTCGCCATATGAGCGGCGATGTTGATAACTTCCCGCGCGATGTCGCGGAGCTGGTGGACTGGTTCGATGCCCGCGATCCTAATCCGCACGTACGGCCGGTTCCCGGCTATGGCGAGAAGATACCTGTCTGGCTGCTCGGCTCAAGCCTTTACAGCGCTCAGCTGGCGGCGCAGCTGGGGCTGCCGTTCGCCTTTGCCTCGCACTTCGCGCCGGATATGCTCTTCCAGGCCCTGCACCTCTACCGCACCCACTTCCAGCCGTCAGAACGGTTAGCGAAGCCGTATGCGATGGTATGCATTAACATTATTGCCGCCGATAGCGACAGAGATGCGGAATTTCTGTTTACGTCCATGCAGCAGGCGTTCGTCAAACTGCGCCGCGGCGAGACCGGACAGCTGCCGCCGCCGGTGCAAAATATGCATCAGCTGTGGTCCGCTTCAGAGCAGTACGGCGTTCAGCAGGCGCTGAGCATGTCGCTGGTCGGCGATAAAGCGAAAATCCGCCACGGGCTGGCATCGATCCTACGGGAGACCCAGGCTGATGAGATCATGGTTAACGGCCAAATCTTCGATCATCAGGCGCGCCTGCATTCATTTGATTTGGCGATGCAGGTGAAAGAAGAGCTGATCGGGTAGTGAGCAATGCGGCATTTTTGCCGCATTTTCAATTATTGATAGGTGGGTAATACGTTAAAGCTCGACAGGAAATGCACGATAACGTTACCCAGCCCAAACAGCAGCACCAAAGCGATCATCGGCTTTCCACCCCAAACGCGAAACAATGGGCTGCCAAAACGTTTACGCGATGCGCGAGCCAGCAGCGCCGGTACAATTGCCGCCCAGATCGTCGCGGCCAGACCTGCATAGCCGATCGCATAGAGGAATCCGTTCGGCCACAGCAAGCCTCCCGCCATCGGCGGAACGAAGGTCAGTACCGCTGTTTTAAAACGTCCCAGCGCGGAGTCATCGAAGCCGAACAGATCCGCCAGATAATCAAACAGGCCTAGCGTTACGCCAAGGAATGAACTGGCAACGGCAAAGTTCGAAAAGATGACTAACAGCAGATCCAGGCTCCGGCTGTTCAGCACTCCACTGAGCGCCTGGACCAGGACATCTATATTGCCCCCCTTCTGCGCGATACCGATAAATTCAGGGCGTGGGATATTGCCCATCGTCACCAGCAGCCACACCACGTACAGACCCAGCGCCAGCAGCGTACCGTAAACCAGGCATTTCACGATTGTGCGCGGATCTTTGCCGTAGTACTTCATCAGGCTCGGCACGTTGCCATGATAGCCGAAAGATGCGAGACAGAACGGCAGCGTCATCAGCAGATAGGGCATATACGAGGCATTTTGTTCAGCCACGTTAAACAGCGTGGTCGGCTGGACGTGTCCCAACAGGCTGCCAAATGTCAGAAAGAAGGTAATGACCTTAGCTCCCAGCACAATGGCCGTCATGCGGCTCACCGCTTTGGTGCTCAACCAGACGATAAACGCCACCAGTAGCGCAAAACCAAAACCAGCCGCTCTTGCCGGTACGTTCAGCGACATTTCGCTAAACGTATGGTGCAGGATCGAGCCGCTGGCGGAGATATAGGCGTAAGTCAGAATATAAAGTACAAAGGCGATCGACACGCCGTTAACCAGATTCCAGCCTTTACCGAGCAGATCTTTAGTAATGGTATCGAAGCTCGAACCAATCCGATAATTCAGGTTCGCTTCGAGGATCATCAACCCGGAATGCAGCATACAAAACCAGGTAAAAACCAGCGCCGCCAGAGACCAGAAGAACCATGCGCCGGACATTACAACCGGCAGCGAAAACATGCCCGCGCCAATAATTGTCCCGCCGATAATCACTACGCCGCCAAATAAGGACGGTCGGGTTGCCGTAGTGGTAAGTGTCGCCATTTGCCGAAATCTCCAGTCGAAAATACTTTTTTTGTTATCAACGTGACGCACTGTACCAGTACACGAGTACAAAGGAAATAAAAAAAGCCCCAATCGTTAAGATCGGGGCTGTATCGTTTACTTTACGTTAGCGGAAAGCGCTAATTATGCATCGCCACCGAAACGACGACGACCTGCGGAGTCGTCACGACGCGGCGCTGAAGCATCATCGCGGCGCGGCGCGCGGCCACCTTCGCGACGTTCACCGCTGAAACGGCGACCTTCACCACGGCCGCCTTCGCGACGCTCACCGCCGAAACCACGACCTTCACGACGTTCACCGCCGCCGAAGCTACGGCCGCCTTCACGACGCTCACCGCCGCCACGACGTTCGCCGCTGCGCTCAGGGCGCGGCTGAGCATCGCCCAGCAACTGCATGTTCATCGGCTTGTTCAGGATGCGAGTACGCGTAAAGTGCTGCAGCACTTCGCCCGGCATGCCTTTCGGCAGTTCGATGGTGGAGTGAGAACCAAACAGCTTGATGTTACCAATGTAACGGCTGCTGATATCGCCTTCGTTCGCGATGGCGCCAACGATATGACGAACTTCAACGCCGTCATCACGGCCCACTTCAATGCGGTACAGTTCCATATCGCCAACGTCACGACGCTCACGCTTCGGACGATCTTCGCCACCGCGATCGCCGCGCGGGCCACGATCGTTACGGTCGCCACGACGTTCGAAACGATCGTCACGGTCGCGGAACTCGCGCTTAGGACGCATAGGCGCATCCGGCGGCAGGATCAGCGGACGTTCGCCCTGCGCCATTTTCAGCAGCGCTGCGGCCAGCGTTTCCACGTCCAGTTCTTCGCCTTCGGCAGACGGCTGGATTTTCGCCAGCAGCGCGCGGTACTGATCCAGATCGCTGCTTTCCAGCTGCTGCTGAACTTTCGCGGCAAATTTTTCCAGGCGACGTTTGCCCAGCAGCTCTGCGTTCGGCAGTTCAACTTCCGGAATGGTCAGCTTCATCGTACGTTCGATATTGCGCAGCAGACGACGCTCGCGGTTCTCAACGAACAGCAGCGCGCGGCCAGCGCGACCCGCACGACCGGTACGGCCGATACGGTGAACGTAAGACTCGGAATCCATCGGGATATCGTAGTTAACCACCAGGCTAATACGCTCAACGTCCAGGCCACGAGCCGCAACGTCGGTTGCAATCAGGATATCCAGACGACCGTCTTTCAGACGCTCCAGAGTCTGCTCACGCAGGGACTGGTTCATGTCGCCGTTCAGCGCAGCGCTGCTATAGCCGCTACGCTCCAGCGCTTCGGCCACTTCCAGGGTCGCATTTTTGGTACGAACGAAGATAATCGCCGCATCAAAATCTTCCGCTTCCAGGAAACGCACCAGCGCTTCGTTTTTACGCATACCGTAAGCAGTCCAGTAGCTCTGGCTGATGTCCGGGCGAGTCGTGACGCTGGACTGGATGCGTACTTCCTGCGGCTCTTTCATAAAGCGGCGGGTAATACGACGAATCGCTTCCGGCATGGTGGCAGAGAACAGAGCGGTCTGATGACCCTCCGGGATCTGCGCCATAATGGTTTCTACGTCTTCGATGAAGCCCATGCGCAGCATTTCGTCAGCTTCATCCAGTACCAGACCGCTCAGTTTAGAGAGATCCAGCGTACCGCGTTTCAGGTGGTCCAGCAGACGACCCGGGGTACCGACAACGATTTGCGGCCCCTGACGCAGTGCGCGCAGCTGCACGTCATAACGCTGGCCGCCGTACAGGGCAACCACGTTTACGCCGCGCATATGTTTAGAGAACTCCGTCATTGCTTCAGCAACCTGAACCGCCAGTTCGCGGGTCGGCGCCAGCACCAGAATCTGCGGTGCTCTCAGCTCAGGATCAATGTTGTTCAGCAGCGGTAAAGAGAACGCTGCGGTTTTACCGCTACCCGTCTGGGCCATACCCAGAACGTCGCGGCCGCCCAGCAGATGCGGAATGCACTCAGCCTGGATCGGAGATGGTTTTTCGTAACCCAGATCGTTAAGCGCTTCAAGGATGGGAGCCTTCAGGCCCAGATCTGCAAATGTGGTTTCGAATTCAGCCATGTAGTACGTGTGCCTCAAAATTAATGGCGGCCAGTCTACATAACTCATCGTGAAAATTTACGGTAATTTTCATTGAAAAGTGTGAACCGGCTCAAAGTAGGTGTATTAACGAACAACAACGCCCTCACCCGCTAAGGTGATGGCAATCAAAAAAGGGCTGATGTGTTCGTCAGCTATTGCTGGTCCGATTCTGCCAGGTCATCTTGCTCCTGGCCCAGGAGCGATAATTCCAACAATGCGTATCGGTGCTCAACGTAGTTATGAACGTTGTTTGCGACCGCCAGTTTGAACAGTGCCGTAGCGCTGTCCTTGTCCCCCAGACTTAGGTAGTACTTACCTAAATAGAAGTTGGTTTCACTGAGATGCTCAGCGAGCGAGGTGTTATCCGTTGCGTCTGCCTTCAGACGGTCCATTAGCTCTTTTTCGCTAATGTCGCCAAGGTAGAACCCGACAATGTTCCATCCCCATTGTTCTTTGTCCGACTTGTTTAAGCGCTGTCTCAGTGCTTCAAGCGCCCGCTTCTCATCGAGCTGACGCTCAGCGAGATAAAGCCACAGGCTTCGGAAAGGATCATTGGGATCGTCTTGATAAAACGCCAGCAGATCATCTTGCGCTAACTTAGCACGACCGCCGTAATACAGAGCGATGCCGCGATTTAAGTGCGCGTAGTTGTAAGTTGGATCAAGCTCAAGTACAGAATCAAACGCTTCATAGGCAGCATCAAAATTGCCTGCCTGCGTTAAATAAATGCCTAAGTAATTGAATACTTCAGGCATATCCGGTCGGATTGCCAGCGCTTGTGAAAAATCATTTCGCGCTAATGCCCTCAGACCGAGACTATCATACAACACTCCGCGCTCATATAAAAGCTGTGCGCGTTCGTCATCGGTTAAAGCCCGACTGGCAAGAATTTGTTCCATGCGCGCCAGAATCACTTCCTGCTGCAAAGTCGGTTGCAATGGCACCGCGAGGACTGCGTCCTTACGCCAGGCAGAGTTGCTGCATCCTGCCAGCGTGAGAGCTGTCGCCACGAAACACCAGCGCAAAAAAGGCTTCATTTCCCACTCCCGAAGACAACGATTGGATGAACGTCCAGTTCCCCGGCTGCAAACAGGGCTTCCTGCCCGCAATGCGCCCTCCGCAATGCGGAGGGCAAACGGCAACCTTACTCGCCCTGCTGTTCGGCAGCCGGAGCTTCCGGCGCAGCCGCAGGCTGAGTTTGTTCAGTTGCTTCTTTGATGCTCAGACGGACACGGCCCTGACGGTCAACTTCCAGAACCTTAACCGGCACTTCCTGACCCATCTGCAGATAGTCGGTCACTTTCTCAACGCGCTTGTCGGCGATCTGAGAGATGTGAACCAGACCCTCTTTACCGCCGCCAATGGCAACGAATGCGCCAAAGTCAACGATGCGGGTCACTTTACCGTTATAGATACGGCCAACTTCGATCTCAGCGGTGATCTCTTCGATACGACGAATCGCATGCTGCGCTTTGTCGCCATCGGTTGCTGCGATTTTGACGGTACCGTCATCTTCGATTTCGATAGTGGTGCCGGTTTCTTCGGTAAGCGCGCGAATAACGGAGCCGCCTTTACCGATAACGTCTTTAATTTTGTCCGGGCTGATCTTGATCGTGTGAATACGCGGTGCGAACTCAGAGATATCGCCGCGCGGCGCGTTAATCGCCTGTTCCATCACGCCCAGGATGTGCAGACGCGCACCCTTAGCCTGGTTCAGAGCAACCTGCATGATCTCTTTGGTGATACCTTCAATTTTGATATCCATCTGCAGAGCAGAGATACCTTCACGGGAACCCGCAACTTTGAAGTCCATATCGCCCAGGTGATCTTCATCGCCCAGAATGTCAGACAGTACGACGAAGTTGTCGCCTTCTTTCACCAGACCCATTGCGATACCCGCAACGGCGGCTTTCACCGGCACACCTGCGTCCATCAGCGCCAGAGAAGCGCCACAAACGGAAGCCATGGAGGAGGAACCGTTCGATTCGGTGATTTCAGAAACCACGCGTACGGTGTACGGGAACTCTTCGATAGTCGGCATCACGGCCAGTACGCCGCGCTTAGCCAGACGACCGTGACCGATTTCACGACGCTTCGGAGAGCCGACCATTCCCGTTTCGCCTACGGAGTACGGAGGGAAGTTATAGTGGAACAGGAAGGAGTCGGTACGCTCGCCCATCAGCTCATCGATGTTCTGCGCGTCACGTGCGGTGCCCAGGGTCGCGGTAACCAGCGCCTGAGTTTCACCACGGGTAAACAGTGCTGAACCGTGGGTACGCGGCAGAACGCCGGTACGAACGTCCAGACCACGAATCATATCTTTTTCACGACCATCGATACGCGGCTCACCGGCCAGTACGCGGCTACGCACCACGTTTTTCTCGATTGCGTGCAGGATTTCGCCCAGTTCGTTAGCGTCCAGGGTTTCATCTTCCGCAACCAGGGTCGCGATAGTTTCGGATTTGATCACGTCAACCTGAGCATAACGCTCCTGTTTGTCGGTGATACGGTACGCATCGCTCAGGCGAGATTCAGCCAGCGCAGCGACGCGCGCGTTCAGCGCGGCATCAACCACTTCCGGCTGCCAGTCCCAACGCGGTTTACCGGCTTCTTTCACCAGGTCGTTGATGTTCTGAATAACAACCTGCTGCTGGTCGTGACCAAACACGACCGCGCCCAGCATCTGGTCTTCGCTCAGCAGTTCAGCTTCGGATTCAACCATCAGTACTGCGGCTTCGGTACCCGCAACAACCAGATCCAGTTTGCTGGACTTCAGCTCTTCCTGGGTCGGGTTCAGCACGTACTGGTCATTAATATAACCCACGCGCGCGGCGCCAATTGGGCCGTTAAACGGAATACCGGACAGAGACAGCGCAGCGGAAGCGCCGATCATCGCGACGATATCCGGGTTAACCTGTGGGTTAACGGAAACGACGGTCGCAATAACCTGAACTTCGTTAACGAAGCCTTCCGGGAACAGCGGGCGAACCGGGCGGTCAATCAGACGCGCAATCAGGGTTTCGCCTTCGCTCGGACGGCCTTCACGACGGAAGAAACCACCCGGGATTTTACCAGCAGCGTAAGTACGCTCCTGATAGTTAACGGTCAGCGGGAAGAAATCCTGGCCTGGCTTCGCTTTTTTCTGGCCGACTACGGTAACGAATACCGCGGTGTCATCCATGCTAACCATAACGGCGGCAGTTGCCTGGCGCGCCATCATGCCGGTCTCCAGCGTTACGGTATGTTGGCCGTACTGGAATTTACGAACGATCGGATTAAGCAAAATTCTATCCTTTTATCTATAGATGATGTCAAATCCACGATAAGACATCGTATGACCCGATCTTCTGCATCCTCGCGACTAATGACAACCTTTACCCGCCCCTGCGAGTCAAGCCTCTCATTAGCCGCGCGAACCTCTGCATGAAGATCATTAATAGCAACAATACATGAGTTTTTAATGAATTGCTGCCGCCCGGTCGAAAAAAGGGGCCGTGAGGCCCCTTCTTCTGAAACTCGCAGAATTAGCGACGCAGACCCAGACGCTCGATCAGCGAAGAGTAACGTGCAACATCTTTACGTTTCAGGTAGTCGAGCAGTTTACGACGCTGAGAAACCATGCGCAGCAGACCACGACGGCTGTGGTGATCTTTTTTGTGCTCTGCAAAGTGACCCTGCAGGTGGTTGATCTGTGCAGTCAGCAGTGCAACCTGAACTTCAGTAGAACCGCTGTCGTTTTCGCCACGACCGAACTCAGAAACGATTTTTGCTTTAGCTTCAACGCTTAGAGACATTTTCGAACTCCAAAATTAAAAGAAAGAAAGGGTGCCGATCTCTAATTCAGCAACCCCTGATATAACGCTCGCAAATGTTAAAACACTTTGGCGGACGTTAAGCGGCGATATTCTACTCGCAGCAGCCTTTTATCGCAAGGAAAGCGCTCAGGCAGGGTATTCAACCACCAGACGACGAGGCGCCACGCGGCCTTCATCATCGATTTCCCCCATGCCAAGAAACTTCTCGTCATCACCTTCAGTGACGCGAACCAGCCCCTGCAGCGGCGCACCCGATGTCCGCACCGGATTACCGTTTTTAAAGTAGATGGCGGAGGTTTCCGGAATATTCACCAGCGGGTAATCCGAAGCCGGGCTGTCCATCGGCATCAACAGCGGGTCCAACAGCTGGGCTGCGGGAATATCCTGCGCATTGGCTTGTTCAACCAGCGCCTGCAGCTGCTCCAGCGTCACCATCCGTTCGACGGGATATTTACTGACCGCCAGGCGACGCAGGAAAGTGACGTGCGCGCCGCATCCAAGTTTCTCGCCTAAATCATCAATAATCGTGCGAATGTAGGTGCCTTTGGAGCAGTGAATTTCCAGCTCAAGCTCCGTCCCCTCATGGCGGATAAACAGCAGCTCGTAAACCGTAATCGGCCGGGATTCACGCGGTACTTCAATCCCCTGACGGGCATATTCGTACAGTTTTTTCCCCTGGTATTTCAGCGCCGAATACATCGACGGCACCTGCTGGGTTTCACCACGAAAGCCATCGAGCGCGGCTGCCAGCTGCTCAGGACTAAAAGTCAGCGGACGTTCTTCCACCACCTGGCCGTCGGCATCAGAGGTATCGGTGCGCTGGCCAAGTTTAGCAATCACGCGGTAGCGCTTGTCAGAATCGAGCAGATACTGGGAAAACTTTGTCGCTTCCCCGAGGCAAATCGGCAACATGCCGGTCGCCAGCGGATCCAGCGCTCCCGTATGCCCTGCCCGGTTAGCATTATAAAGTCGTTTAACTTTCTGCAGCACGTCGTTGCTGGATGCGCCTTGCGGTTTATCCAGCAACAGTACGCCGTGCACGTCGCGACCGCGACGACGAGGACGACTCATTAGTCCTCCTTACTGTCGTCCGGGTTCACACGACGCTCATCGTCATGTTTCACCACGCTGGTCACCAGGTTCGACATGCGCATTCCTTCGACTAATGAATTGTCGTAGAAGAAGGTCAATTCCGGCACGATACGCAGGCGCATTGCTTTGCCCAGCAGCGAGCGAATAAAACCAGACGCTTCCTGCAAAGCCTTGATGCCCGCTTTCACGGCGGCTTCGTCTTTGTCGTTCAGGAAGGTCACAAACACTTTGGCATAGGCCAGGTCGCGGGACATCTCGACGCCTGAAACCGTGGTCATCATGCCCAGACGCGGGTCTTTAATTTCGCGCTGCAGGATGATTGCGATCTCTTTTTGCATCTCCTGAGCCACGCGCTGCGGGCGACCAAATTCTTTCGCCATAATAAATTCTCCAGACAAATAAGGGGGCCACGCGGCCCCCTTTAATTTTGTATAACCGGGTGGCGCTGCGCTTCCCCGGCCTACTAAACGATTAATCGATGGTACGTTGAATCTCGATGATTTCGAACACTTCGATCATATCGCCAACGCGAACGTCGTTGTAGTTCTTAACGCCGATACCACACTCCATGCCGTTACGAACTTCGTTAACGTCATCTTTGAAGCGGCGCAGGGATTCCAGCTCGCCTTCATAGATAACCACGTTGTCGCGCAGTACGCGGATTGGGTTATGACGCTTAATCGTACCTTCAGTAACCATACAGCCTGCGATGGCGCCGAATTTCGGCGATTTGAACACATCACGGACTTCGGCCAGACCAATGATCTGCTGTTTCAGTTCCGGAGACAGCATGCCGCTCATCGCTGCTTTCACTTCGTCGATCAGATGATAGATGACGGAGTAGTAGCGCAGATCCAGGCTTTCCGCGTCGATAACTTTACGTGCGGATGCATCAGCACGAACGTTAAAGCCAACCAGAATCGCGTTGGAGGCAGCGGCCAGGGTTGCGTCGGTTTCGGTGATACCACCTACGCCGGAACCGATAATCTTCACTTTCACTTCGTCAGTAGACAGTTTCAGCAAGGAGTCGGAGATCGCTTCCACAGAACCCTGCACGTCCGCTTTGAGGACGATGTTCACTTCGTGAACTTCGCCTTCGGTCATGTTGGCGAACATGTTCTCAAGTTTAGATTTCTGCTGACGAGCCAGCTTAACTTCACGGAATTTACCCTGACGATACAGCGCAACTTCACGTGCTTTCTTCTCGTCACGAACGACGGTCACTTCGTCACCGGCAGCCGGTACGCCTGACAGGCCGAGGATTTCCACCGGAATGGATGGACCCGCTTCCAGCACTTCCTGACCCAGTTCGTTACGCATCGCACGAACGCGACCATATTCGAAACCGCACAGAACGATGTCACCCTTGTGCAGCGTACCTTCGCGTACCAGAACGGTAGCAACCGGACCACGACCTTTATCCAGGAAGGATTCGATAACCGCGCCGCTCGCCATACCTTTACGAACCGCTTTCAGCTCCAGAACTTCAGCCTGCAGCAGGATTGCGTCCAGCAGTTCGTCGATGCCGGTACCCGCTTTAGCAGACACGTGAACGAACTGGCTTTCACCGCCCCACTCTTCCGGCAGAATGCCGTACTGGGACAGTTCGTTTTTAACGCGATCCGGATCCGCTTCCGGCTTATCGATTTTGTTCACCGCAACCACGACCGGCACACCCGCCGCTTTCGCGTGCTGAATAGCTTCGATGGTCTGCGGCATCACGCCGTCGTCTGCGGCCACAACCAGAACCACGATATCCGTCGCCTGAGCACCACGAGCACGCATAGAGGTGAACGCGGCGTGGCCCGGGGTATCCAGGAAGGTGATCATACCGTTGTCGGTTTCGACGTGGTACGCACCGATATGCTGGGTAATGCCGCCCGCTTCGCCAGAGGCCACTTTCGTTGAACGAATGTAGTCCAGCAGAGAGGTTTTACCGTGGTCAACGTGACCCATGATAGTCACAACCGGTGCGCGCGGTTCCGCCGCAGCGCCGGTGTCACGGTCGCTCATTACCGCTTCTTCCAGCTCGTTTTCACGACGCAGGATAACTTTGTGGCCCATCTCTTCGGCAACCAGCTGTGCGGTTTCCTGGTCGATGACCTGGTTAATCGTCGCCATCGCGCCCAGCTTCATCATCGCTTTGATGACCTGAGAGCCTTTAACGGCCATCTTGTTGGCCAGATCGCCAACGGTGATGGTTTCACCGATGATAACATCACGGTTAACCGCCTGAGCCGGCTTCTGGAAGCCTTGCTGCAGAGCCGAACCCTTACGATGTTTACCACCTTTACCGCCGCGAACGGCCGCACGGGCTTCTTCACGATCGGCTTTCGATTCAGCGTGTTTGTTGCCTTTCTTAGCCGGACGCGCTGCTTTCGCATTACGTCCACGGCCGCGACCGCCTTCAACTTCACGATCGTTATCGTCTTCAGCCTGACGCGCATGCTGAGAAGTTGTTACGTGATAGTCAGTGGTCTCTTCAGGCGTTTCTGGCGCTTCAGTCCAGTTCTTTTCGTTTTCTTGAGCCATACGGCGTGCTTCTTCCGCTACACGGCGCGCTTCTTCTTCAAGTTTGCGGCGTGCTTCTTCTTCCGATTTGCGCTTCAGCTCCGCAGCTTCGTTTTCGCGGCGTTGCTTTTCAGCCTGGGCGGTTTTGGTCATATCGTCGGTTTGTTGATTGCTCACTTTGTCTTTTTCCGCGGCTTCACGTTTCGCTTTATCGGCGAGTTCACGTTTCGCTTGTTCTGCGGCCTCACGTTCAGCTTTTAATTGCGCCTCGCGTTTGGCAGCTTCTTCTGCCTCACGACGGGCTTGCTCTTCCGCTTCACGCTGCGCCTGCTCTTCCGCGGCAAGGCGTTCGGCCTCTTGCGGATCGCGTTTCACAAAGGTGCGTTTCTTGCGGACTTCGATTTGTACCGACTTACTCTTTCCACCGGTACCCGGAATATTTAACGTGCTGCGCGTTTTGCGCTGCAGCGTCAGCTTGTCGGGCGCTGAGCCGTGTTCACGGTTCAGGTGCGTCAACAAGGTTTGCTTCTCTTGCGCGGTCACAGAATCATCAGCCGATTTGCGGATCCCTGCATCAGCAAATTGCTGTATCAGGCGATCCACAGAGGTCTGAATCTCTGAGGCCAGCGCTTTAATGGTCACATCTGTCATGCTGTTCCTTCCTGCTACAGTTTATTACGCTTCGTCGCCGAACCAACAAATATTACGAGCGGCCATGATAAGTTCTCCGGCTTTCTCGTCGGTCAAGCCTTCGATATCAGCCAGATCATCAATGCCCTGCTCGGCGAGATCTTCCAGCGTACAAACACCACGGGCGGCCAGGGTGAATGCCAGGGTGCGATCCATACCTTCCAGATTCAACAGATCGTCGGCAGGTTTGCTGTCTCCCAGGCTCTCTTCTTTGGCCAGCGCCAGCGTGGTCAGCGCGTTTTTCGCCCGCTCACGAAGTGCTTCAACGGTCGGTTCATCCAGACCGTCAATTTCCAGCAGTTCTTTCATTGGCACATAGGCCAGTTCTTCCAGAGTGGCGAAACCTTCTTCAACCAGCAGCGTGGCGAAATCTTCATCAATATCAAGATATTTAGTGAAGGTATCAATCGCTGCATGGGCTTCAGCCTGATGCTTAGCCTGGAGGTCATCAACGGTCATGACGTTCAGTTCCCAGCCGCTCAGCTGAGACGCCAGACGGACGTTCTGACCGTTACGGCCAATGGCCTGCGCCAGGTTGCCCGCTTCGACTGCGATATCCATGGTGTGCTTGTCTTCATCTACCACGATAGAGGCGACGTCAGCCGGAGCCATGGCGTTAATGACAAATTGCGCCGGGTTATCGTCCCACAGCACGATATCAATACGCTCGCCGCCCAGTTCAGTCGAGACCGCCTGAACGCGCGCGCCGCGCATACCGACGCAGGCACCCACCGGATCGATGCGCTTATCGTTGGTTTTAACCGCGATTTTGGCACGAGAGCCAGGATCGCGAGCCGCCGCTTTAATTTCGAGAACTTCTTCACCAATTTCCGGAACTTCAATGCGGAACAGTTCAATCAGCATTTCCGGCTTGGAACGCGTCACGAACAGCTGCGCGCCACGCGCTTCCGGACGGACTGCGTACAGTACGCCGCGGATACGGTCACCCGGACGGAAGTTTTCACGCGGCAGCATGTCTTCACGCAGGATCACGGCTTCAGCGTTGTTGCCCAGATCCAGCGTAATGTTGTCGCGATTCACTTTCTTCACTACGCCCGTGATAATTTCACCTTCGTGCTCACGGAACTGATCAACGACCATTGCGCGTTCGGCTTCACGTACTTTTTGTACGATAACCTGCTTCGCAGTCTGCGTAGTGATACGGTCAAAGGTGACAGATTCAATCTGGTCTTCGACGTAATCGCCAGGATTCATGCTTTCATCTTCGAAACGCGCAGCTTCCAGCGTGATTTCGCGCGTCGGCTGGGTGACTTCTTCCACAACCAGCCAGCGACGGAATGTGTCGAAATCACCGCTTTTACGATCGATTTCTACGCGAACGTCGATCTCTTGTTCATATTTTTTCTTAGTAGCCGTTGCTAACGCACTTTCCAACGCTTCGAAAATTTTCTCACGCGGCAGCGCCTTTTCGTTGGAAACGGCTTCAACAACAGCCAAAATTTCTTTGTTCATCGGGGCCTTTCACCTCAATCCAGACTGTTAAAAGTGGGGAACCAGGTTCGCCTTCTGGATGTTACTCAGCGCGAACACTTCATCTTTGCCTTCGACGGTTACCGTGATCATCTCACCGTCTACCGCTTTGATAAGGCCCTGCCATTTGCGTCGGTTCTGTACCGCCATGCGCAAAACCAGCGAAACTTCTTCGCCGATGAAACGCTCATAGTGTTCGGCGGTAAACATAGGACGATCGAGACCAGGGGAAGAAACTTCCAGGTTATAAGCGACTGTAATCGGGTCTTCTACGTCCATAACAGCACTGACCTGGTGACTCACATCAGCACAATCATCAACATTGATGCCATCTTCACTATCAATATAGATGCGCAGTGTGGATGTGCGACCGCGAATAAATTCGATGCCGACCAGCTCAAAGCCAAGCGCTTCAACTGGCGCTGTGAGCATCTCTGTTAATTTTTGCTCTAATGTGGACAAACCCACCCCCAAGACATAAAAAAAGGGCGTATAGCCCAGTTATTCTGAAGTCAGATAACAAAAAACCCCGATAAATCGGGGCTTTAGATAACTGAACCCTGAGATCGCAACTGCGATCTGGAACACTTTCCAGAAGAATTCTTTCAAATTCGTCTACGAAGGACCCGGTCCTCACAGTATATTTGAAAAAGTACTTAATGGGAAAGTGGTTGCGGGGGCCGGATTTGAACCGACGACCTTCGGGTTATGAGCCCGACGAGCTACCAGGCTGCTCCACCCCGCGCCTGAAACGTGGCATATTTTACTCGTTTTGAGCAAAAGACGCAAATACTGCTGGGATTTGGTACCGAGAGACGGGACATAAAATCGTAGTGAATTGTATTGATACTTCATATATTTTGTCAACATGAATTTCACATAGCGGGTTTCGGTTCGTGCTGGTATTTCAGGGTTTTTTGGTAAAAAGCGGTTTCGCCTCTTCCTGTCACCAGCAAAAGATGATTAAATGAAAACTCACAATTAATGCATAAAAATGCAATAAAGATTGTTGAGTCAAACTCACCACAGTCTCTCTAGCAGGGTTTTATTTTATGACGACGATTCTCAAGCATCTCCCGGTAGGACAACGTATTGGTATTGCTTTTTCTGGTGGGCTGGATACCAGCGCCGCGCTGCTGTGGATGCGTAAAAAGGGAGCAGTCCCTTATGCATATACCGCTAACCTGGGACAGCCAGACGAAGACGATTACGAAGCCATTCCTCGTCGTGCCAAAGAGTATGGTGCTGAAGGAGCTCGTCTGATCGACTGCCGTAAGCAGCTGGTTGCGGAAGGTATTGCTGCAATCCAGTGCGGCGCGTTTCATAACACCACCGGCGGGTTGACCTACTTTAATACCACTCCGCTGGGCCGCGCAGTGACCGGTACTATGCTGGTTGCCGCGATGAAAGAAGACGGCGTTAACATCTGGGGCGACGGCAGTACCTATAAAGGCAACGATATCGAACGTTTCTATCGTTACGGCCTGCTGACCAACGCAGAGCTGAAAATTTACAAACCGTGGCTGGATAGCGACTTTATCGACGAGTTAGGCGGCCGCCAGGAAATGTCAGAATTTATGATTTCCTGCGGGTTTGACTATAAAATGTCCGTTGAAAAAGCCTACTCAACCGACTCCAATATGCTGGGAGCTACGCACGAGGCTAAAGATCTTGAGTTCCTGAACTCCAGCGTCAAGATTGTGAACCCAATTATGGGCGTGAAGTTCTGGGATGAAAGCGTCAAAATTCCTGCGGAAGAAGTCACCGTCCGCTTTGAACAAGGCCACCCGGTTGCGCTGAATGGACAGACCTTTAGCGATGACGTTGAGCTGATGCTGGAAGCTAATCGCATCGGCGGCCGCCATGGACTCGGCATGAGCGATCAGATCGAAAACCGTATCATCGAAGCGAAGAGCCGCGGCATTTATGAAGCCCCCGGGATGGCGCTGCTGCATATTGCCTATGAGCGTCTGCTGACCGGTATTCATAATGAAGATACCATCGAACAATATCACGCACACGGTCGTCAGCTGGGTCGTCTGCTGTATCAGGGGCGCTGGTTCGACTCACAGGCTCTGATGCTGCGCGACGGCCTGCAGCGCTGGGTGGCCAGCCAAATCACCGGCGAAGTGACCCTTGAACTGCGTCGCGGCAACGACTATTCCATCCTGAATACCGTGTCAGATAATCTGACCTATAAAGCAGAACGCCTGACCATGGAAAAAGGCGACTCAATGTTCTCCGCTGAGGACCGTATCGGCCAGCTGACAATGCGCAATCTGGATATCACCGATACCCGCGATAAGCTGTTTGGCTACGCTCAGTCCGGACTGCTGACTGCCTCTTCCGCCACCGGCTTGCCGCAGGTGGAAAACCTGGAAAATAAAGCTAAGTAACATCCCTGAGAAAACAGTAAAGGCCGCGCAAGCGGCCTTTTTTATGCTGTGAAATCCCGCCCCCAACTGAAGAGGAATATCAGCCGCTTATGCGACTGCGCACTTTTCTCTGGACGAAAAAAAAGACGCTTTTCAGCGTCTTTTTTCAGGAAATTGGTACCGAGGATGGGACTCGAACCCACAAGCCCGTTAGGGCACTACCACCTCAAGGTAGCGTGTCTACCAATTCCACCACCTCGGTACGGATACTACTTATCAGTGCGGGATGTCGCTGCTCGGCTGTGCCGGAGCTGTCGGCTGAGTTTGCTCGGTTTTCGGAGCGCTCAGGTTATCCCACTCACTTCCTTTGTTGGTCTTGTTGCTGTTGATATTGCCCAGCGCCAGACTGATGATGAAGAACAGCGCAGCCAGGATACCAGTCATGCGGGTCATGAAGTTACCAGAACCGCTGGATCCAAACAGAGTGCCGGAAGCGCCTGCTCCGAAGGAGGCTCCCATATCAGCGCCTTTACCTTGCTGCAGCATAATCAGACCAACAAGGCCAATTGCCACAATAAGGAAAACAACTAAAAGAGCTTCGTACATAATCAACCTGTTCCTTGCGGATTCGCCGCATACCAAGTGCTTCGACCAATAAAGCGGGACGTATTAACGTTTCCCACTGAAGCGGGTGTGAATACTAACCAAAGCGAATGACCTTCGCAAGGGCAATTTCAACGCATTGTATCAAGTGCGGAAAAAAACAGCAAAAAGCGATTTTTTGTCGATTAAAAAGGCGGCAAGCGTCGCCTTTTTAATTACTTAGCCAGACAAATTACACGCTTTTTACGGCATCAGCGATACGATGGGCGAACTCGTGCACCTTTTCTTCATGCTCGCCTTCCACCATAACGCGAATCAGCGGCTCGGTGCCTGATTTACGCAGCAGGACGCGGCCACGATTGCCCAGCTCGGCCTCCACTTCTGCCGTGACCGCTTTTACGTGTTCATGTTCCAGCGGGTTACCGCTACCTTCGGTAAAGCGGACATTAACCAGCAGCTGCGGGAACATTTTCATTCCGCTACACAGATCGTGCAGGCTCATATGGTTACGCACCATCGCCGCCACCACCTGCAGGCTGGCGACAATCCCATCCCCCGTGGTGGTTTTGTCCAGCAGGATCACATGGCCGGAGTTTTCGGCACCGATGCGCCAGCCTTTCTCCTGCAGTTTTTCCAGCACATAACGGTCACCTACCTTCGCGCGAACGAAAGGAATACCCAGCTGTTTGAGCGCCAGTTCAAGCCCCATGTTGCTCATGAGCGTCCCGACGGCGCCGCCACGCAGTTGCCCCTGGCGCAGACCCTCGCGAGCTATGATGTAGAGGATCTGATCACCGTCGACTTTATTGCCTTCATGGTCCACCATTATGACCCGATCGCCATCGCCATCGTAGGCAATACCCAGGTCGGCTTTTTCCTCCAGCACGCGCGCCTGCAGAGCACGAACATCCGTCGCTCCGACTTCTTCATTGATGTTGAGTCCATCAGGCTCACAGCCCATGGCGATCACCTGAGCGCCCAGCTCGCGGAAAACACTCGGGGCGATATGGTAAGTCGCGCCGTGAGCGCAATCGACCACCACTTTCAAGGAGTTGAGGCTCAGCTCGTTCGGAAAGGTGCCTTTGCAAAACTCGATATAGCGACCAGCCGCGTCGACGATACGGCTGGCTTTGCCCAGCTCGGCGGAATCAACGCAGGTCAGCTCTTTCTCCATTTCGGCTTCAATGGCTTCTTCAACTTCATCCGGGAGCTTAGTCCCTTCGATAGAGAAGAATTTAATACCGTTATCATAGAACGGATTATGCGAAGCGGAGATCACAATTCCGGCCTCCGCGCGGAAGGTTCGCGTCAGATAGGCAATTGCCGGCGTTGGCATTGGGCCGGTGAAAGAAGCGGATAACCCTGCGGCAGCCAGGCCAGCCTCCAGCGCGGACTCCAGCATATAGCCTGAAATACGGGTATCTTTACCGATAATAATCTTGCGCGAACCGTGGCGCGCCAGCACCTTTCCAGCCGCCCAGCCCAGCTTTAAGACAAATTCTGGCGTTATTGGCGCATCGCCTACGCGGCCACGGATACCATCAGTACCAAAATATTTGCGGTTACTCATAACGTTTATTTTCCTTAGCGGCCAGGGTAGCTTCCACCACACGCAGCGCTTCTACCGTTTCTTTGACATCATGGACGCGAATAATCTGCGCGCCCTGCATTGCAGCAATGACTGCGCAAGCCAGGCTGCCATTCAGGCGTTCTTTCGGCCCGACATTAAGCAACTGGCCTACCATCGACTTACGCGACATACCGACCAGTAGCGGAAGACCGAAATGATGGAACTCGCTGAGTCGGGCAAGCAGTTCATAATTATGGGAAAGATTTTTACCGAAACCGAATCCCGGGTCGAGCAGCAATTTATCTTTTGCGATACCGGCCCGCTCGCAGCGCACAATATGTTCGACAAAAAAGCGTTCAACGTCAGCAAAGACATCCGCGTATTTAGGGGCATCCTGCATGGTCTTGGGCTGGCCCTGCATATGCATCAGGCACACCGGCAAGCCGGTTTCCGCCGCAGCCTCCAGCGCTCCCGGCTCGGTTAACGAACGGATATCATTGATGATATGCGCCCCCACGCGCGCTGATTCACGAATCACCTCCGGTTTAGAGGTATCAACGGAGATCCACACTTCGAAGCGCTGGGCAATGGCCTCTACCGTCGGAATGACTCGAGCGAGCTCTTCCTCAACGCTGACATCTGCGGCCCCCGGGCGCGTCGATTCCCCACCGATATCAATAATAGTCGCTCCGGCATTAATCATCAGATTGGCATGTTTAACGGCTTCTACCAGCGTATTGTGAGTCCCGCCGTCAGAGAACGAATCCGGGGTGACGTTAAGAATTCCCATTACATGGGGGTGGGAGAGATCGAGGGTTGAACCCTGGGCTTCAAGTTTCATCGCTATGTCCCTGAGTCAGAGAAAGATTGAAAAAGAAAAACCCCGGAGCAAACGCCCTGGGGTTTTAAAAGTACAACAGCATCAATGACGGCTAACTTATTTGTCGCCCAGCTGTTCTGACATGGTATTACCCGGGTTTGGCGTACGCGGTTCATCAACAGGACGCGGCGCACGAGGCGTGCCGTTATTGTCAGAATTGTTGGACGAACCCGGTTCTTCCCAGCCAGCTGGCGGGCGAACATCGCGGCGAGCCATCAGGTCATCAATCTGCGGAGCATCGATGGTCTCATATTTCATGAGCGCATCTTTCATCGCGTGCAGGATGTCCATGTTATCGTTCAGAAGCTGGCGTGCACGATTGTAGTTACGCTCAATCAGTGACTTCACTTCCTGGTCGATGATACGAGCCGTTTCATCGGACATATGTTTCGCTTTCGCGACGCTGCGGCCAAGGAAAACTTCGCCTTCTTCTTCGGCATACAGCAGCGGGCCGAGTTTGTCAGAGAAGCCCCACTGGGTCACCATGTTACGCGCCAGGTTAGTCGCGACTTTAATGTCGTTAGACGCACCGGTAGAAACATGCTCTACGCCGTAGATAATTTCTTCAGCCAGACGACCGCCGTACAGGGTCGAAATCTGACTTTCCAGCTTCTGACGGCTGGCGCTGATAGCGTCGCCTTCAGGCAGGAAGAAGGTAACACCGAGCGCACGACCGCGCGGAATAATCGTCACTTTGTGCACCGGATCGTGTTCCGGCACCAGGCGACCGATAATCGCATGACCCGCTTCGTGGTACGCGGTGGACTCTTTCTGTGCTTCCGTCATCACCATGGAGCGACGTTCCGCACCCATCATGATTTTGTCTTTCGCTTTCTCGAACTCAACCATCGAGACCACGCGCTTGTTGCCACGAGCGGCAAACAGCGCAGCTTCGTTTACCAGGTTCGCGAGGTCAGCACCGGAGAAGCCTGGCGTACCGCGGGCAATAATTGCCGCATCGATATCCGGCGCCAGCGGTACGCGACGCATATGCACTTTCAGGATCTGTTCACGACCGCGAACATCCGGCAGACCAACAACAACCTGACGGTCGAAGCGGCCCGGACGCAGCAGCGCAGGGTCAAGAACGTCCGGACGGTTGGTTGCCGCGATAACGATGATACCTTCGTTACCCTCAAAACCATCCATCTCAACCAGCATCTGGTTCAACGTCTGCTCACGTTCATCGTGACCGCCGCCTAAGCCCGCGCCACGCTGGCGGCCTACGGCGTCGATTTCATCGATAAAGATGATGCACGGTGCCGCTTTCTTGGCCTGTTCGAACATGTCGCGCACGCGAGATGCGCCAACGCCCACGAACATTTCAACGAAGTCAGAACCTGAAATTGTAAAGAATGGAACCTTCGCTTCGCCTGCAATGGCCTTGGCCAGCAGGGTTTTACCGGTACCCGGAGGGCCGACCATCAGGACGCCTTTCGGGATCTTGCCGCCCAGCTTCTGGAAACGGCTCGGTTCACGCAGGTATTCAACCAGTTCACCGACTTCTTCTTTCGCTTCGTCACAACCGGCGACGTCGGCAAAAGTGGTTTTGATCTGGTCTTCCGTCAGCATGCGCGCCTTGCTCTTACCGAACGACATGGCGCCTTTGCCACCGCCGCCCTGCATCTGACGCATGAAGAAGATCCAGACGCCGATAAGAAGCAGCATCGGGAACCAGGAAATGAAGATAGAAGCCAGCAGGCTTGGCTCTTCCGGCGGTTCGCCAACCACTTTGACGTTTTTCGTCAACAGGTTATCAAGCAGCTTCGGATCGTTAACCGGAATGTAAGTCGTGTAACGGTTACTATCTTTCTTGGTAACGTTGATCTCACGTCCGTTGATACGCGCTTCGCGAACCTGGTCCTGATTGACCTCTTGCAGGAAGGTTGAATAATCTACCTTTCGGCCATTCGACTCGCTGGGCCCAAAGCTCTGGAAAACTGACATCAGCACAACGGCAATGACCAGCCAGAGTATTAGGTTTTTCGCCATGTCACTCAAGGGATTAACCTCTTATTACAACTGTGTTAAAAACAGCGTCAGGATACTCTATATCCCGCGTCTTTCAAACTTTCGTTTGAAATCTGCCGGTTATGGTTTACGCCCGGTCGCTACAATATACACTTCACGCGAACGGGCGCGAGAAGAGTCCGGCTTACGAACTTTGACCTTCGTAAACAGGGAGCGAATCTCTCTTAGATACTCATCGAAGCCTTCGCCCTGGAACACCTTCACTACAAAACTACCACCTGGCGCTAATACATCTCGAGCCATTCCAAGCGCCAGCTCCACCAGATACATGGCCCGGGGAATATCCACCGCCGGTGTTCCACACATATTTGGCGCCATATCGGACATGACAACTTGTACTTTACTGTCACCTACACGCTCAAGTAACGCTTTCAGGACTAATTCATCACGAAAGTCGCCCTGAAGGAAATCCACACCAACGATTGGATCCATAGGTAAAAGATCGCAAGCAATGATGCGGCCGCTGTTACCGATCTGCGTAACCGCGTATTGCGACCAGCCACCGGGTGCAGCGCCGAGGTCAACTATCGTCATCCCCGGTTTAAAAATCTTGTCACTTTGCTGTATTTCATCAAGTTTAAACCAGGCACGGGAACGTAACCCCTTTTTCTGTGCCTGCTGAACATATTTATCGCTAAAGTGTTCCTGAAGCCAACGACTTGAGCTGGCAGAACGCTTTTTACCTGTCATTTAACATTCCCATTTCGGGTTCATCGTACTTCGCGACGTAAAAATCGACGCGGTAGTTTGGCGATATATGGGAGATGGCGGTAGAATGAACCGTTTTCAATCCCAACGTAAGCAAAAAAATACGATGAATCTGAGTACTAAACAAAAACAGCACCTGAAAGGTCTGGCACATCCGCTCAAGCCGGTAGTTATGCTTGGCAACAATGGTTTGACCGAAGGGGTACTGGCCGAGATTGAACAAGCGTTAGAGCACCATGAACTTATCAAGGTGAAGATCGCCTCGGAAGATCGCGAAACTAAAACCTTGATCGTGGAAGCTATCGTGCGCGAAACCGGCGCCTGTAATGTACAGGTCATCGGTAAAACGCTGGTTCTGTACCGCCCGACTAAAGAGCGTAAAATCTCGCTGCCACGCTAAGAATATCCTGGTTATCGACACAACTTTGTGTAAATCGAGGGTTTTCTGCGGGTAGACGAGCAAAATGCCATGCTCCGGACGTTGATAAAAGGCCGCTACGCGGCCTTTTTCCTTTCTTTACAATCCATCAACATCGTAGCGTTAAATTCGGATTAAAGGTACTCAACCTTGATAATTTCGAATTCAACTTCGCCGCCCGGTGTACGGATGACGACAACATCATCCTGTTCTTTACCGATTAAACCACGCGCAATCGGTGAGTTTACAGAGATCAGATTTTGCTTAAAATCGGCCTCGTCATCGCCGACGATACGATAAGTTTGCTCTTCATCGGTATCAAGATTCAGAACGCTGACTGTGGAACCAAAAATCACTCGGCCATTGTTAGGCATTTTGGTGATATCGATGACCTGCGCGTTAGACAGCTTCGCCTCGATATCCTTGATGCGTCCTTCACAGAAACCCTGCTGTTCGCGGGCAGCGTGATACTCAGCATTTTCTTTCAGATCGCCGTGCTCGCGCGCCTCAGCGATAGCCGCGATGATTTCAGGACGACGTACGGACTTCAGGAAATCCAGTTCTTCGCGCAGTTTTTCAGCGCCACGTAAGGTCATCGGAATAGCTTGCATTTGTTATACCTCTTTATCGATCCTTCATGGAGCAGACGCCGCTGCTCCGCAGCCGGTCAAGTCTTGAGCATGGCCGGAGCAAAAGAAAACCGACCCGGAAAGCGATCCCCAGGCCAGCAGCAATTTTCAATTTGATACGTATTTTAACCCGAAGTTCATTATGGGTCATCGTTTACTTTACAGGGCGTTGCACCGTAGTATGACGGACTGGTTTCAGGTTGTTAGCGCGAGATTATGCGATTTCCCAGATTTATCATCGGATTGACTGCCGGTATAGCGATTAGCGCTCATGCGGCGAATATTGACGAGTACATCAATCAGCTTCCTGCGGGCGCAAACCTTGCCTTTATGGCGCAGAAGGTAGGCTCCCCGACGCCGGAGATAGACTACCATAGCCAGCAGATGGCGCTACCCGCCAGCACCCAAAAAGTGATCACCGCGCTGGCCGCGCTGCTGCAGCTGGGTCCGGATTTCCGCTTCACCACGACGCTGGAAACGAAAGGCAGCCTCAGCGGTGGCATCCTGAAAGGAGACCTGATTGCGCGCTTTGGCGGCGACCCTACCCTCAAGCGCCAGGATATTCGTAATATGGTTGCCACGCTGAAGAAAGCAGGCGTCCAGCGAATTGAAGGCAATGTTCTGATCGATACCTCCATTTTCGCCAGTCATGATAAAGCGCCAGGCTGGCCATGGAACGATATGACGCAGTGCTTTAGCGCACCTCCGGCGGCGGCGATTGTCGATCGAAACTGTTTCTCCATCTCGCTTTATAGCGCGCAAAAGCCGGGCGATTTGGCGTTTATCCGCGTGGCGTCTTATTACCCGGTGACCATGTTCAGCCAGGTGCGTACCCTCGCTCGCGGCTCTTCTGAAGCACAGTACTGTGAGCTGGACGTGGTTCCCGGCGATCTCAACCGTTACACCCTGACCGGCTGTCTACCGCAGCGCAGCGAGCCGCTGCCGCTGGCTTTTGCCATTCAGGATGGCGCCAGCTATGCCGGCGCGATTCTGAAAGCGGAGCTGACCGACGCCGATATCACCTGGAGCGGTACGCTGCTACGTCAGACGCTGGCAAACGAGCCGGGTACCGTACTGGCGAGTACGCAATCTGCGCCGCTGCACGATTTGCTGCGTATTATGTTGAAAAAATCGGACAACATGATCGCCGATACGGTGTTTCGCACCATTGGCCATGCTCGCTTCGGCGTGCCGGGAACCTGGCGAGCCGGATCCGATGCCGTACGGCAGATCCTGCGTCAGCAGGCCGGTGTCGATCTCGGGAATACGATCATTGCCGATGGCTCAGGCCTGTCGCGTCATAACCTGATCGCGCCAGCGACGATGATGCAGGTGCTACAGTACATCGCCCAGCATGATAACGCGCTTAACTTTATCTCGATGCTGCCCCTGGCTGGCCACGATGGCTCTCTGCAATACCGCGCGGGTCTGCATCAGGCAGGCGTTGACGGCAAAGTTTCGGCGAAAACGGGCTCACTGCAGGGGGTGTATAACCTGGCTGGATTCATTACTACGGCCAGCGGGCAGAAGATGGCGTTCGTGCAGTATTTATCAGGCTACGCCGTGCCTCCGGCCGACCAGCGTAACCGACGTATTCCGCTGGTGCGCTTCGAAAGCCGCTTGTATAAAGACCTGTATCAGAATAATTAAGCAAAAGGGCCGCATCTTCTGCGGCCCTTTTAGTTTACCCGGAATTAACGTTTATAGATGAATTCGACACCTTCTTCGTCGTCTTCGTCCCAATCGTCATCCCAGTCTTCATCATCTTCCACTTCAGCTTCTTCAAGCTGCTGACGGTGGTAGTCATCCCACATAAACTCGACTTTTTCTGCGGGCTTCGCTTCTTCCGCATGCACTATCGGGTTTTCGATGATAAAGGTCATGACATCCCAGCACAGGTCTTTTACGCCCTGCTGGCTGGCGGCGGAAATCAGATAGAACTTATCTTCCCAGCCCAGCGCTTGCGCGATGGCTTTCGCTTTCTCTTCCGCCTCAGCTTTATCCATCAGGTCAATCTTGTTAAAGACTAGCCAGCGCGGCTTAGAAGCCAGTTTCTCACTGTATTTTTCCAGCTCGCCGATGATGATCCGCGCATTCTCAACCGGATCGGAACCGTCAATCGGCTCGATATCGATGAGATGCAGCAGTACGCGGCAACGCTCCAGGTGCTTCAGGAAGCGAATGCCGAGGCCTGCGCCTTCAGCTGCGCCTTCAATCAGCCCAGGGATGTCGGCCACCACGAAGCTCTTCTCGTTGTCCATACGCACCACGCCGAGGCTCGGTACCAGCGTAGTGAACGGGTAGTCAGCAACTTTAGGCTTCGCCGCGGAAACGGCGCGAATGAAGGTCGATTTACCCGCATTAGGCATCCCCAGCATTCCGACATCCGCCAGCAGCATCAGCTCCAGCTGCAGATCGCGCTTATCGCCCGGCGTCCCCATCGTCTTTTGACGCGGAGTACGGTTAACGGACGATTTGAAACGGGTGTTGCCGAGACCGTGCCAGCCGCCTTTGGCGACCATCAGGCGCTGACCATGTTTGGTCATATCACCCATCGTCTCGCCGGTGCCCTGGTCAATCACGCGGGTCCCTACCGGCACTTTCACCGTCACGTCTTTACCGCGTTTGCCGGTACAATCGCGGCTCTGGCCGTTCTGCCCGCGTTCGGCGCGGAAAGACTTCTCAAAACGGTAGTCGATCAGGGTATTCAGGTTTTCGTCCGCCTCGAGCCAGACATCACCACCGTCGCCGCCGTCGCCGCCGTCGGGGCCGCCTTTCGGGATATATTTTTCGCGGCGGAAGCTAACGCAACCATTGCCGCCATCACCTGCTACGACCAGGATCGTTGCTTCATCAACAAACTTCATTTTACTCTCCGTAAATCATTCGCCTGAGCGGGGGAGCGGCACAACCGCTTCTCGCTTACGCCACCGTCCCCAAAGACGGTGGCCGACGGCGGAATACATCGCGCCCGCAACCACGACAAACGCACCGAGATAACCCATCAGGTTTAACAGCGGTCTGGCGAAAACGTCGGGCCAGGCCAGTGATAATAAATCTGAAAATAGCAGCGTAAATAACGGCGTTAAGGTAATCAACGCGCTCACCTGCGCCGCCTGCCAGCGCGCCATGGCTTCCGCCAGCGCACCGTAGCCCACCAGGGTATTGAGCCCGCAAAAAACCAGACAGGCCAGCTGCCAGTCGCTTAATGCCAGCACCTGTGAAGGCGTTGCTAATGGCAATAGCGATATCGTACATAAAGTGTACAGCAAAAAAAGGATTTGCTGCGATGCCAGACGGCGCAATAACACCTTTTGCGCGACGCCGTAGCTCACCCACACCGTCGCGGCGCCTACGCCGAAAATTACCCCCCATGTGTAGTCCGTCAGGCGGGTAAAAATCTCAATCAGGCTGGTGTTAAAAAACATCACCAGACCGCTCACCAGCATTAGCGCTCCCGCAACCTGGGTGCCGCGCATTTTCTCTTTAAGGATAAAAACGCTGGCCACCATCATGCCGACCGGGGACAGCTGGCCAATCACCTGAGAAGCGGTGGGGCTGAGATATTGCAAGGAAGAACTAAACAGAATGAAGTTACCGAACAAACCACCCGTCGCAATGACCAGCAGTATCAACCAGCGCGGCTTGCGAAAAATACGCAGCGGAGGCAGTTTTCTTTTCATGACCAGAATGGCGCCGAGACCAATACTTGCCATCAAAAAGCGGTAAAACACCACCGTCGGCGGTTCCATCACTTCAAGAACCTGCTTCATTGCGATCGGCAAAGCGCCCCAACACATCGCCGTGGTGAGCGCTAAAATAATGCCGATGCCGGCCTGCTGCTTCATGCCCGTTTTCCCTGCAGAAAATTTTCCGGGTTTTCAATGTAAAAAGCCCCGCAACACGTTGCGGGGCTTTAATCCGTTACCGGACCACGAAAAACTTACTCAGCAACGATGCTGATGTATTTACGGTTGTTCGGGCCTTTAACTTCGAATTTCACTTTACCGTCTGCTTTAGCAAACAGAGTGTGGTCACGACCGCAACCTACGTTAGTGCCAGCGTGGAATTTGGTACCACGTTGACGAACGATGATGCTACCCGCCAGAACGGATTCGCCACCGAAACGCTTAACGCCCAAGCGTTTAGCTTCTGAATCGCGACCGTTACGAGTTGAGCCGCCAGCCTTTTTATGTGCCATTTAAATCTCTCCTCAGGTCTTAGGCGCTGATGCCAGTAATTTTCACATCAGTGAACCACTGACGATGGCCCTGCTGCTTACGGTAGTGTTTACGACGACGAAACTTAACGATTTTAACTTTCTCGCCACGACCGTGTGCAACAACTTCAGCTTTAATTACGCCGCCCTCAACGAAAGGAACGCCGATTTTAATTTCTTCACCGTTTGCGATCATCAGCACTTCAGCGAACTCAACAGCTTCGCCAGTTGCGATGTCCAGCTTTTCCAGGCGAATGGTTTGACCTTCGCTTACTCGGTGTTGTTTACCACCACTTTGGAAAACCGCGTACATATAGAACTCCGCTTCCGCGCACCTCTTCGTATGATTCAGAGTGCGCTATAAATATTCACAATAGGGCGCGAATATTACGCAAAACGCGAGCCTTTGACAAGAGCGATCAGCGATCAACGCAGAAAAAAAACACAACTTTCACTCCAGCGTTTATCTACGGCAATTTTTCAGTACAATCACATCTTCTTTTAATTCTGTCTTAATCCTTCTGTGATCCTATTCGGATACGCGATAACAGGACATTTGGCCCGGCTTTTGCGATGAATTTAGAAAAAATCAATGAGTTAACCGCGCAGGATATGGCGGGCGTCAATGCGACAATTCTTGAGCAACTCGACTCTGATGTTCAGCTTATCAATCAGTTAGGCTATTACATTGTTAGCGGAGGCGGTAAACGCATTCGTCCGATGATCGCCGTACTGGCCGCGCGTGCCGTTGGATATCAGGGCAACGCTCATGTCGCCATTGCCGCGCTGATCGAATTTATCCACACCGCCACCCTGCTGCATGATGATGTCGTCGATGAGTCTGATATGCGCCGCGGAAAAGCCACAGCAAACGCCGCTTTTGGTAATGCCGCTAGCGTGCTGGTTGGTGATTTCATCTACACCCGCGCCTTTCAGATGATGACCAGCCTTGGCTCGCTGAGAGTTCTGGAAGTGATGTCGGAAGCCGTTAACGTTATCGCTGAAGGCGAAGTGCTGCAGTTGATGAACGTCAACGATCCGGACATTACCGAAGAAAACTACATGCGGGTTATTTACAGCAAGACTGCCCGTCTGTTTGAAGCCGCAGCTCAGTGCTCCGGTATTCTGGCCGACTGTACCGCGGAACAAGAAAAAGCGTTACAGGATTACGGACGCTATCTGGGGACCGCTTTCCAGCTGATCGATGATTTGCTGGACTACAGTTCAGACGGCGAGCGACTCGGTAAAAACGTCGGTGACGATCTGAATGAAGGCAAACCTACCCTTCCGCTGCTGCACGCGATGCGGCACGGCAACGCCGAACAATCCGCCATGATCCGCGGAGCGATTGAACAGGGTAACGGTCGTCATCTTCTTGAAGCCGTGCTGGAAACCATGGCCACCTGTGGTTCGCTTGAATGGACCCAAAAACGCGCGGAGGAAGAAGCTGATAAAGCTATTGCCGCGCTTCAGGTCCTTCCCGATTCTCCATGGCGGGAAGCGCTAATTGGCCTCGCCCACATCGCTGTACAGCGCGATCATTAATTCCCGCCCTCCTTTCCCGCGTCAATCGCGGGAAAGTTCCAATAAACTCCTGTAAACTCAAAAGCTGCTTTGTTTCTTGATATATTCCTAATATCCCATCCATTAAAAGAACTTGTTAGAACATTACTGGAACTCAAGGTATAGTCATTTTGTCGCCCATTAAGGACGAACGGAATGTTTAATACCAGGAGAATTTATGGATAAGTTCATCGACTGGCATCCGGCGGATATTATTGCCGGATTACGCAAAAAAGGGACGTCGCTGGCAGCTGAATCGCGGCGTAATGGTTTAAGTTCTTCAACGCTTGCCAACGCGTTGACTCGTCCCTGGCCCAAAGGCGAGCTAATTATTGCGAATGCGCTGGAAACCGATCCGTGGGTGATATGGCCATCGCGCTATCACGACCCCCATACCCATCAGTTTATCGACAGAACGCAGATGATGCGTCAGAGGAAGAATAACAAGTAAAGCGAGGTTGCAGAAAACAGCCCCCGGACCAACGTCAGAGGGCTGCTGCTACAGGCTTATTCGCCTTTGACGCGTTCGATATTTGCGCCCAGCGCCTGCAGTTTGTCTTCGATACGCTCGTAGCCGCGGTCAATGTGGTAAATACGATCGACAATCGTCGTACCTTCCGCGATACAGCCCGCCAGTACCAGGCTGGCTGACGCGCGCAGATCCGTCGCCATTACCTGAGCGCCAGAAAGCTGCTGCACGCCGTGGCAAATCGCCGTGTTGCTTTCGATTTCAGCATGCGCACCCATACGGATCAGTTCCGGAATATGCATAAAACGGTTTTCGAAGATCGTCTCGGTGATCACCCCTGTTCCCTCAGCAACCAGATTCAATAATGTGAACTGGGCCTGCATGTCGGTCGGGAAGCCCGGGTGCGGGGCAGTACGCACGTTGACAGCCTTCGGCCGGTTGCCATGCATGTCGAGGCTAATCCAGTCCTCGCCCGTTTCGATATCCGCGCCGGCATCACGTAGCTTCGCCAGAACCGCATCCAGGGTATCGGGCTGAGCATTGCGGCACAGAATCTTACCGCCAGAAATCGCCGCTGCCACCAGGAACGTCCCGGTTTCAATACGATCCGGCAGAACGCGGTACACGCCGCCACCGAGGCGCGCTACGCCTTCGATGGTGATACGATCGGTACCCTGACCTTTGATTTTCGCGCCCAGCGTATTAAGGAAGTTTGCGGTATCAACAATTTCCGGCTCACGCGCGGCGTTTTCGATAACGGTCGTGCCTTCCGCCAGCGTCGCTGCGCTCATGATGGTCACGGTTGCGCCAACGCTGACCTTGTCCATCACGATATGCGCGCCTTTCAGACGGCCGTTGACCGACGCCTTAACATACCCTTCTTCCAGTTTGATTTCCGCGCCCAGCTGCTCAAGGCCGGTAATGTGTAAATCAACGGGGCGCGCGCCGATAGCGCAGCCGCCAGGCAGAGATACCTGACCCTGGCCAAAGCGGGCCACCAGCGGCCCCAGCGCCCAAATAGACGCGCGCATAGTTTTAACGAGATCATACGGAGCACAGAAAACGTCGACCGGGCCGGCATCAATCCAGACGGAGCCGTTGCGCTTAACGTTCGCGCCCAGCTGGCTCAGCAGTTTCATGGTGGTATCGATGTCTTTCAGCTTCGGTACGTTTTGGATCTCAATCGGCTCTTCGGCTAATAGCGCGGAAAAGAGGATTGGCAGGGCGGCGTTTTTCGCGCCGGAAATGGTGACCTCGCCCTGAAGGCGAGTTGGCCCCTGAACACGGAATTTATCCATTGATTCTGTTCTCTGTTAAGAATTCACATACGCTGCGGGGAACATCCCCACAGCTTATAAGCCATTAAGTTTGCGGTCTCGCGCCCACTCCTGCGGAGTAAACGCTTTAATCGACAGAGCATGGATGCGGTTATCGGCAATATATTCCATCAGCGGGGCGTAGATAGCCTGTTGCTTCTTGACCCGGCTCATGCCGTCGAACATCTCACCCACAGCAATAACCTGAAAGTGGCTGCCATCGCCAGAGACGTGGACTTCCTGAAGGGAGAGTGCGTTCATCAGCACGGTCTGAATTTCATGATTTTCCATGGGCTACATTTATCTGATAGTGAAAACAGCCCAACATCTTAGAGGAAAGTGGCGCTGTCTTAAACAAGCAAAAAGCCCCATCGAAAAGTTTGATGGGGCTTTCAGAATAGCTTCAGCAGTAAGGCACTGAAAAATTTATGGGATCATATCAGCAGGAAGGTTATATAACCTGACCAGGGTTTGCAGATTTTCACTCTTACCGATCAATTTCGCTTCCCGACCCTGCCGACGAATCAGCGCGATAAAATGCACCAATAGCGCCAGTCCGGCGGTGTCCACGCGGGATACTGCGCTCAGGTCAATTGCCGACACGCCATCCGTCGCCTGAGCGCGTGCATCCCACAGCGGGACCAGGAGATCCTGATCCAGCTCTCCGCGCAGCGCCAGCGTCTCACCATCGCGAGCCCAGCTCAGCTGCCCGGTCATTATTTTTTCTGTTCCAGGGTAATCGGCTGCGCGGAGCTTGCCTTCAGCTGCGCCGTCAGACCATCAACGCCTTTGGTGCGCAGCAGGTCGCTCCACTCATTTTGTTTAGTGGTGATCATGCTCACCCCTTCCGCAATCATGTCGTACGCCTGCCAGTTGCCGGTCTGGGTATTTTTACGCCACTGGAAATCCAGGCGCACCGGCGGACGGCCATTCGGGTCAAGGATCGTGACGCGGATAGGGATAATAGTCGCATCGCCCAGAGGCTGCTCCGGCGCTATCTGGTAGGTCTGACCGTGGTACATCGCCAGCGCCTGGCCGTAGGCCTGCTTCAGATATTCACGGAAGGCGGCAAAATAGGCTTCACGCTGCGCCGGGGTCGCTTCTTTGTAATAACGCCCCAGCACCAGCGCACCGGCGTATTTTACCTGAACGTACGGCAGCAATTCCTGATCGACGATTTCGCGCAGGTAGTTCGGGTTAGCCTGAATCTTCGGCTGCTCGTTTTTCAGGCGGTCGAAGGTTTTCTGCGCCGCTTCGTTCATCAGCTTATACGGATTGGACTGGTCCGCGGCGGTAGCCGCAGTCAATGGGGCAATCACCAGCATGGCGACCATTAGTAAGCGTTTAAACATGTCTTCTCTCTCCTGAAATTAATGCGTCGTGCCGGCAGGCGGCGTAGCGTCAGTATGACTCTCTCCAGCAGCCTGTTCATCGCCAGAATTCTTATTGTCACTACCTTTACTGTTGTAGAGGAACTGGCCTATCAAATCTTCCAGCACCATGGCGGATTTGGTGTCCTGAATGGTGCCGCCATCTTTAAGGATAGCCGTTCCCAGCTCAGGGTCTTCAAACCCGATGTTCATCGCCAGGTACTGTTCGCCCAGCAGACCGGAAGTTCTGATCGCCAGCGAGCTGGTATCGGGGATATGGTTATAACGCTCATCAATATCGAGAGCCACGCGAGGCAGGTAGGTTTTAGGATCGAGGGTGATATCCGCCACGCGTCCTACGACCACGCCGCCAATTCGCACCGGTGAGCGCGCTTTCAGACCGCCGATATTGTCAAAAGTGGCATAGAGCCGGTAGGTCGGTTCAGTACGTATCGAGGTCACGTTTGCCGCCTTCAGGCAGACAAACAGCGCCGCCAGCAGCGCAACCAGTAAGAATACCCCAACCCAGATTTCATTTTTTCTCGTTTGCATGAACTCAATTCCCAAACATCAGCGCAGTCAGCACAAAATCCAGCCCCAGAACCGCCAGCGACGCATGTACTACCGTACGCGTCGTCGCCCGGCTAATCCCGGCGGAAGTGGGGATAGCGTCATAACCGTTAAATAACGCGATCCATGTTACCGTAATGGCGAAAACCAGACTCTTAATCAGGCAGTTGACCAGATCCATCCGCCAGTCGACGGCATTTTGCATCGCCGTCCAGAAGAAGCCGGCATCAATGCCCTTCCAGTTAACCCCAACCAGCGAACCGCCCCATACGCCGACCGCCACAAAAATAATGGTTAGTAACGGCAGTGAAATCACCCCGGCCCAGAAACGCGGTGAAATCACGCGGCGAAGCGGGTCGACCGCCATCATCTCCATGCTGGAGAGCTGTTCAGTGGCGCGCATCAGGCCAATTTCGGCCGTCAATGCCGAACCGGCACGTCCGGCAAACAGCAGCGCGGCAACAACCGGCCCCAGTTCACGCAGCAGCGACAGCGCCACCAGCATGCCGAGGCTGGTTTCAGCGCTATAGGTGGTTAACACCAGATAGCCCTGCAGACCCAGCACCATACCGATGAACAGCCCCGATACAATAATGATCAGCATCGACAGCACGCCAACGTTATACAACTGGCGTACCAGCAGCGGCGCATGCTTGCGAAACTCAGGCCTGCCCACAACTGCGTTGAAGAGCATCAATCCAGCACGCCCGAACGTCGCGATAGTTTTAATACCGCGATGTCCGAGCGCGGCTAGCGCATTTAACAACATGAGTCGCTTAACTCCCTTTGCCCAATAAATCATGATGATAATCACCCGCCGGATAGCGGAACGGCACCGGGCCGTCAGCGATACCATCAATGAACTGACGAACGCGAGGATCGGCATTTTCACGCAGCGACTGCGCGCTCCCATGCGCCACGACTTTTTTGTCCGCCACAATATACGCAAAGTCCGCAATGCTGAGCACTTCCGGCACATCATGCGAAACTACGATACAGGTGACACCCAGGGTGCTGTTGAGTTCAGAAATCAATTTCACCAGTACCCCCATCGTAATGGGGTCCTGTCCGACAAAGGGCTCATCGAACATGATGAGATCAGGTTCCAGCGCAATCGCCCTCGCCAGCGCAGCACGGCGCGCCATCCCCCCCGAAAGTTCGGAAGGCATCAGCTTAGCGGCTCCGCGAAGGCCGACGGCTTCCAGCTTCATCATTACCGTGCTGTGCAGCAGCGCTTCCGGCAGACGAGTATGCTCGCGCAGCGGATAGGCGACGTTATCAAACACGTTCATGTCGGTGAACAGCGCGCCGGATTGAAACAGCATGCTCATACGCTTGCGCACGGTGTACAGGCGCGAGCGCGACATCTGCGGTACGTTTTCACCATCAAACAGGATCTCGCCCTTGTCCGGCGGGATCTGGCCGCCGATCAGGCGTAACAGGGTGGTTTTGCCGATCCCTGATGGCCCCATAATCGCGGTGATCTTTCCGCGGGGTACCGATAGCGAGATATCATCGAAGATCACGCGATCGCCCCGCGAGAAGCGAATACCGCGCACTTCGACTAGATTCGCCAAACTCTGGCTCATAAAATCATCCTTACTAGACACCCTTCGGGCTAAGCATGGCGCTTTCTTTCACCACAAACCCAACATTTTTACAGAATCTTACCTGCCCAGGTTAGCGAAAGCTGGCATTTGTTTTACTTTTGGCACACATAAAGTCAAAATTAAGAATTCGTTACGCTGCCTACGGACGGCCAGCGAGGCGACGATTATACCTGAATAAAGGACTTTAGATGCTCTTAGCGACGGCTCTGTTAATTATTGGTTTATTGCTGGTTGTCTACAGCGCCGATCGTCTGGTCTACGCCGCTTCAATACTCTGCCGTATGCTGGGGATCCCTCCCCTGATTATTGGCATGACGGTGGTTAGCATCGGAACCAGCTTACCGGAAACGATCGTTTCCGCCGCCGCTTCTCTGCATGGGCAAACCGATTTGGCGATCGGAACGGCTCTCGGATCGAATATCACCAACATCCTGCTGATCCTCGGCCTCACAGCTCTGTTTCAACCTTTTACCGTGCATTCTGATATCCTGCGCCGCGAATTGCCGTTAATGTTGCTGGTCAGTTTACTGGCGGGATTCGTGCTGTACGACGGGCAGCTCACGCGGATAGACGGCCTTTTTTTGCTGGCGCTGGCCATATTATGGCTGCTGTTTACCATTAAAATCGCCCGCCTGGCAGAGCGTCAGGGGAACGACAGCCTGACCCGCGAACAGCTGGCGGAGCTGCCGCGGGAGGGTTCGCTTCCCGTCGCGCTGCTCTGGTTGGGCGTCGCGATGATAGTGATGCCGATGGCCACGCGAATGGTCGTTGATAACGCCACGGTTCTGGCGAACTTTTTTGCCATCAGCGAACTGACCGTCGGCTTAACGGTCGTCGCGATAGGCACCAGCCTGCCCGAGCTGGCTACCGCCATTGCCGGAGCGCGCAAAGGCGAGAACGATATCGCCATCGGCAATATCATTGGCGCTAATATTCTGAATATTGTACTGGTCCTCGGGCTCCCCGCGCTGATTGCGCCGGGTACCTTTGCCGCCGAGGCCTTTACCCGCGACTATGGCGTTATGCTGCTGGTCAGCCTGATCTTCGCTGCGCTGTGCTGGCGCCGTAAGCAGCAGCCAGGTCGCCTTGCCGGCGCCCTGCTGGTTGGCGGTTTTATGCTTTGGTTAGCGATGCTGTACTGGACAGCGCCGCTCTTCGTTGAATGATTCGGGATAACATTATGTCGCAAACAGATTTGCCAGCGGATTTTGACTTTCAACGGGCAGGCCGTGAGGTTCTGGAAATTGAACGTGAAGGTCTGGCCCAGCTCGATCAATATATTAATGAAGATTTTACCCGTGCCTGTGAGACCATCTTCCGCTGTAACGGTAAAGTTGTGGTGATGGGGATGGGCAAATCCGGTCATATCGGGCGAAAAATGGCGGCGACGTTTGCCAGCACCGGTACTTCATCTTTCTTCGTTCACCCCGGAGAGGCCGCGCACGGCGATTTGGGTATGGTCACCCCCTGCGATGTGGTGATTGCGCTGTCCAACTCCGGCGAATCAAACGAAATCCTCGCCCTGATCCCGGTGCTTAAGCGCCAGCAGGTGTCGCTGATTTGTATCACCAGCCGACCGGACAGCAGCATGGCGCGCGCGGCGGATATTCATCTGTGCGTAAAGGTGCCCAAAGAGGCTTGCCCGTTAGGGCTGGCTCCGACATCCAGCACCACCGCCGCGCTGGTCATGGGCGATGCGCTTGCCGTAGCGCTGCTGGAAGCCCGCGGTTTTACCGCAGAGGATTTTGCGCTATCGCATCCCGGCGGCGCGCTGGGCCGTAAGCTACTGCTGCGGGTCAATGATATCATGCACACCGGTGATGAAATTCCGCACGTGAGCCTGGAGGCTACGCTGCGCGATGCGCTGCTGGAAATCACGCGCAAAAATTTAGGCATGACTGCCATTTGCGATGATGAGATGAATATCATCGGCATCTTCACCGATGGCGATCTGCGCCGCGTATTTGATACCGGTATTGATATGCGTAACGCCAGCATTGCCGAGGTGATGACGCGAGGCGGTATCCGTATCCGTCCCGGCACTCTGGCCGTTGATGCGCTCAACCTGATGCAGTCCCGTCATATCACCTGCGTACTGGTTGCCGATGGCGACCGCCTGGTAGGTGTGATACATATGCACGATCTCCTGCGCGCGGGCGTAGTGTAAGTAAGGAAAAAATAATGAATAATGCTGATGCCCTGATCGCGACCTGCTATGGGCCGGTGAGCCAGGACTTTATTGACCGGGCGGCAAAAATCCGTTTACTCATACTTGATGTGGACGGCGTTCTATCCGATGGCGTTATCTACATGGGCAATAACGGTGAAGAGCTGAAAGCGTTTAACGTGCGCGATGGCTACGGCATCCGCTGCGCCCTGACTTCAGATATTGAAGTGGCGATAATTACCGGGCGAAAAGCTAAACTGGTGGAAGATCGCTGCCAAACGCTGGGCATCAGGCATCTGTACCAGGGACAGTCCGATAAGCTGCTGGCGTTCCATGAACTATTGAATAAGCTGGCCGTTGATGCTGATGATGTCGCCTACATTGGCGACGATCTGATTGACTGGCCGGTGATGGCTAAAGTGGGTTTAAGTGTAGCGGTAGCCGATGCGCATCCGTTGCTGCTCCCGCGCGCGGATTACGTCACGCGTATTAACGGCGGTCGCGGAGCGGTACGGGAAGTATGCGATTTGCTACTATTGGCGCAGGGCAAGCTGGATGAGGCCAAAGGGCAATCTATATGAGTAAAACCAGACGTTGGGTTATCATTTTACTGTCGCTGGTCGCGCTGATTCTGATCGGCCTGAACCTGGCGAGTACGGACGATACGACCCAGCAAGCGATCAATCCTGATGACCCAACGTATACCAGCGAACATACCGATACCGTCGTGTATAGTCCCGAGGGGGCGCTTAACTACCGGCTCATCGCTGAACACGTGGAGTACTTCTCCGCGCAGCAGCTGTCGTGGTTTGCCAAACCGGTGATGACCACCTTTGATACGAATAAAGCACCAACCTGGTCTATCAAAGCGGATAAAGCTAAGTTGACCAATGATCGCATGCTGTATCTTTACGGGCACGTTGAAGTCGATGCGCTGTCGGCTGACTCTCAACTGCGCAAAATTACGACGGATAACGCCCAGATAAACCTGGTGACGCAGGATGTTACCTCCGATGACATGGTGACGTTGTACGGAACAACATTTAATTCCAGCGGCCTGAAAATGCGCGGGAACCTGCGCAGCAAAAATGCCGAGCTGATTGAAAAGGTTAGAACCTCATATGAAATTCAGAACAAACAAACTCAGCCTTAAGATTGCGCTCGCCAGCGCCTTACTGGCGGCCAGCCTGTCGGCTCAGGCAAAGACGGGTGATACCGATCAGCCGATTCACATTGAATCCGATCAGCAGTCGCTGGATATGCAGGGCAACGTCGTGACCTTTACGGGGAATGTTGTCGTCACTCAGGGAACCATCAAAATCAATGCCGACAAAGTCGTTGTGACCCGTCCTGGCGGCGAAAAAGGTAAAGAGGTTATCGATGGCTACGGTAACCCTGCCACCTTCTACCAGATGCAGGACAACGGCAAGCCGGTGAAAGGCCGCGCGTCGAAAATGCATTATGAACTGCAAAATGACTTTGTCGTCCTGACCGGCAATGCGCATCTGGAGCAGGTCGATAGCAATATCCAGGGTGACAAAATCACTTACCTGGTGAAAGAACAAAAAATGCAGGCTTTCAGCAATAAAGGCGGGCGCGTGACCACGGTTCTGGTTCCTTCGCAGCTGCAGGACAAAAGTGGCGATCAGTCAAAGAAAGGTAAGTAATTCGTTATGGCAACATTAACTGCAAAGAACCTTGCTAAAGCCTATAAAGGCCGCCGCGTCGTGGAAGATGTCAGTCTGACCGTGAACTCGGGCGAAATTGTAGGCCTGCTCGGCCCAAACGGCGCCGGTAAAACGACCACCTTCTATATGGTCGTTGGCATCGTACCGCGCGACGCAGGGAACATTATCATCGATGACGAAGATATTAGCCTGCTGCCGCTGCACGCGCGCGCGCGTCGCGGAATCGGCTATCTCCCTCAGGAAGCCTCTATTTTTCGCCGCCTGAGCGTATACGATAACCTGATGGCGGTATTGCAGATTCGCGACGACCTGAGCACCGAACAGCGTGAAGATCGCGCGAAAGAGCTCATGGAAGAGTTTCACATTGAGCACCTGCGCGACAGTCTCGGTCAGGCGCTCTCCGGTGGTGAACGCCGCCGCGTTGAAATCGCCCGCGCGCTGGCCGCTAATCCGAAATTCATCCTGCTTGATGAACCCTTCGCCGGCGTTGACCCCATTTCCGTTATCGACATCAAACGTATTATTGAACACCTGCGCGACAGCGGCCTCGGCGTGTTGATTACCGACCATAACGTCAGGGAAACGCTGGCCGTTTGCGAACGCGCTTATATCGTCAGCCAGGGCCACCTGATTGCTCACGGTACGCCACAGCAAATCCTTGAAGACGAGCAGGTTAAGCGCGTGTATCTTGGGGAAGACTTCAGACTCTGATAGGGTAGAGGTTCCAGACGTTTTAGCCGGAGATATTGGCCCTGAATATGAAGCAAGGTTTGCAATTAAGGCTAAGCCAACAGCTTGCCATGACGCCACAACTGCAGCAGGCGATTCGTTTACTGCAGTTGTCTACGTTAGAACTCCAGCAAGAACTCCAGCAGGCGCTGGACAGCAACCCGTTGCTGGAGCAAACCGATCTTCACGATGAGGTAGAAACCAAAGAGGCCGAGGATCGCGAATCTCTGGATACCGTCGATGCCCTTGAGCAGAAAGAGATGCCCGACGAGCTGCCGCTTGATGCCAGCTGGGATGAGATCTATACCGCGGGAACGCCCTCAGGCAACGGCGTCGATTATCAGGATGATGAACTGCCCGTCTATCAGGGCGAGACCACGCAAAGCCTGCAGGATTACCTGATGTGGCAGGTTGAACTCACGCCATTTACCGATACCGATCGCGCCATTGCGACCTCAATCGTCGATGCCGTTGATGACACAGGGTACCTGACTATTCCTGTCGAAGAGATCGTTGAAAGTATTGGCGATGATGAAATCGGACTTGAAGAAGTTGAAGCGGTGCTCAAGCGCATCCAGCGTTTCGACCCCGTCGGCGTGGCGGCGAAAGACTTGCGCGATTGCCTGCTGGTTCAGCTTTCACAGTTTGCCAAAGAGACGCCGTGGATTGATGAAGCTCGCCTGATCATCAGCGATCATCTCGATCTGCTGGCCAACCATGACTTCCGTACTCTGATGCGCGTTACCCGCCTGAAAGAAGAGGTGTTAAAGGAAGCGGTGAATCTGATCCAATCGCTGGATCCGCGCCCGGGCCAGTCGATTCAAACTGGCGAGCCGGAATATGTCATCCCTGACGTGCTGGTGCGTAAGGTTCACGATCGTTGGGTTGTCGAACTCAATTCAGATAGCCTTCCCCGCCTGAAGATCAATCAGCACTATGCGGCAATGGGCAACAGTGCGCGCAATGATGCTGACGGCCAGTTTATCCGCAGCAATCTCCAGGAAGCCCGCTGGCTTATCAAGAGCCTGGAGAGCCGCAACGACACCCTGCTGCGCGTCAGCCGCTGCATCGTCGAACAGCAGCAGGCCTTTTTTGAACAAGGTGAAGAGTTTATGAAGCCGATGGTGCTGGCGGATATCGCTCAGGCCGTCGAAATGCATGAATCCACTATTTCACGCGTTACCACGCAAAAATACCTGCACAGTCCACGCGGTATTTTTGAGCTGAAGTATTTCTTCTCAAGCCATGTGAACACCGAAGGCGGCGGCGAAGCATCGTCGACGGCCATTCGCGCGCTGGTGAAGAAATTAATCGCCGCGGAAAACCCCGCGAAACCATTGAGTGACAGTAAGCTCACCACCATGCTGTCCGATCAGGGTATTATGGTGGCGCGGCGAACCGTTGCTAAGTACCGAGAGTCTTTATCCATCCCGCCGTCGAATCAGCGCAAGCAGCTGGTTTGACCCAACCGATAAGGAAGACACTATGCAGCTCAACATTACAGGACACAACGTCGAAATAACTCCCGCCATGCGCGATTTCGTGACGGCGAAGTTCAGCAAACTGGAGCAGTTTTTCGACAGGATCAATCAGGTCTATATTGTGTTAAAAGTGGAGAAGGTGACGCAAATTGCGGACGCCAATCTGCATGTCAACGGTGGCGAAATCCATGCCAGTGCGGAAGGGCAGGATATGTATGCTGCTATCGATGGCCTTATCGATAAGCTGGCAAGACAGTTAACAAAACATAAAGATAAACTGAAACAACACTAATTGTCCGGGCAATAGCCTACGCCAACCGCCTGCAGGCGGTTGGCCAGGGTGAGCTCAGGTGAAATTATGATAAATAACGATTCGGCTCTACAACTGAGCAATGTCCTTAACCAGGAATGTACCCGTAGCCAGGTTCACTGCCAGAGCAAAAAGCGCGCGCTGGAAATCATCAGCGAGCTGGCGGCAAAGCAGTTAGGCTTAGCGCCCCAGGTGGTGTTCGAGGCGATTCTCACCCGTGAGAAAATGGGCAGTACCGGGATTGGTAACGGCATTGCGATCCCCCACGGTAAACTCGAAGAGGATACGCTGCGCGCCGTGGGCGTTTTTGTTCAACTGGAAACCCCGATTGCCTTTGATGCTATCGACAATCAACCTGTCGATCTGCTGTTTGCCCTTCTCGTCCCGGCCGATCAAACTAAAACGCATCTGCATACGCTCTCGCTGGTGGCGAAGCGCCTGGCAGATAAAACTATTTGCCGCCGTCTGCGCGCTGCACAAAGTGATGAAGAGCTCTATGAAATCATCACTGAAGCGGGAAGCAACAATGAGGCATAACGGAAGTCGCACCTTACTCTTTTTCGTACTGAGGAGAAACGGTACATGGTACTGATGATCGTCAGCGGCCGTTCAGGGTCGGGGAAATCCGTCGCCCTGCGAGCGCTGGAAGATATGGGTTTTTACTGCGTCGATAACCTGCCGGTTGTGCTGTTGCCAGAGCTGGCGCGTTCGCTCGCCGACAGAAACATCTCGGCGGCCGTCAGTATTGACGTGCGAAACATGCCCGAATCGCCGGAAATCTTCGAGCAGGCGATGAAAAATCTGCCCGCAGAGTTTTCACCTCAGCTGCTGTTCCTTGATGCCGATCGTAACACCCTGATTCGCCGCTATAGCGACACCCGTCGTTTACATCCTCTATCGAGCAAAAACCTGTCGCTGGAAAGCGCCATTGATGAAGAGAGCGATCTGCTGGAACCTCTGCGCTCCCGCGCCGACCTGATCGTCGATACTTCTGAAATGTCGGTGCATGAGCTGGCAGAAATGTTGCGCACGCGTTTGCTGGGTAAACGCGAACGCGAACTGACGATGGTGTTTGAATCCTTTGGCTTTAAGCACGGCATCCCTATCGATGCCGACTACGTTTTTGACGTGCGCTTTCTGCCGAACCCGCACTGGGATCCGAAGCTGCGCCCGATGACCGGCCTTGATAAACCCGTGGCCGCTTTCCTCGACCGGCACACGGAAGTTCATAATTTCATTTACCAGACCCGCAGCTATCTTGAGCTATGGTTACCTATGCTGGAGACCAATAACCGCAGCTATCTGACGGTAGCTATTGGTTGTACCGGTGGTAAACACCGTTCGGTTTATATCGCCGAACAGCTGGCTGACTACTTCCGCTCGCGCGGTAAGAACGTGCAGTCCCGTCATCGGACGCTGGAAAAACGCAAATCATGACCGTTAAGCAAACCGTTGAAATCACCAATAAGCTGGGCATGCACGCTCGCCCGGCGATGAAGCTGTTTGAATTAATGCAGAATTATGATGCTGAAGTCCTGCTGCGCAATGATGAAGGTACTGAAGCTGAAGCGAATAGCGTGATTGCCTTGCTGATGCTCGACTCGGCTAAAGGCCGTCAGATTGAGATTGAAGCCAACGGCCCGCAGGAGGTTGAAGCGCTGGCCGCCGTTATCGCGCTATTCAACGCCGGGTTTGATGAAGACTAGAGGTATTCCCCGGCTGCAGCGGTGCTTACCGGGGAGATCTGATAGCAAGTTTATTGAAGTAGCTTATTCGCCCGCATAAAACCTTCCCCACCTAACTGCCTCATCTGGCGCAGGATCCACGCCTGACGGCGGTGAACATAACCCGACGGCGCATCGGCGCGAAAGCGAATGGGATTGGGCAAAACCGCAGCTAAAAGCGCGGCTTCTGCAGCCGTCAGTCTACTGGCAGGTTTGTGAAAATAGCGCTGCGATGCGGCTTCTACGCCAAACGTTCCGTCGCCAAACTCAGCAATATTGAGATAAACGGTGAGGATCCGTTTTTTGCTCCAGACCGTCTCGATGCCGACGGTCAGCCCCGCCTCCAGCCCTTTTCTCAGCCAGCTGCGGCCATCCCACAGGAACAGGTTTTTTGCCGTTTGCTGCGACAGCGTTGACGCTCCGCGGATCCGGCTGTCATTGCGCTCGTTATGCGCCAGCGCCTTCTCAATGGCCGAAACATCAAATCCCCAGTGCTCCGGGAATTTCTGATCTTCTGCAGCAATAACGGCAAGCCCCATCCACGGCGAGATTTCATCCATCCCCACCCAATCGGAATGGGCGACATAATGAAAATTCCCGGAAAGCCAGGCGCTGACCTGGCGCTCCAGCATCACTGCCGAAAAAGGGACGGGCACGATACTAAACAGCGCAATTCCGCCGCCCCAAAGCACCACGCAAGCCAACAGCAGCCTCAGAACAAAACGCTTCATCATCCGCAGCGGCGAAAAGCGGAGGGTCATGCGGCCAGCACCAGGACGCGAGCGACCAGTTTTTCAATTCCGTTCGCCGCCTCCGCGATGTTCTGCGCCAGCATGTACGCCGGAGTCGTCACCACTTTGTTATCTTCATCAACTACAATATCATCCACCGGGCAAGGCACGTGCTCAGCGCCCATTTCCTCTACCGCATCGGCGGTATCGAGATCGGTACCGATGGTCACGCGTAGCGGAATAGCGAAAATTTTCGGCAACAGCGCCGGAGCGATGCAGATAAAGCCCAGCGGCTTACCGGCCTGATGCATCGCCAGAGCCAACGCTTTAAGATCGCTATCCACTTCACATTCGCTCCCCTGCGAGGCAAAGCTACTGAGATTCTTTGCCGCGCCAAAACCGCCGGGCACAATCAGCGCGTCCAGCTCATCCGCTCGGGCATTGGCCAAAGGCTGAATCTCTCCGCGCGCGATACGCGCCGCTTCCACCAGCACATTACGGCTTTCCGCCTGCGCTTCGCCGGTCAGATGATTGATAACATCGGTTTGTACTTTATCCGGCGCATAGCAAACGGCCTGAGCCCCGCTGCGGGCAATTGCCAGCAGGGTAATGACGGCTTCATGGATTTCACTTCCGTCATAAACGCCGCATCCGCTCAGCACGACACCAATTTTCTTCATCACATCAGCCCCTTAGTACAAGTTTATGAAAGCAGTCAAAAATTTTGATTTACTCGCTATGCTTCACATATTTTACTGTTTCACGTAACAAAATATTTAAGGTTTGCTATCTTAATGAGCGAGTAAGCCAAATCCTCAGGTTGCGCCGTGTAAAAAAATCACTTAAATGATTCTGGCGCAATGTCCAGTTCCCTGGTGTTGGCGCAGTATTCGCGCACCCCGGTTTATCCGGGGTCATTTTTTATCTGCCGCCGCGACCCACGCTTTCAGTACCGCGACATCGCTTTGCCATTCGGATTTCATCTCTTCAACCCATTCGCCAACGTTATCCGACCATGCGGGTAAATCCGGCGTCTGGATCTGCTGACCTAACTGTTGAATATGGCGCAAACCGATCGAGCCCGCAGCCCCTTTAATCTTGTGCCCCTCTTCAACAATTCCTTTCTGGTCGCGAGCGGTCAAATTAGACTCCAGAACCGCCATATAGCCCGGCATCATTCTTTCAAAGACGGCCAGACCGTCATAAATAAGCTTCGGCCCTACCAGTTCGATGTACTGCTCAAGCATCGGAATATCCAGTACTGAAGCCGATTTACTGCTATCTACAGATGGCATCTCATTCTCCTCTTCTTCCGGCGCATCCCAGAATTTTTTGATAATCGCGGTTAATGCCGGAACCGATAACGGCTTACTCAGGACATCATCCATTCCCGCTTCCAGATACTCATTCTTGTTCTTCAGTACGTTAGCGGTAAGCGCAACCAACGGCGGAAGCTCGTCGGCGGCAAAGCGCTGTTTAAGCTGACGAGAGATATCAAGGCCGGTCATATCCGGCAGCTGGATATCAAGCAGCACCAGATCGTATTCGCCGGGGACGAACATCTCCAGCGCAGCCTTACCGGTCATCGCCACATCGACGCTATTGCCAAGCTTCTCAAGTACCGATCGCGCAACGATCACGTTTAGCTCAATATCTTCCACCAGCAGCACATTCAGCGCAGGTAATGGCATTTCATCTTCCGCCAGCGTATCTTCAACCTCTTCCGCAACGGCCGGAGCATGTACGGTGAGGGTAAATGTCGCGCCTTTACCCGGCAGGCTGGAAACGCAGATATCCCCCCCCATATTTCGCGCCAGGCGACGTGATACGGCAAGACCGATACCGGTGCCCGTCGCAGGCTTGCCGCCCTGGCTATCTTTAACCTGGTAGTACATGGCGAAAATCTTATCCTGCTCCGCTTCAGGGATGCCGATACCTGAATCTTCCACTTCGAAGTGCAGTATATTCCCCTCGTCATAGCGCACGCGGACGTTCACATTCCCGCCTTGCGGAGTAAATTTCACCGCATTACTAATAAGATTCCACAAGATTTGGCGTAAACGCGTTCCGTCGGTGATCACTTTATGCGGCAGCGGAAGCGTGGGTTCCAGCACAAAATGCAGGCCTTTCTGCTGCGCCTGCAGGCCGGAGAGGTTTTCCAGGTCCGCAAGGAAACCGGTAAAATCAACCGGCTGGTTGTCCAGCTGAATTTTACGCCGCTCCATCTTATCCATCTCAATAATATCATTGAAGATATTACCAAGGGTTACCGCTGAGACATGGATGGTTTTCAGGTATCTTTCCTGTTCGCCGGTCAAATCGGTATCCAGCAGAATTCGGCTAAGCCCTACAATGCCGTTAAGCGGCGTACGCAGCTCGTGGCTGATCGTTGAGATAAAGGTGGTCTTATCTCGGCTGGCTCGCTCCAGAGCGTCCTGATAGCGCTTACGCTCCGTGATATCGCGGCCAAAACCCATCAGGCCGCGCCGCTTACCTACGCGGTCGTAATAAGGAACCTTACGGATTTCAAAGCAGGCCTTACGCCCGTCCGGATAATCCAGCCACTGTTCGTAGGTTAGTGAGACGTTATGGCGGAAGACTTTCTCATCCGTTTCCAGCACCTTTTCCGCCACTTCTTCGGTATAAACATCCTGCGGCTTCAGATGGATAAGCTGCTTTTCACTTTTGCCTGTCAAAAGCTCCATCGCACGGTTACAACCGGAAAACTCTTTATCTTCATTACGATAGAAAACCAGATCCGGAGAAGCATCAAGGAAGGAGCGCAGAAAAGAGGATTGTTGCTCAAGCTGAATTTGCGCCTCTTCACGCTCTTTCATCTCAATTTTGAGCTGCTCAAGCGTCGTTTCACGTTCCGCTTCCGCCTTTTCACGTTCGCCGATTTCCTGATTAAGCTGGGCGATATTGTCCTTGAGCTGCACATTCAGCTTGAGATCGCGCTCGCGCATCTCCTCCAGTTTCTCTACCAGCCGCGAGAGGCGCTGCCGGGACTCTTCCAGTTGCTCAACCACCACCGAAAGGAAATAGACCGCCCATGGGGTAATCAGCAGGCCGAAGAAGATGGAGCGGATCACATCAATACTTTCCACCTGGCCATGCAGCACCATCGTAACGGCCATCTGCACAACTATCGCCAGCACCACCAGCGCAAAGGCCAGCAGCATTGAAAAGCGCACCAGACCCAGCTTCATCATCAGGTCAACATAATACTGCGCCAGCATACGGATTTGCTTCATAAGGGATTCCTTCGCGACAACTTCGCACAATAATACTCAATTCTGAGCAAGACGCTGTAAGTTGTGCAAAAAATGCGGGAAGGATTGGAGTTACGCGGCTGACGCTGAACTGGCGTCAGCCGGAAATAGAGAAGAGAACAAAACGAGCGTTAGCGTTTACTGAGCGCTTCCCACAGCCCCTTCAGGTAGGTCACGCCCAGCGCACGGTCGTATAATCCATAACCTGGCCGCCCTGTTTCACCCCAGATAAAACGTCCATGATCCGGGCGTATATAGCCACTAAAACCATTGTCATAGAGCGCCTGCATCACTTTATACATGTCCAAAGAGCCGAATTCTGACGGATGAGCGCATTCATAAAAGTCTTTATCTTTAATAAGATTAATATTACGCAAATGGGCAAAATGGATACGCTTGCGCCGTGTAAACTCGGCCAGAATCGAGTAGACGTCATTGGCAGGATCTTCCGCGATTGAACCGGTGCAGAGCGTGATGCCATTGGCCTCAGAATCTACCGCCCGGCAGATCCAATCCAGATCGTCGCGATTTTTCACGATACGCGGCAAGCCAAAAATAGAGTACGGCGGATCGTCTGGGTGAATAGCCATTCTCACGCCGAACTCTTCACAGACGGGGATAACCGCCTTCAGGAAATAGACCAGATTCTCCCGCAGCGTCTTGTCATCAACATCTTTGTACTGCGCAAACAGCTCCTGAACTTTGGCCAGACGCTCAGGTTCCCAGCCCGGCAGAGCAAAACCATTTGAGTTATCCAGAACCTCTTTCACCACCTCTTCCAGGCTCTTATCAATATCTTTTTTTTCAAAAGCCATCGTCCGGGAGCCATCCGGCAGAACATAGTTCATATCGGTCTTCATCCAGTCAAAAACCGGCATGAAGTTATAGCAAATCACTTTTACGCCAAACCGGGCAAGATTACGGATAGTCTGTTGATAGTTGGCGATATAGCGATCGCGGGAAGGCAGGCCTATTTTAATATCGTCATGAATATTGACGCTTTCGATAACTTCCATTTTTAGCCCGGCATCATGAACCTGATTTACCAGGCGCTGGATTTTTTCCAGCGGCCAGACCTCACCAACCGCGACATCATAGAGCGCCCCCACCACGCCTTCAACGCCGGGAACCTGGCGGATATATTCCAGAGAGACCTTGTCTTCCTCCGGCCCAAACCAACGCATTGTCATTTGCATACGAAATCACCTGATTCAATATTATTAACGGTCATAGCCTACTACCATACAAGATAAAATAACCAGATTTATATCAACGACAGTGACATTGGTCACACCACTTTTTTTCAGAGGATAAAGCAAAATAAATCCGCCGTAGCGATGACGTTATCCGCCTGCTATGGAGAGATCCAGCGACGACCGAGAGCAGACCCCTGAACGCCGTGTTCATTGAGGTATTTATCCAGTTCAACCATCCCGGTCCAGCGGTTCTCACACCACAGCGGCGCCAGCAGCGTTGGGCGGCGCGCGCTGGCGGAGATACGGTGAAAAATCACTTCCGGAGGGGTGTGACGGATCATCTCTCCTGCGGTAACCGTATAGTCGTCCAGCGCAATACCGTTTAACCTTCCTGCCTGCCAGGCCCTGGCCATAATGCTCCCCTTCACAATATGAAGTGGATGCAGCTTAATGCCGTCTACGCCGGTCTCCACTACCTGCTCTAAGGTCTCCAGGCATTCACCCTGTCCCTCGCCCGGCAGGCCCACGATAAGGTGGCTACACACTTTAAGGTCGCGCTCGCGTGCCAGGCGGGTGGTTCGCTGATAGCAGGCAAAATCGTGGCCGCGGTTAATTCGGTGCAGCGTTTTATCATGCGCGGTTTGTAAACCCAGCTCGAGCCATACTTCGTAGCCCTGCTCCCGATACTCACTCAGCAGGTCCAATACGGCTCCGGGGACGCAGTCCGGGCGGGTGCCCACGCACAGCCCGACGATGCTGGCCTGGCTGATTGCCTGCTGATACATGGATCGCAGTACCTGAACTTCGGCAAACGTACTGGTATAGGCCTGGAAATAGGCCAAATAGCGCTTAGCCCGGTTTACCCGCTGCGCCTGATGGGCTAGCTGCTCAGCAATCGAACGGTGCTGCTGCTCTTCATCGGCAAAAGAAGCGACATTACAAAAGGTACAGCCGCCACGACCAATGGTGCCATCGCGATTTGGACAGCTAAATCCACCGTGCAGCGTCAGTTTGTGAACCTTTTCTCCATATCGGCGCGCAAGATCCCCACCAAACATGTTGACTAATTTTTGTAACTGCATAATCTGATAGACCGGCCTTAAGAAAGGGGCCAAGCCTGCCATTTTTAGCTACCGACGGCGATGACCTGGATCAATCGTCAACGCGGCCGCTTACCTCATTGCATAAACAATCAAGATAACTGCAATTTAATTCATGTTCAGGGTAATGAGTTTTCCTTATACATAGCCGCTGATTGGCAATTATCTTTACCCTGGCACAAAACAGTATTAGCCACCAAAAAATAAATAAAAAGCAGTTTAAAAAACTGTGATAAAAAAACAATTCAGCACAGACAGATAATGTCGTGCCGTCGATACAGTGAGACAGATCACACTCGATTCTGTCTCCTGGCGCGTTTCAGTAGTATTTAAAACGCATTTATTCTCTTAAAAATCATTTAATTAGCCATTGCATAGCACATTTTTGTATAAATAAGATTGCCATTTGACGTATGTGTGGATTCCCGATAAGTTGGGAATCCGCTGGAAGCTTTCTGGATGAGTGCTCTGCTCATCATATTTATGCAGTAATTGAGATTCCCTCTTAACAGCAAGTCCTCAAACTTGTGTACCGATGCGAAAAGGATTTAAAGAGGGCGAATGCGAGGTGTAAACCCCGTCGCCATGCTCTTTCTGTGCCCGTGCGCAATCGGTAACGGAGGGTGTCCCGTAGAGCCTGGGGAGGTTCACTGATATGTTGTACGATAAATCCCTTGAGAGGGATAACTGTGGTTTCGGCCTGATCGCCCACATAGAAGGCGAACCTAGCCACAAGGTAGTGCGAACCGCTATACACGCACTGGCCCGAATGCAGCACCGCGGCGCGATTCTTGCCGATGGAAAAACCGGCGACGGTTGTGGCTTGCTGCTACAAAAACCCGATCGTTTCTTCCGAATTGTTGCGGAAGAGCGCGGCTGGCGTTTAGCCAAAAATTACGCCGTTGGGATGCTGTTCCTTAATAAGGATCCTGAACTGGCAAACGCGGCGCGCCGCATCGTCGAAGAAGAACTTCAGCGCGAAACGCTGTCTATCGTCGGCTGGCGCGATGTGCCAACCAATGAAGGCGTACTAGGTGAAATCGCCCTCTCCTCGCTGCCACGTATAGAACAAATCTTTGTTAACGCCCCGGCTGGCTGGCGCCCGCGCGACATGGAGCGCCGCTTATTCATCGCGCGCCGTCGTATCGAAAAGCGTCTGCAGGAAGATAAAGATTTTTACGTTTGCAGCCTGTCGAACCTGGTCAACATTTATAAAGGTCTGTGTATGCCGGCGGATTTGCCGCGCTTCTACCTGGACCTCGCGGATCTGCGCCTGGAGTCAGCCATCTGTCTGTTCCACCAGCGCTTTTCTACCAATACCGTGCCGCGCTGGCCGCTGGCTCAGCCGTTCCGTTACCTGGCACACAACGGTGAAATCAACACCATTACCGGTAACCGCCAGTGGGCCCGCGCCCGTACCTATAAGTTCCAGACGCCGCTAATCCCTGACCTCCACGACGCCGCACCGTTCGTTAACGAAACCGGCTCTGACTCCAGCTCTATGGATAACATGCTGGAGCTGCTGCTGGCGGGCGGGATGGACATCATTCGCGCAATGCGCCTGCTGGTTCCGCCAGCCTGGCAAAATAACCCGGATATGGATCCCGAGCTGCGCTCGTTCTTTGACTTTAACTCCATGCATATGGAACCGTGGGACGGCCCGGCGGGCATCGTGATGTCCGATGGTCGCTTCGCCGCCTGTAACCTCGACCGTAATGGCCTGCGTCCGGCACGCTATGTGATCACCAAAGATAAGCTCATCACCTGCGCATCCGAGGTGGGTATCTGGGATTATCAGCCGGATGAAGTCGTTGAAAAAGGCCGCGTCGGTCCAGGCGAACTGATGGTTATCGATACCCGCGAGGGGCGTATTCTGCACTCCGCGGAAACCGACAACGATCTGAAAAGCCGTCACCCGTATAAAGAGTGGATGGCGAAAAACGTCCGTCGTCTGGTGCCGTTCGAAGAACTGCCGGACGAAGAGGTCGGTAGCCGCCAGCTGGACGATGATACCCTCGCCAGCTATCAGAAACAGTTCAACTACAGTGCCGAAGAGCTGGATTCCGTCCTGCGCGTACTGGGTGAAAATGGCCAGGAAGCGGTCGGCTCGATGGGCGATGATACCCCATTTGCCGTGCTCTCCAGCCAGCCGCGTATCATTTACGATTACTTCCGCCAGCAGTTCGCGCAGGTCACTAACCCGCCGATCGATCCGCTGCGCGAAGCGCACGTTATGTCGCTGGCCACCAGCATCGGCCGTGAAATGAACGTCTTCTGTGAAGCGGAAGGCCAGGCGCATCGCCTGAGCTTCAAATCGCCGATTCTGCTGTACTCGGATTTTAAACAGCTGACCACCATGGAAGAAGAGCACTATCGCGCCGACGTCCTGGATATCACTTTTGATGCCGCCGAAACCACGCTGGCTGAAACCGTGAAGGCGCTGTGCGATAAAGCCGAACAGATGGTGCGTAACGGTACCGTTCTGCTGGTGCTCTCAGACCGTAACATCGCTAAAAACCGTCTGCCGGTACCGGCACCGATGGCGGTAGGCGCGATCCAGACCCGCCTGGTCGATAAGAGCCTGCGCTGCGATGCCAACATTATTGTCGAAACCGCCAGCGCCCGCGATCCGCACCACTTTGCCGTGCTGCTCGGCTTCGGCGCGACGGCTATTTATCCGTACCTCGCCTATGAAACCCTGGCGAAGCTGGTCGATAATAAAGCCATCGACAAAGAGTACCGCGCAGTGATGCTGAACTATCGTAACGGCATCAACAAAGGTCTGTATAAGATCATGTCGAAGATGGGGATTTCGACCATTGCATCCTATCGCTGCTCGAAGCTGTTTGAAGCGGTCGGCCTGCATCGCGAAGTCTCCGATCTGTGCTTCCAGGGCGTTGTCAGCCGTATCGGCGGCGCGGGCTTCGATGATTTCCAGCAGGATCTGCTGAATCTGTCGAAACGTGCCTGGCTGGCGCGTAAACCGCTGGATCAGGGCGGTCTGCTGAAATACGTTCACGGCGGCGAATATCACGCCTACAACCCGGACGTGGTGCGCACCCTGCAGCAAGCGGTACAAAGCGGTGAGTACAGCGATTATCAGCAGTACGCGAAGCTGGTTAACGAGCGCCCGGCGGCAACGCTGCGCGACCTGCTTTCCGTCACCCCGGACGGAACCACGGTGAACCTGGACGACGTTGAACCGGCGAGCGAACTGTTCAAACGCTTCGATACCGCGGCGATGTCTATCGGCGCGCTGAGCCCGGAAGCGCACGAAGCGCTGGCGGAAGCCATGAACAGCCTCGGCGGCAACTCCAACTCCGGCGAAGGCGGCGAAGACCCGGCGCGCTACGGCACCAATAAAGTGTCGCGCATTAAGCAGGTCGCCTCCGGCCGCTTCGGCGTAACTCCGGCTTATCTGGTCAACGCCGACGTTATCCAGATTAAAGTCGCCCAGGGCGCTAAGCCTGGCGAAGGCGGCCAGTTACCCGGCGATAAAGTGACTCCGTATATCGCCAAACTGCGCTATTCAGTACCTGGCGTAACGTTAATTTCTCCGCCGCCGCACCACGATATCTACTCGATCGAGGATCTGGCACAGCTGATTTTCGACCTGAAACAGGTCAACCCGAAAGCGATGATCTCCGTGAAGCTGGTCTCTGAACCGGGCGTCGGGACTATTGCCACCGGTGTAGCAAAAGCTTACGCGGATTTAATCACCATTGCCGGCTACGACGGCGGCACCGGCGCCAGCCCGCTATCGTCAGTGAAGTACGCGGGATGTCCGTGGGAGCTTGGACTGGTTGAAACCCAGCAGGCGCTGGTTGCCAACGGGCTGCGCCATAAAATTCGTCTGCAGGTCGACGGTGGGCTGAAAACCGGCCTCGATATCATCAAAGCGGCTATCCTCGGCGCTGAGAGCTTCGGCTTCGGGACCGGACCAATGGTGGCGCTGGGCTGTAAATATCTGCGTATTTGTCACCTGAACAACTGCGCAACCGGCGTAGCAACCCAGGATGACAAACTGCGTAAGAACCACTACCACGGTCTGCCGTTTAAAGTGACCAATTACTTTGAATTCATCGCCCGCGAAACGCGCGAGCTGATGGCACAGCTGGGCGTGAAGCGTCTGGTGGATCTGATTGGCCGTACCGATCTGCTGAAAGAGCTGGACGGTTTTACCGCCAAGCAGCAGAAGCTGGATCTGAGCAAGCTGCTGGAAACCGCGGAGCCGCATCCGGGCAAAGCGCTGTACTGCACGGAGAACAACCCGCCGTTCGATAATGGCGTCCTGAATGCGCAGCTGCTGCAGCAGGCAAAACCCTTTGTTGACGGCAAGCAGAGCAAAACGTTCTGGTTCGATATCCGCAATACTGACCGTTCCGTAGGAGCCTCGCTGTCCGGCTACATCGCCCAGACCCACGGTGACCAGGGCCTGGCAGCAGATCCTATTACCGCCCACTTCAGCGGTACCGCAGGTCAGAGCTTCGGCGTGTGGAATGCCGGCGGCGTTGAGCTGCATCTGACCGGCGACGCGAACGACTACGTGGGTAAAGGGATGGCCGGCGGCCTGATCGCCATTCGTCCTCCGGTAGGCTCGGCCTTCCGTAGCCATGAAGCCAGCATTATCGGCAACACCTGTCTGTACGGCGCGACCGGCGGTCGTCTGTATGCTGCGGGTCGTGCGGGCGAGCGTTTCGCAGTGCGTAACTCCGGGGCTATCACCGTCGTCGAAGGTATCGGCGACAACGGCTGTGAATATATGACCGGCGGCATCGTCTGCGTGCTGGGCAAAACCGGCGTCAACTTCGGCGCAGGCATGACCGGTGGCTTTGGTTACGTACTGGATGAAGACGGCGACTTCCGTAAACGCGTGAACTCTGAACTGGTAGAAGTGCTGGACGTTGACTCTCTGGCCATCCATGAAGAGCACCTGCGCGGTTTAATTACCGAGCATGTGCAGCTTACCGGTTCACAGCGCGGTGAAGAGATTCTGGCCAACTGGCCGGCCTTCTCGGCGAAGTTTGCGCTGGTCAAACCGAAGTCCAGCGATGTTAAAGCACTGTTGGGTCACCGTAGTCGTTCCGCAGCTGAGCTGCGGGTGCAGGCGCAGTAAGGGGTTAAGATGAGTCAGAATGTCTATCAATTTATCGACTTACAGCGAGTTGATCCGCCTAAAAAAGCGCTGAAGATCCGTAAAATTGAATTTGTGGAAATTTACGAGCCGTTTTCAGAAGGCCAGGCTAAAGCACAGGCAGATCGCTGCCTGTCCTGCGGCAACCCGTACTGCGAATGGAAATGCCCGGTGCATAACTACATCCCGAACTGGCTGAAGCTGGCTAATGAAGGACGTATTTTCGAAGCGGCTGAGCTGTCGCATCAGACCAATACCCTACCGGAAGTCTGCGGACGCGTTTGCCCGCAGGACCGCCTGTGCGAAGGTTCCTGCACCCTGAACGATGAGTTCGGCGCGGTAACCATCGGTAACATTGAGCGCTATATCAACGATAAAGCATTCGAAATGGGCTGGCGTCCTGACCTTAGCGGCGTGAAACAAACCGGCAAAACCGTCGCCATTATCGGCGCGGGTCCGGCAGGTCTGGCGTGCGCCGACGTATTGACCCGTAACGGCGTGAAGGCGGTAGTCTTCGATCGCCATCCGGAGATTGGCGGCCTCCTGACCTTTGGTATTCCAGCCTTTAAGCTGGAAAAAGAGGTGATGACCCGTCGTCGCGAGATCTTTACCGGTATGGGCATTGAGTTCAAACTCAATACCGAGGTGGGTCGCGATGTACAGCTCGACGATCTGCTGAAAGGGTACGATGCGGTATTCCTCGGCGTTGGTACCTATCAGTCAATGCGCGGCGGTCTGGAAAACGAAGACGCCAGCGGCGTCTTTGATGCGCTGCCCTTCCTGATCGCCAATACCAAGCAGATCATGGGCTTTGGTGAAACGGCGGACGAGCCGTACGTCAGCATGGAAGGCAAACGCGTCGTGGTTCTTGGCGGCGGCGACACCGCAATGGACTGCGTGCGTACCTCGATTCGCCAGAACGCGACTCACGTCATCTGCGCCTATCGCCGTGATGAAGAGAACATGCCGGGCTCGAAACGCGAAGTGAAAAACGCGCGGGAAGAAGGCGTGGAATTCCAGTTCAACGTTCAGCCGCTGGGCATTGAAGTGAATGCCAACGGTAAAGTCTGCGGCGTGAAGATGGCGCGTACGGAGATGGGCCAGCCGGATGCGAAGGGCCGCCGCCGCGCGGAAATCGTTGCCGGTTCAGAACATGTGGTGCCAGCGGATGCCGTAGTCATGGCGTTTGGTTTCCGTCCGCACAGCATGGAATGGCTGGCGAAGCACAGCGTTGAGCTCGATTCTCAGGGCCGCGTGATTGCGCCGGAAGGCAGCGACAATGCTTTCCAGACCAGCAACCCGAAAATCTTCGCCGGCGGCGATATCGTTCGCGGCTCTGACCTGGTGGTCACCGCGATTGCCGAAGGCCGTAAGGCGGCTGACGGCATCCTGAACTACCTGGAAGTGTAACGAAAAAAGCTTGCGGGCCCCGGAGCCCGCAAGCTTATTCATTCAGAGATAGACAATACTGATTACCGCCTCGCCGTCCAACGTCACCTTTTGCCCGCTCCTGAGATTACTTCCCACCGATGCGCTTATCTGCAGAGGCACCGTTGCCGCCGTGATTGGCTGCGGCACCGAAGAGCCTTTTTTAACAAAGGTATAGAAATAGTCCTGTCCCGTTGGGAGCGGTAAAAGCGAGGAAACTTCCCACGGTCCCTCCTTGCTGGCCGATCCGGCGATATCAACGGCAACTTTTTTATCATCAACCGCGATGGTATTGGCGGAATCGATTTGCATCGCATAGCTGCCAATAGGTTTATTTTCCATCGTCATACCCAGACCAAAAAGCCGTGATTTGTCGCTTATGTATCCGCCGCCATTGACCTGAAAAAGCACTCCCTCATGGCCGTGTGTATCTTTTCCCGTGATAGCGGAACTGGATCGCGCATCTCTTGCCGTAATAGCGATCCCGGTGGAGGATTCGCAGGTAACCGTTAAGGTAATATCCCGCACGCCTAGCTGGGTAAATGCGGACGTTGATAGCGACCCGACATGCCGTTCACCGAAATCTACGATGCCGTTATGGCTCAGCGTTGGCGTGCACGCCGCCGCTTCTGCGGTCACGGTAAAATCAATACTAAGGTTGTCGCCGGCGTGAAGGATCGGACTGAGTAAAAGCGCGAATAAAACAAAGGCGTACCTCATGGAGTTACCACCCTGATCTGCAGATTCCCACGATACGTTACGCGATCCGTAATCGCCTGGCTCTCCATCATTGAAGCCACGTTCAGAACCACAGAGAGCTGACTGGCTTCAATCTCTTCTCCCTGTACAAAGGCGATCCCTTGATTGAGCACAATGCGGGATCGCTTTGCTGCTTCAGCGGTAATCGGCGCCCCGGCGCTCCGTACAGGGACCAGCATCACGTCGCGATCGTCAGCCACCGCTTGCCCGGCGGTAATATTCATTTCCCCACGATTGCCAAGTGCGAACCTGCCGTTTTGCGCATAGGCGCTACCGAAGAAAAGCCGAATACGTTGTGGCTTATCACAATGTACATGCAGGACGAACTGCTTTTCCGGAAGTACCACAGGCTTATCTCCCGCCTGCTGACGTTCTGCCGGGCGAACGGGCAGATAGTCAACCGAACGCTGCGTGCTATTTAATTCGCATTCGGCCAGAAGGGCGCCGGAAAATGCCAGCAGGCTAAGGCCCAGCCATAGACGAATCATTGACATACCCCGCTGGCATTTTCATAGAACGCCTCTGCGTCTGGCGCTTCAGGCAGCGTTAGCGAGATGCGGCAACTTCCCTTTTCCAGTTTCGCCACCAATGTTTGTCTCCCTGTGAGGTTGTTCAAAAAAAGCACGCCGTCATCGACGGAAGTCGTTAAGTAATTGCCCGCTGAATCCGTGACGGCGACCCCCTTCGGCAGCGGATCACCGTTCCCCATCGTGACACTCAGCAATACCCGGCGTTCCGTGATGGTAGAAAAGCGGATTTTGCCTACGGCCCCTCGGCCTTGCTTGAGCATTCTGAGCCCATTGCCAATATCCATGTTCTTTGGCAAAGTCGCGGTGTTGATTTCAACGGCTGCCTCTCGCCAGGCCGAAACGGAAGGAATGACTGCCTGACCGCTGAAGTCAGTCCACACCGGCCCCTGCGATGTCTCGATGCGCACTCCGGAAACCGGCTTATCCAGGCTGGCAATGGCAAAGGTGTCGCGAATCGCCCACGGTGTAAAAGTCACACCATGGCGGTGGGCGGCCATTCCCCCGCGCAGCGTTCCGGAATAGCTATGGCTCTGCGAACCGTTGGTACTCGCATTCATGCTTAGCTGCGTGTAATGCAGATTCTGATTTATCCCGCCGCTGAAGCTGTTCCGACTCTCGGTCTGGTCACGTTCGGCGCCGAGGGTATAAGTGGTGTCATCGCTGATAGTGCCCGTTACCGAAGTACCGAATCTCTTCCGCCCTTTTTCACTGCGCGCGTAAGCATTGACCGAATGCAGCTGGAAGGGAATATTCAGGTTCAGGTAAAAAATATTATCATTGCTTTGTTCGATACTCCCGCCGCTGAGCTGGCGCTGCCAGCTTGCCGATACGGAAAATGCGCTAAAACTCTTTCCCCAGTTAAGCGTCGCGTAGCGAGAATTATTTTGGCTATCGAACCCTGTTACATCATAGAAGCTGGCGCTCATCGTACCTATAACAGGGTGTCCCCAGCTCGCCCCCAATGAGTACTCCATTTTATTGGTGGCGCTAAAATTCTTATCAATGGCCTGAGAAAACTCACGATACTTTTCAGAATATTTGCTCAACGAAGCATTCAGCCCAAAACCGGACTGTGTTGCACAGGAGGTCGATAGAGTGTACTTCTGGCCCTGCTGCGCATTATCGCGATCGAACGCCTGGTTAATCTGAAGAGAAAGCGCATTTTCCTGCGGCAGTACTGAGTCAACGCGTATTCCTAAGGCCTGGTAGCTCTGGGCAACGATCGCGCCGCTAGTTAAATTATGCCTGGCGTTCAGCTTCCAGCCGCCAGCCAGGCTGGCTACCCAGGGCTGCTGGCTATATGCATCGCTCACCCGGCCTAATGAAAATTGATATCCGCCCGCAGGCCCCAGCCCGGAGCGATACAATGAGGCGGGAACCACCTGGCTATGCTGGCTGCCATCGGTCTCAATAACGGTGACCGTCAGATCGCTGGTGACGTTGCGCAGGGGAATATCCGTTAAGGTAAAGGGGCCGGCAGGCACTAAAGTGGAATACACCATGATCCCTTGCTGGCGGATCTCAACCCGCGCCTGCGGGGTACTGGCGATCCCGGTTACCAGCACGCCGCTCCCGGCATCGTTAAGGACGCTCTCCGGCATCAAGGAGATACCGTATAGCTCGGTGCCGTCGAGCAAAGGGTTATTCATGCCTATTTCACCCGCCTTGACGGTGCTTTTTATCTGCGTAAAGGTGCGCTGTAGGTAGGTCTGCGAATTTTCGCTGGTAAACAGATTATTCGCACGGCTTAATAGCTGATGGCTACGCAGCAGCCAGGTATTCACGTTTAGACCGCCGTCCAGCATCAGCTGCGAATACTCGGAATGACCGCCGCTATAATCGTTGCGCGAAGCGAAAAAGGTATAATTCAGCACCCCAGCCGTACCGCTCGTGTCGTATCCGCTGAGGTCGGTACTTTGGTGGACTAACTGCTCCTGCGGTAATATCAGATCGATTCGCCCTTTTCCGGGCGACGCTTTCAGGATCGTTTCAGGATGGGCCTGTAAATAGTCATAGCAGCCCTCGCTGTCGACCACGGATTGGCGAATACCGGCCTGTTGCATAAACGCTTTATCGAAACACAGCTGGCCGTCATCATCAAAGTGTGCGACGATATTTCCCTTATCCTTACCGTTAACGCCCAGCATAACCGAGCTCGCCCCCGGCAGGAATTTGGCTTCTGAGGAGAAATAATGCGCAATTTGCGGATCGATGCCCAAAGACGTTAAGGTTTCACTATCAAATTCTATCGCGCTCTTTTTGGCCTCTTCAGCTACCGCCAGTTGAGCGCTTCCCAACCCGATAAGACAGGCCAACAGCTTTTTCCTGAGCATTCCGTTCATCCTTGAACATGGTCACTGCAACGAGGTGATGTAGCGATCTCCTTTATATCCATAGCGGCTTGCCGGGAAAAACTCGACTTTCGTATCCGCTCCCGCTTTAGCAGGTAATTTTACGCTGACACTGGTGTGCGGCAGGAGATACGTTTTCGCTAACTCGCCGGGAGAACCTGAAGGCAAAGTATTAAACATGGACGTCATCCTGACGACATAGTCGCTCGGATTACTGATTTCCAGCGGGCCCCCCTTTTTGCGCCAGACCAGATGTTTCCACGGCGCGGGCTCCTCCGCCAGGCCAGCCGGATGGATAATGACCGGTAAATCCTGACGAATAGTGACCGTTGTTTTCAGTTTTCCCTTTTCTTTCGGCGGTATTCCTTCAAAGGTGACCCGTTTAAACTCTTCCTGTTGTAGCGGTTTAGACGTTTGCAATATAAAGCGGATCTTTTGCGTGTCCCCTTGCTCTACGCGTACTACCGGCTGCGTGACAATTAAGCGGATAGATTTATCGCTATCGGCTAAATCAACCACTTTCGTATAAAGCAGAGATGGATGCGGATCTGAATTGGTGAGGTTCATCGACACCTCACCTTTTTGCTCATCAACGAGTAAAACCGACGTCTCAGGCACCATGCCGCTGGCATAGGCCCGGGTCATCAATATCAATAACGACAACAGCAGCGTTTTTTTCATATTAGTGGTGTTTATTAAAAAGAGATAGAGCTTATTAACAGGCCCAACAAATTTTATTAAAATATTTATTGGGCCGAATTTCAGAAGGACAGCATATAAATATTAGAGATAAACAAGACTCAGCGTGGCATTACCATCGAGCTCGATTTTTGTTCCGGCACCCAGTACACCATTGTCCTGAACGGCGGAAACAATATCCAGCGGCATCACTAAATCTTTAAACAGCATTGGGGTAGTTTTGCCGGTTTCAGCAACGGTAACGATACGGGTAGCGTCGGAGTAATATAAAGCTCCGCTATTTGCATTCTCCCACGAGCTATTTGCACTACCCGTATTTTTCACGATCATATCCACTGCCGCGCCATCAGCAGTTAATCCATCCTTCATTGCCGTAACAGAATAAGCACCGATCTTCATATCATTAACGGTACCGAGGCCAAACGCCGCAGATTCCGTTGACATATTTTGCCCCGGGATATAGTCAGCAATATACGCCGAGCTTGAAATCTCAACTTTAGAACTGGCACGGTTATCCTTCGCCACGATGCCCACGCTGGTCGCCGCATCGCAGCTAACCGTTAACGTAATGGATTTTTTGCCCAACTGAACTAAGGTGCTGCCGCTGATAGGTTTCCCAAGAACCGAGTTGTTCATAGAGCCGTAATCAACAATGCCACTATTGCTCAGCTCCGGAGTGCACGCAGCCGGAACAAAGGTTCCTTTAACGGTGAGAGTAGTATCCGTAGCAGCATTAACGCCCGCAGCAGAAACAATAGCAGCGCAAACGCACAGCGCAGAAAGCGACTTTTTAGAGAACATATCAATTTTCCTTAATGTATCGTACGACCGATATCAATAAAAATATCGGCACATCCTTTATCTAATTAAATCATTGCCACTAATCATCCCCTCAATAATTATTGAGGAAAGAATTAGTCACTGGAAGTAATGATGAAAGAGACTCCTCTCACCGCCGGCTAATCTACTTAATTGAACGACTAATCTCAAGAAAAATAATCGCAAATTTTAAAAAGTAAAAACCTTCAACAATTACAAGATGATAGTACATGAACTGCAGGTAAGTTAAATAAAACACAGGTCAGTTAATTAATCTGCTCTTTATAAATAAACGGCATCAATAGTAAAATAAGAACACATATTCATCATAGAAACACCTTAATTAAAGTTACAACAAATAAACCCAGAAAAATATGAATTCACACTCCCATTTCATCTAATATACCCTATCTCCTGTGCTGGATGACCATAGGGCACAGCAAAATAATCTGTGCAGACCCAGCCCGCCGCAGAAACACACTTTGCCCTGACGGAGAAGAGACTCGACGCCAGCAGTAAAGTTATAAAATGAAAAAAAAGCGAAGCATATCTATGAATGCTTCGCTCGGGATAGGGGATGCTGCTGATTCAAATATGAATTCATATATGAATCAGGCCCCGTTATTGATATCACTTCACAACGCGTAGCGCCGGACGTCCGCCACGGGGCGGCGGCGTATCATCCGGATCGTCGTCGTGATTATCTGGCTTATCGCCATCGATCACCGACATGACCGTTTCGCTGTCAGGCAGCTCTTCTTCATCGTTCAGGCTGGTGACATCTTCATCGTAAGCGGCTTCTGGTTCGAACATGGTCCCCGCACCGTTCTCTCGCGCGTAAACCGCCAGTACGGCAGCCATCGGCACGGAGACATTGCGCGGCACGCCGCCGAAACGCGCGTTAAAACGCACTTCGTCGTTCGCCAGCTCCAGGTTACCGACAGCACGCGGAGCAATATTGAGAACAATTTGCCCATCACGCGCATACTCCATCGGCACAAGTACGCCCGGCAGAGTCACGTCAACGACCAGATGCGGAGTCAGCTGGTTATCCAGCAGCCACTCATAGAACGCCCGCAGCAGGTACGGGCGACGAGGCGTCAGCTGTGATACATCCATCATTTAGCCCCGACCGAGGCGCATTTCACGCTCGGCTTCAGTTAAAGAAGCGAGGAAAGAGTCGCGCTCAAATACGCGAGTCATATAGCCTTTAAGCTCTTTCGCGCCAGCACCAACCAGCTCGACGCCAAGAACCGGCAGGCGCCACAGCAGCGGAGCCAGGTAGCAGTCCACCAGGCTAAACTCATCGCTCAGGAAGTAGGGCTTCTGGGTGAAGACCGGCGCAATGGCCTGCAGCTCTTCACGCAGCTGCTTACGTGCAGTATCGGCCTGCGAAGCGGTACCGGTCTGAATAGTATTCATCAGAGAATACCAGTCTTTTTCGATACGCTGCATGTAAAGACGGCTTTCCCCACGGGCCACCGGATAAACCGGCATCAGCGGCGGATGCGGGAAACGCTCATCCAGGTATTCCATAATGATGCGAGATTCCCACAGAGTGAGCTCACGATCCACAAGCGTCGGCACGCTTTGATTCGGGTTGAGGTCAATCAGATCCTGAGGCGGGTTATCCTTCTCCACGTGCTCTATCTCAAAACTAACACCTTTTTCGGCCAGCACGATGCGGACCTGATGGCTATAGATGTCAGTAGGACCAGAAAACAGCGTCATTACCGAACGTTTGTTGGCAGCGACAGCCATGAAAACCTCCAGGTATATTCAGAATTTTGTACTGCTGCTGACCACGGATGGCCAGCCAGATGTAAAAACCCCATTTGCGTGATATCACTTTTGCTTATCATCCAAACAAAAAATGAACAATCACCTGCATTTGGGCAGAAAATTGGATGATAGTTTACCAGATTTTGAAGACGTTGTGGTGAGGGTATTCTGGAAATGCTGAAAAAGTGGTAATAATGGGGCGTTTGTAGAGGGAAAATGGCAAATTTATCCATAAAAAAACCCGCCGAAGCGGGTTTTTTCGCAAATTGTTCTGCATAAGCAGAGGACAATTAACGTTTGGAGAACTGCGGACGACGACGTGCTTTACGCAGGCCGACTTTCTTACGTTCAACCTGACGAGCATCACGAGTAACGAAACCAGCTTTACGCAGTTCGCCACGCAGGGACTCATCGTACTCCATCAGAGCGCGGGTGATACCGTGACGGATCGCACCAGCCTGACCAGAGATACCACCACCTTTAACGGTGATGTACAGATCTAATTTCTCAACCATGTCGACCAGTTCCAGCGGCTGACGAACTACCATGCGGGCAGTTTCACGACCGAAGTACTGTTCCAGAGAACGCTGGTTGATAACGATTTTACCGTTGCCCGGTTTGATGAAAACGCGAGCTGCGGAACTTTTGCGGCGACCGGTGCCGTAGTATTGATTTTCAGCCATTGCCTATAATCCCGATTAGATGTCAAGAACTTGCGGTTGCTGTGCCGCGTGGTTGTGCTCGTTACCCGCGTAAACTTTCAGCTTACGGTACATAGCACGACCCAGCGGGCCTTTTGGCAGCATGCCTTTAACCGCGATTTCAATCACACGCTCAGGACGGCGGGCAATCATCTCTTCAAAGGTCGCTTCTTTGATACCACCGATGTGGCCGGTGTGGTGATAGTACATTTTGTCTTCACGCTTGTTGCCGGTTACAGCAACTTTTTCTGCGTTCAGAACGATGATGTAGTCACCGGTATCAACGTGCGGAGTGTATTCCGCTTTGTGCTTACCGCGCAGGCGCAGAGCCAGTTCGGAAGCCAGACGGCCCAGAGTTTTACCGGTCGCGTCAACAACATACCAGTCGCGTTTTACGGTTTCTGGTTTAGCTGTAAAAGTTTTCATTAAAAGCTTACCCAAATAAATAAGTTACACGTTGGTGAACACCCAAACGTTTAGTCAGTTGAGGTTCACACGACATTGTCCAGCAAACCTACCCCTTCGAATAGCCTATGCCGGCACATAGAAAGTTTTGGGAAAAAAACCTTCTCGTAACGTGGGGTCGCAAGATTATAGAGAAGTCGGGGTCAAAGATCGACCCCTTTATGTGATTTGTACCCGGTTTTACCCCGCCAGGTGTTCTCGCTTCAGATACTCCTCGCTCTGCATCTCCTGCAGGCGCGATAAACAGCGCTGGAACTCGAATTTTAATCTCTCGCCCTGATAGATCTCATACAGCGGAACCGCCGCACTGACCACCAGTTTGACGTGGCGTTCGTAGAATTCATCGACGAGGGCGATAAAGCGCCGCGCCTCGCTCTCCATCAGCCCGGTCATCACCGGCACATCAAAGAGCATGACGGTATGAAACAGGCGCGAAAGCGCAATATAGTCGTGCTGGCTACGCGCATCCACGCACAGCGTCGCAAAGGAAGCCGCCAGCGTCTGGTTCTCAACGCCTAACGTCGGCAGCGGACGGTGGTTTATCTCCAGCGTTGGCATCTGCTCGCGCTTTGCGCCCGCCAACGCCAGCCACAGTTTGTCCATCTGCTGCCGGGTCTCAGCGTTCAGCGGCGACAGCCACAGGTGCGCCTGGGTCAGCGTGCGCAGACGATAATCGATGCCGGCGTCGACATTCATCACATCGCAGTGCTGCTTAATCGCGTCGATCGCAGGAAGGAAGCGGGCGCGCTGCAGACCGTTACGGTACAGTTCGTCAGGAGGAATATTCGACGTCGCCACCAGGGTTATCCCGCGGGCAAACAGCGCTTTCATCAGACCGCCCAGCAGCATCGCATCGGTAATGTCAGAGACAAAAAACTCATCAAAGCAGAGCACATCGGTTTCAGCTTTAAAACGGTCCGCAACGATTTCCAGCGGATCGCTGTGCCCCTGCAGCGTGGTTAACTCTTCATGTACCCGCAGCATAAAGCGATGAAAATGCAGACGTTGTTTACGTTCTCCCGGCAGACTTTGAAAGAACAGATCCATCAGCCAGGTTTTTCCTCTGCCGACTCCCCCCCACATATAGAGACCGCGAACTGCGGCCGTTTCGACAGCGGGTTCACGCTTGCCCAGCAGCTTGCCGAATTTCGCCCGCAGACCGCCGCCGGTTTGCGGCGCTACCGAAGGTTTATTCTGCAATTCTTGATAAATCGTATCGAGGCGGCTGACCGCTTCTCGCTGAACGTCGTCAGGTTGATGGCTTCCCTCTTTGAGAGCGGAAAGGTAACGCGATGTTGGGGACAGGCTTTGCATGATCTAATTGTTATTCCTTGAAAACCGTAATGCCGTAGCTCACGATTGACGAAAAAAAGGCTGCTCTACACTACGTGATGATACGCCAGGATTCCACTTCTGTAGAATTAGCGGTTATAGTGGCACTATCGGGCGCAGGCGGAGAGCCTCATAGCCACCCTACGGAACCACAAAACAACGGGAGATGTTCATGACCTGGGAATACGCGCTAATTGGGCTAGTTGTCGGCATCATTATCGGTGCCGTCGCGATGCGTTTTGGCAATCGTAAATTACGCCAACAGCAGGCGCTGCAGTTTGAACTGGAAAAGAATAAAGCAGAGCTGGAGGAGTACCGCGAAGAGCTGGTGAGCCATTTCGCCCAGAGCGCCGAGCTTCTGGATAACATGGCGCATGATTACCGCCAGCTGTATCAGCATATGGCGAAAAGCTCCAGCAACCTCCTGCCGGACACCATGGCGGACGCTAATCCGTTCCGCAATCGTCTGGAAGAGTCCGAAGCGGGCAACGATCAGGCTCCGGTCCAGATGCCGCGCGACTATTCTGAAGGCGCATCCGGTCTGCTGCGCGGCGGTGTAAAGCGCGATTGATTCGGCAACGCCAGTAAAAATATTTTCCGGGCGCACCCTCTGCGCCCGTTTCAACCTCTCATCCCAGCTACAATTTAACTATTGCCCACGTTGTTACCGGGTCGAAAATTCAATAACATCGGGCCATTCGGGACGTTTCCCATACACCTCAGGTTACGAGAGCCAGCAACTAATGAATAAACCAACTTTGCTGTTGAGTGCGTTAGCGTTAAGCATTGGGTTGTCGTTGTCAGCCTTACCTCCGGCAGCAGCGTCTTTACCGACACAAGTTCCGGGCCAGGGCGCGCTGCCAAGCCTCGCGCCAATGCTGGAAAAAGTGTTGCCGGCAGTGGTGAGCGTACAGGTTGAGGGTACCGCGTCACCCGCGCAGGATATGCCGGAAGAGTTGAAGAAATATTTTGGCGACAACGCGCCGCAAGAGCAGGCGCAGCCTTTTGAAGGACTGGGTTCCGGGGTCATCATTGATGCCGCAAAAGGCTACGTGCTGACCAATAATCACGTCATTAATCAGGCCCAGAAGATCAGCGTCCAGCTCAACGACGGGCGTGAGTTCGATGCCAAACTGGTCGGCAGCGACGAGCAGAGCGATATTGCACTGCTGCAGATCCTCAAGCCCAGTAATTTGACGCAAATCGCTATCGCCGACTCGGACAAGCTGCGGGTTGGCGACTTCGCCGTCGCCGTCGGTAACCCGTTTGGCCTGGGTCAGACCGCCACATCCGGGATTGTTTCCGCCCTTGGCCGCAGCGGCCTGAACCTTGAGGGGCTGGAAAACTTTATCCAGACCGATGCTTCGATTAACCGCGGCAACTCCGGCGGCGCGCTGCTGAATCTCAACGGCGAGCTGATTGGCATCAACACCGCCATTCTGGCCCCGGGCGGCGGCAGCGTCGGCATTGGTTTCGCCATCCCCAGCAATATGGCAAAAATCCTCTCTCAGCAGCTTATCCAGTTTGGCGAAATCAAACGCGGCCTGTTGGGTATTAAAGGAATGGAAATGAGCGCGGATATCGCCAAAGCGATGAATCTTGACGTCCAGCGCGGCGCATTCGTTAGCGAAGTCCTGCCAAACTCTGGGTCGGCTAAAGCGGGCGTTAAATCTGGCGACGTTATCGTCAGCCTGAACGGCAAACCGCTCAACAGCTTCGCCGAACTGCGTTCACGCATCGCCACGACCGAGCCGGGAACCAAGGTGAAACTAGGACTATTGCGCGAAGGGAAACCCGTTGAAGTGGAGGTCACGCTGGACAAGAGCACCTCGTCTTCCGCTAGCGCAGAGCTTATCGCTCCGGCGCTACAGGGCGCATCGTTAAGCGACGGTCAGATGAAGGATGGGACCAAAGGCGTCATCATTGATAACGTCGATAAAGGCAGCCCTGCCGCGCAGGCCGGCCTGCATAAGGACGATATCATTATTGGCCTCAATCGCGAACGCGTGCGCTCGATTGCCGAACTGCGAAAAGTACTCGAAAGCAAACCGACGGTCATTGCACTGAACGTCGTTCGCGGCAGCGAAAGCATCTATCTACTGCTGCGCTAACTCGCCTTCCGGACATCGCGTGCAGTGCGATGTCCGGACAAGTCGTGTTATGCTTCGCCTGTCTATCCATCAACGATATCTGCATCATGCCTGGAAAGCTTTTACGTTCGATACTTATTGGTTTGATCGTCGGCGGTCTGCTGCTGGCCGTCATGCCTTCCCTGCGCCAGTGGCAGCTTTCGCCGACCACGCAATACGATAGCGCGGATGAATCCCCCGCCAGCTATAATTCCGCCGTCCGTCGCGCGGCGCCTGCGGTCGTCAATGTCTATAACCGCGCCCTTAACAGCACCAGTCATAATCAGTTAACGCTCGGCTCCGGCGTGATCATGGACCAGCGCGGCTATATTCTGACCAACAAGCACGTCATCAACGATGCCGATCAGATTATTGTTGCCCTGCAGGATGGCCGGGTCTTTGAAGCGCTGCTGGTCGGCTCAGATACCCTCACCGATCTGGCGGTATTAAAAATCAACGCCAGCGGCGGTCTGCCGGTTATTCCGATTAACCCGAAACGCGTGCCGCATATCGGTGACGTCGTGCTGGCGATTGGCAACCCGTACAACCTCGGGCAAACCATTACCCAGGGCATTATCAGCGCCACCGGGCGTATCGGTCTGAACCCCACTGGGCGCCAGAACTTCCTGCAGACCGATGCGTCAATCAACCACGGTAACTCCGGCGGCGCGCTGGTGAACTCGCTGGGCGAGCTTATGGGTATCAATACCCTGTCATTTGATAAAAGCAACGATGGCGAAACGCCGGAGGGCATCGGCTTTGCGATTCCTTTCCAGCTGGCGACCAAGATTATGGATAAGCTGATCCGCGATGGCCGCGTGATTCGTGGCTACATTGGGATCAGCGGCCGCGAAATTGCGCCGCTGCACGCGCAGAGCGGCGGCGGTATCGATCAATTGCAGGGGATTGTAGTCAATGATGTGGCGCCGGAAGGCCCGGCAGCCCAGGCAGGGATCCGCGCCAATGACGTGATTATTTCGGTTAACGATAAACCCGCCGTTTCCGCCCTGGAAACCATGGATCAGGTCGCAGAGATCCGTCCGGGCTCGGAAATTCCGGTGGTGATTATGCGTGACGATAAAAAAATTACGCTGCATATCGCCGTACAGGAATATCCTGCGACCAACTAACAGGCTCCCCGAACGGGGAGCGCTATTTAATCAGCAAAAATCGGCCCGGCCGGGAATTTCGCCAGAAACCCGGTGACGGCCAGTAGCGACCACAGCCCCGGCCAGGCAAACTGCCGCTCCCGCAGCTCGTCATCGAGCGTCATCAGCGCAAATTCGCCGTTATCACCCAGTACGCCGCCCTGCCAGAGCAACCGTTGAGCCTGCTGCCGCGCCCAGGGTGATTCGCTCTTCCAGGCCAGCAGATGCAGCAGCGACTGCTGCAGGCAGACGCCATGAGGATGCTTGTCCCGCAGCAGTCGCCGGTAAACCGGCAGCGATATGCTGCGCACGGTATAAAATCCGCTGCGGATTTCAGCATCGGCATCCGCCACGCCGGCACAATACTGACCGGCCAGGTCGCACAGACGATTGTGCGTCAGCGCCAGCCCCCGGGCATCCAGATGACCCGCTGCGGCACACAGCAGCCCACTTCTTTGCATCCACGGCGTGGAGTCCCGAAATACCGTATCAGGTAGCGCCGGTTCTGTTTCAGCTGCTTTATTTTGCGTACCCGCCTCATAGCACTGGACAAAAAAATCATGGCCTCCGCGGGTAACCGATGGGTGCGCTAACAGGTTAAGCGCGGGCTGCAGTTGTTCAACTTCATCTACTGATGCCAGCGTGTAATCGATAATGACATCTTTTGTCGATGCCCTGCTTTCGGGGCGTAATGTTATGGTTTCATTCATCAAAGCCTCCTTATAGGAAATCTCCCGGTGGCGCTGCGCTGACCGGGCTACAGACCTGCGCTGTCTGAGGTCTGGTAGCCCGGACAAGGCGCGTTAAGCGCCGCCTCCGGGAAAATCCCCGGGTCGCGGCTGACTCCTTATCCCGGGCTACGGGTTTACAGCCGTCTGCGGGCCGGTAGCCCGGATAAGCCGTTTACGGCGCAATCCGGGGAAAGGTAACGATTCACATCGCCAGCACGTACTTG
>NZ_JBEAIJ010000050.1:0-71909 GCF_040065315.1 Klebsiella sp. CN_Kp100
TAGTCCGGACCGGTGCGCGGCACCGCCAGCGGGAAAAGCATCTGGTATCACCGTGAAAAACGCGGTTGCCAGAGTAAAAGCACTGTTGTTATTTTCGACCGTTAAAATCCGGCCCCTCATCGCTGTCTGGTGGGAGGGCCGTTATAATGTTGATTGTCTATTTCACATATATGTAACGTTGTGATTAACAAAACAGTATCAGACAGACATTTGTGGCATGTTTCTTAACTCGGACAACAGAGAAGGAATAACACCATGACCACTGAGTATGTTGACTACCTGATCCTCGGCGACGAGCATCACGGCGAAATCCATCGGGATATTAAAAGCCACTCTCTGCGGGTCCGTTCGAAATACGCCGCCGGTTCCGGCAGGGGAGACGCTTCTGCTGCGCAGCCAAAAATGGCGAACTACAAAGTACATGAATATCCGGCGCAGGATGGACGATTTTATCTGGTGGCGACCAACTATTCGCTGGCCGATTTTGACGTTGAGGAAGCGCTAATAAAGTCGAGAATACATCCGTTGAGAAGCTAGCGGCGGTCCTCCCGAAGAGGCCGGGTAATGCTACCCGGCCTGTGAGATGATTAACGACCCGCTTTTAGCTTCTGATAATACTCTTCATAAAGCGTGCTGGCGCTGCCGACATCGTTCTGCCATTCGCCTTTCTGAATCGTCGCGGCGTCCGGGTAGAGCGATTTATCATTGGCGACCTCCGGGCTCAGCATTTTACGCGCGGCCAGGTTTGGCGTCGGGTAACCGATAGTTTCTGCAACCTGTTTGGCCACTTCCGGGCGCAGCAGGAAGTTGATCAGCTTCAGCGCGCCGTCGACGTTTTTGGCATTGGCCGGAATCGACAGGCTATCCATCCAGAAGATGCCGCCTTCTTTTGGCCACACGACTTCCAGCGGCGTACCGGCCTGACGCGCAACCCACGCGGAGCCATTCCACACCATGCCGAGATTTACCTCGCCTTCCATATACGGGTTCGCCGGGTTATCGGAGTTGAACGCCGCGACGTTTGGCATTAGTTTTTTCAGCTCGTTATAGGCCGCTTCAATCTCTTTCGGATCGGTAGTATTGCCGGAGTAGCCCAGTTTACGCAGCGCGACCTGGAACACTTCGCGCGCGTCGTCGGTCAGCAGCAGGCTGCTCTTATACTCTGGCTTCCATAGATCCGCCCAGCTGGTAACGGTTTTCGGATCGATCTCATCGCTATTGATTCCGATGGCCGTCGCGCCCCAGATGTACGGAATCGAGTAATCGTTATTCGGGTCGAACGGTTTATTGAGCATTTCAGGATCGAGATTGCCGAAGTTGCTCAGCTTGCTCTTATCGATCTTCTGCAGCATGCCCTCTTTACGCATTTTGTCGACGAAGTAAGTGGAAGGTACCACCAGGTCATAAGCGCCGTCTTTATAGGTTTTGAGCTTGGCATACATGGTTTCGTTCGACTCGTAGGTCGAATAGATCACCTTGATGCCGGTCTCTTTGGTGAATTGCTCCAGCAGCCCCGGCGGGACATATTCGGTCCAGTTGTAGAAATAGAGCGTTTTGCTATCGTCCGCGTGCGCGGCGCTCATCCCGATTGCCAGAGCGCCCGCAGCGAGCAGGTGGCGTGACCATTTTTTCATTTTAACGTCCCCTGAGTTTTATCACGTGCAATTATCTGGCTGGCAATGACCATCACCAGCGACAGAACCAACAGAATCGTCGCCAACGCATTGACCTCTGGCGATACCCCAACTTTGACCATCGAATAGATCTTCAGCGGCAGGATCTCATAGCCCGGCCCGGTTACAAACGAAGAGACCACCACATCATCCATCGACAGGGTGAAGCTCAGCAGCCACCCTGCAGCCACTGCGGGCAGCGCCAGCGGCAAAATGATCTTTCGCAGAATCGTCATTTCGCTGGCGCCGAGATCTTTCGCTGCTTCCAGCATCCGCACGTCAAAACCTTTCAGGCGCGAAAACACCGTGACCACCACGAAGGGCAGGCAAAAGGTGATGTGGGAAAACAGCAGCGACCAGAATCCCAGCTGAATACCGATCAGCATAAACAGCACCAGCAGCGAAATCGCCATCACGATATCCGGGGACATCATCACCACAAACAGCATCCCGCTGACGAACGGCTTGCCGCGAAAGCGATAGCGGTACAGCGCGACGGCGGTCAGCGATCCGATAAGCGTAGCGAAAGTCGCCGACAGCACCGCCATGGTCAGCGAGTGCTGCGCTGCCTGCAGCAGACTGTCGTTATTCATCAGCAGGCTATACCAGTTGGTGGTAAAACCCTGCCAGTTAATGCCGAAGCGCGAACTGTTAAACGAGTTAACGATCAGGATAATAATGGGAATGTAGAGATACGCGTAAATAGCGGTCATAAAGCCGCCGCGCAGCAGTCGACCGATCATTCCAGCTCCACCTTTTTATTCAGTAAACGCGCTGCGCGCCAGTAAATCAGCAGCATCAGGCCCATCACCAGCGTTAGCGTAATGCTGGTCGCCGCACCGAACGGCCAGTCGCGGATGTTGAGGAACTGGCTCTTAATGACGTTACCAATCAGTAGGTTTTTCGCGCCGCCCATCAGGTCAGACACGTAGAACAGCCCCATTGCCGGAAGCATCACCAGCAGGCAGCCGGCAATAATGCCCGGCATGGTCAGCGGAATGATGATGCGGATAAAGGTTTGTAGTTTATTGGCGCCGAGATCTTTCGCCGCTTCCAGCAGCGGACGATCGAGCTTTTCGATGCTGGAGTAGAGCGGCATCACCATAAACGGCAGCAGAATATAGACCAGGCCGATAATGACCGCCGATGGCGTATACATGATGCGCAGCGGCGTATCGATGACGCCCAGCCATAGTAAAAATTCGTTCAGATAGCCCTTGGTGCTGAGGAAAATTTTCAGTCCGTAGATACGAATCAGCGAATTGGTCCAGAACGGCACAATCAGCAGAAACAGCATCAGCGGGCGTACCTTCTCCGGCAGCCTTGCCAGAAACCAGGCGAAAGGGTAGCCAAGCGCCAGACAGGCCAGGGTCGCCATGAACGCCATATTCAACGAATGCAGCAGCACGTCGTAGTAGAGCGGATCGAGCAGGCGCGCGTAGTTATCCAGCGTAAAGACCAGCTTGACGAAGTTGGTATCGTCGCGGGTCAGAAAGCTGGTGGCGATAATCATCAGGTTGGGCAGAAAGACAAACAGCACAAGCCAACCCACGATGGTGGCAATCACCACATTCTGGAATTTACTGGTGTTCTTCATCGGCCAGCACAACCTCCCAGCTTTCTACCCAGTTAATGGCCATTTTCTGGTCGAGAGAGTGGTCAAAATCAGGGTCGTCTTCATTGAAGAATTCGCTGACCATGACCATTTTGCCGTTTTCCAGTTCGACCACCGATTCCAGCGTCATTCCTTTATAGTTGCGTTCGCGGATATAGCCTATCAGGCCATCGGCTTCATTACTGTGGTGGATCTCATCAACGCGCAGGTCTTCCGGGCGCAGCAGCACGTTAAGCCGCTGGCCTTTTTCAACGGCGAAGTTGACGTAGATATTGCATTCGCGGCCTTCTACGCTGGCGCGCACCCGCTGCTCGTCAATCCGCTCGATGACCGTGGCGTTGAAGATGTTGATTTCACCAATAAAGCTGGCGACAAACAGGTTTTTCGGCTCTTCATAGATTTCGCGCGGCGTGCCGTCCTGCTCGATTTTGCCATCGCGCATCACCACGATACGGTCGGACATGGTCAGCGCCTCTTCCTGATCGTGGGTGACGAAGACGAAGGTGATGCCGAGTTTACGCTGCAGCGCCTTCAGCTCGTTCTGCATCTGTTTACGCAGTTTATAATCAAGCGCTGAGAGGGATTCATCCAGCAGCAACAGGCGCGGTTTGTTAACCACCGCGCGGGCAATCGCCACGCGCTGCTGCTGTCCGCCGGAAAGCTGATGCGGTTTGCGCTGGGCGAACTCTTCAAGCTGCACCATTCGCAGGGCGTCGTGGACGCGGGGAGCGATTTCCGCCGCCGGGGTTTTCTGCATCCGCAGGCCGAAGGCGACGTTCTCAAACACCGTCATGTGCGGAAAGAGCGCATAGCTTTGAAAGACGGTGTTCACGTGGCGGTTTTCCGCCGGGATATGGGTGATATCTTGATCTTCGAGATGGATTCGGCCGCTATCGACGGTTTCCAGTCCGGCGATAAGACGAAGAACGGTTGTTTTACCGCAGCCAGAGGGGCCAAGCAGGGTGAGAAACTCACCGTTGTTGATGGTCAGATTGAGGCCGGAGATTACCGTTTTACCATCAAAGCTTTTGCGAATTTCCGTCAGCTGAACCAGCGGAGAACGCGAACGCGGTTGTATATTCAATTTTTGACTCTGTCCCATGTAGACGCAGCGGAAAGCTTACCGATGCGGGGTTTGTGGTTAACCACCTTTGGGTTTGCACATAAAATAATAAGGCCGAGCATTCTACGGCAAACGCCTGTAATCGCCAATGATTGATGCGCCATGATGAGCTACCTTTACAACATTATCGTTCGAAATGTATTAAATTCTCATTTGCCGGGCTAAAAATGACCTGACGCAATATTTGTCTTTTCCGGCTTATCAATAATGTTGTCACAAAAGAAGAGGGTGGCTACATGGATAAATTGCTTGAGCGTTTTTTGCAGTACGTTTCTTTGGACACGCAGTCGAAGCCTGGCGTGCGGCAGGTACCGAGCACGGAAGGACAGTGGAAGCTGTTACGGCTGCTTCAGGCGCAGCTTGAAGAAATGGGACTCGTGAACGTGACGCTGAGTGAAAAAGGGACGGTCATGGGCACCCTGCCAGCTAACGTTGCGGGCGATATTCCGGCGATTGGCTTTATTTCCCACGTCGACACGTCGCCTGACTTCAGCGGCAAGAACGTCAATCCGCAGATCGTAGAAAACTATCGCGGCGGTGATATCGCACTCGGTATTGGCGATGAGGTGCTTTCGCCGGTGATGTTCCCGGTACTGCACCAGTTGCTGGGGCAGACGCTGATTACCACCGATGGTAAAACGCTGCTCGGCGCCGATGATAAAGCCGGTATCGCGGAGATCATGACCGCGCTGGCGACGTTGAAGGCGAAGGAGATTCCCCACGGCGATATCCGCGTGGCCTTTACGCCAGACGAAGAGGTGGGCAAAGGGGCGAAGCATTTTGATGTCGCCGCGTTTGATGCCCGCTGGGCCTATACCGTCGACGGGGGCGGCGTGGGCGAGCTGGAGTTTGAGAACTTTAACGCCGCGTCGGTTACGATTAAGATCGTGGGCAATAATGTGCATCCCGGCACCGCGAAAGGGGTGATGGTCAACGCCCTGTCGCTGGCGGCGCGTATCCATGCCGAGGTGCCTGCTGACGAAGCGCCGGAAACCACCGAAGGCTATGAGGGCTTCTATCATCTGGCCAGTATCAAAGGCACCGTAGATCGCGCCGACATGCACTACATCATCCGCGACTTTGACCGTAAGCAGTTTGAAGCCCGCAAGCGCAAAATGATGGAGATCGCCAAAAAGGTCGGCAAAGGGCTGCATCCGGATTGTTATATTGAGCTGGTCATCGAAGACAGCTATTACAATATGCATGAGAAGGTGATGGCGCATCCGCACGTGGTGGAGATTGCCCGTCAGGCGATGGTGGATTGCCAAATCGATCCGCAGATGAAGCCGATTCGCGGCGGTACCGACGGCGCCCAGCTCTCCTTTATGGGTCTGCCGTGCCCGAACCTGTTTACCGGCGGCTATAACTACCACGGCAAGCATGAGTTTGTGACGCTCGAAGGCATGGAGAAGGCGGTGCAGGTGATTGTGCGCATCGCCGAGCTAACGGCAAAACGAGGCGCGTAACGTACAAGCCCGGTAAGGCGTTAGCCGCTACCGGGCGAACCGAAGACTTAGTCCTCAAAGAACCAGTAGCCGCTGTTGACCAGCGCGGCCAGCAGGGCGAGGAAGGAGGGATCTTCCAGCGCATCGCCAAGATGCTCTGCATTGAGCGTCAGGTGGGTTGCCAGCGCGTCCAGCGCCGGGCGGTGCGGAGAGTTAATTTTCTCGCCATTGACGAACACCTCACCATCAATTCGCAGCACGCGCAGGCCGCCGAGACGTGTCAGCTTATCCCCCTGCTGCAGGGCATCGTAAATCTCATCCGGCTGGTACGGCGGCTCCGGCGGCGCCACGTCCAGCTCGTGGCGGGACTGAGTAATAAATTCGCCAAACCACTGCTTAAAGTGCTCTGGCTGATTAATTAAACCCAGCATCATATCGCGCAGGCGGTCCAGCTCGACGGGCAGAATATCCGCAGGATGCTCGCGCGACGGCACGTCCGGGTCGGCGTAGCGCTGGCTGCCGAGTTCACGCTGCAGAATATAATCGGCAAAGCCGCTGAACAGCTCGCGGGCGTTAGGCGCGCGATAGCCGACCGAATAGTTGAGCGAGTTTTCCAGCGAGTAGCCTTCGTGCGGGAACCCCGGCGGGATATACAGAATATCGCCTGGCTCCATCTCTTCATCGATAATGGCTTCAAACGGGTCGACCTGCAGCAGGTCCGGGTGCGGACAATGTTGCTTCATCGGCACCTTTTCGCCCACGCGCCAGCGGCGGCGACCGGTACCCTGAATGATAAACACGTCGTATTGGTCGAGATGCGGGCCGACGCCGCCTCCCGGAACGGAAAACGAGATCATCAGATCGTCAATGCGCCAGTCGGGAAGGGCGCGGAACGGGTGCATCAGCGCCGCCGTCGGCTGGTGCCAGTTATTGACCGCCTGTACCAGCAGCGACCAGTTATTTTCGCTCAGATGGTCGTAGCTCTCAAACGGACCGTGGCTGACCTGCCATTTACCGTCCTGATGACTGACCAGGCGACTGTCGACTTCGCTCTCCATCGCCAGTCCGGCCAGCTCGTCCGGGCTTAACGGATCGACGAAATTAGCAAAGCCCCGTTTCAGCACTACCGGGCGTTTTTGCCAGTAGCGTTCGATAAAGTCGGGCCAGTTAAGCGTTAATTGATAATCCATATTTATATTCCACAGCAGGTGTCTGTCAGGGATTATAACGGATGCGGCACCAGCATGATGCAGGCGCCGTTAAAAAACCGACTGTTTTAGCTCTCTTTATCTTCCAGGGCCTGGCGGCCAAAAATAACTTCCATGCAGGCGCCGCCGAGCAGGCTCTCTTCGGCGAGAATTCGACCATCGTACTGGGCAACGATATCTCGCGCGACGGAGAGCCCCACGCCCTGGCCGGGACGCAGCGTGTCGGCGCGCTGGCCGCGATCGAATACCGCGCTGCGCATCGTGTGGGGGATCCCGGGGCCATCATCCTCTACGAGGATGTGTAAATGGTTGTCGTTGGTCTGACGGACGGAGACTTCGACAAACTCCAGACAGTATTTGCAGGCGTTATCAAGCACGTTGCCCATCACCTCCATAAAATCATTCTTTTCGCCGACAAAACTGATTTCCGGCGAAATATCCAGGCTAATATTCACGCCTTTGCGCTGGTAAACTTTATTCAGCGCCGAGGTCAGGCTATCGAGCAGCGGAGCGATGGGATGCAGCTCGCGACTCAGCAGCGACCCGCCGCTGCGCATGCTGGCACGGTGCAGGTAGTAGCCGATCTGCTGCGAGATACGGCTAATCTGCTCCAGCATTACCGGCTCTGCTTCGTTGACGCTGAGCTTCTCGCCGCGCATGGAGCGTAAGGTGCTCTGCATCACTGCGAGAGGCGTTTTCAGGCTATGGGTCAGGTCGGTCAGGGTAGTGCGGTATTTGTCATAACGCTCGCGTTCGCTTTTCAGCAAGCGGTTGAGATTGCTGACCAGCCGCGTAAGCTCCCGGGTGGTGTTGGGATTGAGCAGTTCACGGTGATGCTCCTCGAGTTCGCGCACCTCTTTGGCCAGCGATTCAATAGGGCGCAAGCTCCACCATGCCGCCACCCACAAAAGCGGGATCACCAGCAGCAGGTTGGCCGCCAGTACGTAGATAAACCAGCTCCATACCATATACGAGCGCTTGAGCTCCACCGGTATGGTGTCGACAACCACGATGCTGAGCTGCGGCATGGTGCTGGTGGCCGGATAGATATTGATCGCCACCGAGTGGGTCATTTCGGAGCTATCGTCCTCTTCCCGAATGGCGTTCAGCTGCTGTTGGATCTCATGATTGTTGTGCTGCAGCATGCTGCTGCTGTCCACGTCGGCCTCAATTTCATGAAAGCCGTTGTTTTTGAGCCATTCCGGTTGGATACGCTTCACCAGCCAGGGAACATCGCGCTGCGCCCATAATAACCGACCGTGAGCGTCGTAAATCAGCGTCACCGTCGGACTTTGCATATTGAGGTTGTCGGGAATATCAACGTCGATGGCGTTGTTTTCCCACTTTGCCAGCATATAGAACAGGTTGCTCTCGCCGCGCAGCAGGCGGAAGGTGGTTTTATCAAAGCTTACGCTATAGCCGACCAGCGCGACCATGCCGTAGGACAGCGACAGGATTAGCACCACTGCGGCCGTCGCCAGCAGAAAGCGGACGCGTAACGATAGCGGTAAAATGTGCCGCAGTAGCCCTTTCATCCGCGCAGTTCGAACAGATAGCCCTGGCCGCGCACGGTGGTAATCACATCCTGCGGATACTCAGCCTGGATTTTTTTACGCAATCGTCCCATCAGCACATCGATAGTATGGCTTTCGCGCAGCTCGGCGTCGGGATAGAGCTGCAGCATCAATGAATCTTTGCTGACTACTTTGCCCCGGTTACGGATCAGGGTTTCCATAATGGTGTATTCAAACGCCGTCAGCTTGATGGGCTGGTCATTAACCGACAGCTCGCGACGCGATAAATCTACCTGGAATGGCGGTATTGAGATCACCTGCGATGCGAGGCCGCTGTTGCGCCGCAGAAGCGCCTGCATACGCGCGGCGACCTCTTCGATGTGAAACGGCTTGGTGACGTAGTCATCCGCTCCGGCGCTCAGAACCTCGACTTTATCTTGCCAGCCTTCGCGCGCGGTGAGGACCAGAACCGGTACCGATACGTCGTGGCTGCGCCAGCGGCGAATCAGCGAGAGGCCGTCTTCATCCGGCAGGCCAAGATCGACAATGGCGATGTCCGGAACGTGTTCACCCAGATAGTAATCCGCTTCCTTTGCGTCTTCCGCCGCATCTACCTGATGGCCAAGCTCCTGTAGCTGAACTTTCAGGTGATGGCGCAGCAGAGCGTTATCCTCAACCACGAGTACGCGCATGCCCGTTCTCCATTTTATTTATGATTTGAATAGTTTAGCGCTAATTATACACCTTTAATATAAACAGCTGTTAAATAAAGAATTTTATTTAATTTTTTGTACCTTAGCCTCATGAAAATTCAACGGTAATCCGTCCTCGGCCATCGGCGTCATCACGGGAACCGGGCGCTGCGTACGTTTATCGATCAGTACCGAGTGGCGTTCGCCATCGGCAAAGAGATGCTGCTCTCCCCACTGGCGTAGCGCAACGACGACAGGGAACAAGCGCTGGCCTTTTTCCGTCAGTACGTATTCCTGATAGGCCGTGCCGTCTGAGGCGGATTGGGTAGTGAGAATACCCGAGTTTAGCAATTTGTGCAGACGGTCGGAGAGAATATTACGCGCTATACCAAGGCTTCGCTGGAAATCGCTGAAGCGACTCATGCCATCAAAGGCATCGCGCACAATCAACAGCGACCAGCGGTCGCCGATAATATCCACACTTCGGGCGACGGGGCAGGTTGTGTTTTCCCTGTTTTCTGATGAGGACACAGGCGCTCCTGAGGAAGTGGCAAACTAGTTGCATTTTAAAACTTCATGCTCCAGACTGCAATGAGTTTTGTTTTGAAACCAGAATGCTCCAGGGGGGAAGGATGAAAGCGACATTATTATCGCCATCGCCAGAGGGGCCGCCAACGGTCATGCCGCGTAGTCTGGTGCTGCTGTTTGCTATCGCCAGCGGCCTGAGCGTGGCAAATGTTTATTACGCACAACCGCTCCTTGATGCCCTGGCGCGCGATTTTGCGATCGGCCACGCCGCGATCGGTGGCGCGATCGCGGCAACTCAGCTTGGCTGCGCGCTGGCTTTGTTATTGCTGGTACCGCTGGGAGACAGGCTGAATCGCCGCCGACTGATGGCGACGCAGGTGATATTACTGATCGCTGCGCTATTTGCCGTCAGTCTGGCAACATCGACAGTAATGCTGATAGCCAGCATGCTTGCCGTTGGTCTGCTGGGTACCGCCATGACGCAGGGGTTGATTGCTTATGCCGCAAGCGCGGCCGCCCCCTCTGAACAGGGCAGGGTAGTGGGCGCAGCGCAAAGCGGGGTCTTTATTGGATTGCTGCTGGCGCGGGTATTTTCGGGAAGCATCAGCGATCTATTCGGCTGGCGTGGGGTATATATCTTTGCCGCTTTGCTGATGTTAGGCATCGCGCTTCCCCTGTGGCGTCGTCTGCCGGTACTGGCGGTTGCATCGCGCCCACTGAGCTATCCTCAGCTTCTGATATCCATGCTGGCGCTGCTGCGTCAGGAGAAAAACCTGCAGGTGCGAGGCATGCTGGCATTACTGATGTTTGCCGCGTTCAATATCTTCTGGAGCGCGTTAGTTTTGCCGTTAAGCGCGCCACCCTTTAGCTTTTCTCATACCGAGATTGGTGCCCTGGGCCTGGTGGGCGCGATCGGCGCCCTGGCGGCAGGTCGCGCTGGTCAATGGGCCGACCGCGGATATGCCCAGCGCACCAGCGCCGCGGCCCTGGTGATATTACTGATGGCGTGGTGGCCTTTATCACTGATGGCATGGTCGCCAGCGGCGCTGTTGATTGGCATTGTCATGCTGGATCTCGGCGGCCAGGCGCTGCACGTCACTAATCAGAGCATGATTTTCCGTAGCCGTCCTGAGGCTCACAGCAGACTGGTCGGTCTGTATATGCTGTTTTATGCTCTCGGAAGCGCGCTGGGAGCGATAAGTACGACTGCGGTATATGCCAGCGCAGGATGGCAAGGCGTCTGCCTGCTGGGAGCATCAGTTAGCCTGCTGGCGCTGCTATTCTGGTTAATAACCCTGGGGATGACGACGAGCAGATGAGGGGGAGGAAAAATACCCCTCTTTCCCGGCGGAAAGAGGGTCGAAAGGCTTACTTCAGTTCGTCAACCATCGTGGTCGCGCGGCCGATGTAGTTAGCCGGGGTCATGGCTTTGAGGCGAACTTTTTCATCTTCCGGCAGCGCCAGGCTGTCAATAAACTGCTGCATGCCTTCGGCATCGACGCGCTTGCCGCGGGTCAGCTCTTTCAGCTTCTCGTACGGCTTCTCGATGCCGTAGCGACGCATGACGGTCTGGATCGGCTCGGCCAGAACTTCCCAGTTGTGGTCCAGCTCATCCAGCAGACGGTCTTGATTCAGCTCCAGCTTGCTCACGCCTTTCAGGGTTGACTGGTAGGCGATCAGCGCGTAGCCGATGCCCACGCCGAGGTTGCGCAGGACGGTGGAGTCGGTCAGATCACGCTGCCAGCGGGAAACCGGCAGTTTACTTGCCAGATGCTGCATAACCGCGTTGGCCAGACCGAGGTTGCCTTCGGAGTTCTCGAAGTCGATCGGGTTGACTTTATGCGGCATGGTTGAGGAGCCGATTTCGCCAGCAATGGTTTTCTGCTTGAAATGATTGAGCGCGATGTAGCCCCACACGTCACGGTCGAAATCAATCAGGATGGTATTGAAGCGGGCGACGCAGTCGAACAGCTCGGCGATATAGTCGTGCGGCTCAATCTGGGTGGTGTACGGGTTCCACTGGATGCCCAGAGAAGTCACGAACTCTTCGCTAAACTGATGCCAGTCAACTTCCGGATAGGCAGCGATATGGGCGTTATAGTTACCCACCGCGCCGTTGATTTTGCCAAGGATTTCGATCTGGTTCAGCTGACGATACTGACGCTCCATACGGTAAGCGACGTTGGCCATCTCTTTACCCATGGTGGACGGCGTAGCCGGCTGACCGTGAGTACGGGAAAGCAGTGGGATATCGCGATACTGTACCGCCAGCTCTTTCACCGCGTCGATGAGCTTGCGCCAGTATGGCAGGATCACTTCGTCGCGAGCGGTTTTCAGCATCAGCGCGTGGGACAGATTGTTGATGTCCTCGGAGGTGCAGGCAAAGTGGATAAACTCGGAGACCGCGTGCAGCTCAGCCACGTCGGCGACTTTTTCCTTGAGGAAATACTCAACCGCTTTGACGTCGTGGTTGGTGGTGCGCTCGATAGTTTTGATGCGCTCTGCATCTTCTACGCTAAAATCGGCGACGATTTTATCAAGGTAACCGTTTGCGTGGGCAGCAAAAGCAGGAACTTCCTTGATCGCTGCGTGCGCGGCCAGTTTTTGCAACCAACGCACTTCTACCTGAACGCGGAATTTCAGCAAACCGAATTCGCTGAAGATACCGCGCAGCGCGCTGACTTTGTCGCCGTAGCGGCCGTCGACTGGGGAAACGGCGGTCAGTGAGGATAATTCCATAGATCACAACTCCGGGGTTAAATGAGCAAGAATTTGTTTGGCCTGGTTAACCAGACGATTACGAGAAAACATTAGCTGCAGACGGCCGCCGCCGACCTGGTGCCAGAGCACCGCAGAGCGAATACCCGCCAGCAGGGCAGAGCGAACCTTTGCCTGAACCTGAGGGCTTTGCAGCACGGCTGGAGAGCCGGTGACCTGAATACGCGGGCCCAGCGGGCTAATAACATCCACATAGATGCCCGCCATTGCGCTAAGCAGCGTCTCGGATTGCAGATCGAAATGTTCAAGCTGACGGCGCAGACCGCCGATACGGTTGCCGAGGGTATCCATGGCTCCTTTGCTGGCGGCAAGCTTACGTTCCAGCACCATCAGGCTTAAAGTATAGCGGGTGAGTTCGGCGTTCAGCCCCTGGCGACTGCTGGTATTCAGCACGCCGATGAGGGTTTCCAGCCCGAGGCGAAGATTGGCTTCACTACCACCGAACACCGCCAGCGTAGACTCCGGGTCGAGATCGATGATGCTGTTCAGCGACACATGCAGGGCGTCGCTATCGCAGTGCCCCTGGTGCGCCAGTTCCTGAACCAGACGCGCGGCCTGGCAAACGCCGGCCAGCGCCAGCGTAATGTCATAATAATTCTTCGCCACACATTCTCCTTGTAACCGCCAAATACCCGGTTGGGGCCTTCAGCGGCTGATATGTCTGTCAGGCCTGCAGCGGCAAGCGCTGTTCGATAATCCCGCCGCCGAGGCATACTTCGCCGTTGTAGAAGACCGCAGACTGGCCCGGCGTGACGGCGGCTACAGGCTCATCAAAGATCACTTCAATGCGGTCATCATCCAGCGCTTTCACGGTGCAGGAGATGTCGGTCTGACGGTAACGGGTTTTTACCGTGCAGCGCAGCGTGCCCGTGAGCGGCTCGCGGTCAACCCAGTGCAGCTGTTGAGCAATCAACCCCACGGACATCAGGCGCGGATGGTCATGGCCCTGAGCGACAATCAAAATATTGTTTTCGACATCTTTGTCGACCACATACCACGGGTCTTCGCCGCCGTCTTTGATACCGCCGATGCCCAGACCTTTACGCTGCCCCAGCGTGTGGTACATCAGACCCTGATGCTCGCCAACTTCGTCGCCGTCAACGCTGATAATTTTACCCGGCTGAGCAGGCAGGTAGCGGCCCAGGAATTCGCGGAATTTGCGTTCGCCGATGAAACAGATACCGGTCGAGTCTTTTTTCTTCGCGGTGATGAGATCCAGCTCTTCGGCGATTTTACGCACCTGCGGCTTTTCCAGCTCCCCCACCGGGAACAGGCTTTGCGCGATCTGTTCGTGGCTCAAGGTATAGAGGAAGTAGCTCTGGTCTTTATTACCGTCGAGGCCGCGCAGCAGCTGGCTCTTGCCGTTGACGTCGGCCCGGCGCACGTAGTGGCCGGTGGCGATGTAATCAGCGCCGAGATCTTCTGCGGCAAATTCGAGGAAGGCTTTAAATTTAATTTCTTTATTGCACAGAATATCCGGGTTGGGCGTGCGTCCGGCTTTATACTCTGCAAGGAACAATTCAAACACGTTGTCCCAGTATTCTGCGGCAAAGTTGACGGTGTGAAGTTCAATCCCGAGCTTATCGCAAACGGCCTGCGCGTCGGCAAGATCCGCCGCTGCGGTGCAGTATTCCTCGCCGTCGTCTTCTTCCCAGTTCTTCATGAACAGGCCTTCCACCTTATACCCTTGCTGGAGCAGCAGGTAGGCGGAAACTGAGGAATCAACCCCGCCGGACATGCCGACGATCACTTTTTTCTGGCTTTCTGACATTGGATTACTCACTACATTGAACTTCGAGGCGGCGTATTCTAGCACGCGTCCTCCGTTGAGGCACCCCCTGTAAACGGCCAGTTAAATTCGCCGATGAGCGCCAGCGGGTAGCGCGGATCCTGCTGATAGCTACGAATGCTCTCGGCAACCAGCTGCGAACGCAGGTTGCTCGCGCTAAGAATTTCCTCCGCGCTGAGCCACAGGCAGCGATCGATATCGCTATCGTGGGGCTCGGTGGCGCACGTATCGTTAAGCTCGATGGTAAAGAGGAAGCGCAAAAATGGCGTGCGATCCGGGGCTATCCACTGATGCAGGCGGAGAAAGTGCTGCGGCGTCGCGCGAATGCCGGTCTCTTCCCAAAGCTCGCGTTCTGCGGCCTGAACCAGGGTTTCATCGGCTTCGAGATGGCCTGCCGGCTGGTTCCATAACGCTTTACCGTTGATCGTCTCTTCAACAACCAGGAATTTGCCTTTAGCGTGAACCACGCAGGCGACGGTGACGTGCGGCTTAAACATTGTTTTTCCTTAGGCTACTGTTAATCAATTTTGCGCCATTCGCCGTTGGCCAGACCATCCAGCGTATAGCCTCCCATCGCATAGCGAATCAGGCGCAGCGTGGGAAAGCCGACGTGGGCGGTCATCCGCCGCACCTGGCGATTGCGCCCTTCATAGAGGGTAATTTTAAGCCAGCTGGTAGGAATGGATTTACGCTCGCGGATGGGGGGATGACGCGGCCAGAGCCACTCTGGCTCCGCTACACGCTCCACTCCCGCTGGCAGAGTGGGGCCGTCATTAAGCGTGACGCCGTCGCGGAGCGCGGTCAGCGCATCCGCCGTGGGTTCACCTTCCACCTGAACGTAATAAACTTTACCGGTGCGCTTACCCGGTTGGGTGAGAGCCGCCTGCAGCGCGCCGTCGTTGGTCAGCACCAGCAGGCCTTCGCTATCGCGGTCCAGTCGACCGGCGGCATAGACGCCGGCAACCGGAATAAAATCTTTTAGCGTGCTGCGCCCGGCTTCATCGGTAAATTGCGGCAATACATCGTATGGTTTATTGAACAAGATCACAGTTTTTGGCTGGCGTTCTTTACGTTGTCTGGTGACTTGTTGCGTGCTGAATCGCTCAACGCGATGTTTTCTAAATGAAGTTTTTTGCATGGTATTTTCAGACTCTATCAATTGCCGCATTATAGCCTAATTACGAATGCCTTTCATGGACGCAAACATTCAGGTAGTATTGACATGCTCATTACAACTTATTAACAAAAAGGTTGCTCAAACCGATTCGCATTACAGGAAGGCGACACGGACGCGAAATCTCCGGTTAGCGGGATATTCCACTGACGGGAGTGGGCGAATAAAGCCAACGCCCGGCTAGCGTGAAGAGGGAAGAGCAGAACCAGAAGCGCTCGAAGGAGAGGTTAATGGAAAGCAAAGTAGTAGTTCCGGCGGAAGGTCAAAAAATCACCCTGCAAAACGGCAAGCTGAACGTCCCTAATAACCCGATTATCCCGTTCATCGAAGGCGATGGTATCGGTGTTGACGTCACTCCGGCGATGCTGAAAGTGGTTGATGCTGCCGTTGAGAAAGCCTATAAGGGCGAGCGTAAAATTTCCTGGATGGAAGTTTACACCGGTGAAAAATCGACCCAGGTTTATGGCCAGGATGTCTGGCTGCCTGCCGAAACTCTTGATCTGATTCGTGAATATCGTGTTGCTATCAAAGGCCCTCTGACTACGCCAGTCGGCGGCGGCATTCGTTCTCTGAACGTTGCCCTGCGTCAGGAACTGGACCTCTACGTTTGCCTGCGTCCGGTTCGTTACTACCAGGGGACACCGAGCCCGGTTAAGCATCCTGAACTGACCGATATGGTTATCTTCCGCGAAAACTCCGAAGACATCTACGCCGGTATCGAGTGGAAAGCAGACTCTGCTGAAGCGGATAAAGTCATCAAATTCCTGCGTGATGAAATGGGCGTGAAGAAAATTCGCTTCCCGGAACATTGCGGCATCGGCATCAAGCCGTGCTCTGAAGAAGGCACCAAACGCCTGGTTCGCGCCGCCATCGAATACGCTATCACCAACGATCGCGATTCTCTGACCCTGGTGCACAAAGGCAACATCATGAAATTCACCGAAGGCGCGTTTAAAGACTGGGGCTACCAGCTGGCACGCGAAGAGTTCGGCGGTGAGCTGATTGACGGCGGCCCGTGGATGAAGATCAAAAACCCGAACACCGGGAAAGAGATTGTCGTTAAAGACGTTATCGCCGACGCCTTCCTGCAGCAGATCCTGCTGCGTCCGGCGGAGTACGATGTCATCGCCTGTATGAACCTGAACGGTGACTATATTTCTGACGCCCTGGCGGCGCAGGTTGGCGGTATCGGTATTGCCCCGGGTGCAAACATCGGTGACGAGTGCGCGCTGTTTGAAGCGACCCACGGTACTGCGCCGAAATATGCCGGCCAGGATAAAGTGAACCCAGGTTCCATCATCCTGTCCGCCGAAATGATGCTGCGCCACATGCAGTGGTTCGAAGCCGCAGACCTGATTGTTAAAGGCACCGAAGGCGCAATCGCCGCCAAGACCGTGACCTATGACTTTGAACGTCTGATGGAAGGCGCTAAGCTGCTGAAATGTTCAGAGTTTGGCGACGCGATTATCGCGAATATGTAATCCAGTCTCTGGGTTAAACAAAACGGGAGCCGATGGGTTCCCGTTTTTTTTACTCTGCGGACAACGTCCCGGGTTGGATCGCGTCGCCTACGCAGGGTTAAAAGGAAGGGTATAGCGGTCTTTCATCCAATTTTAAACAGCGGTAAAGCTTCTCTTCGCCGCTGTAGAGATAGCTAAATGCATCTGTTGACACCGAGTGGAAGAGAATATCCCCGTTGGCAAAGGGGATCAGTTCCATATCGCCTGAGCGCTTGTGCCCTGCGCCGGTCTCAAAATTATTCTGCCATTTTTCCTGGGTATGATCGTAAACATGCAAAATGACCTCCACGAGGCCTCTCTGCGGGCAATTGAGCCTTAAAAAGGTTGAAGAGTAATTAAGCGCAAAAGTCTGCAAGGGGATAAAAAGTAGGTAGAACAGCGTAAACCTTAAAAACATGAAAACGACATAGCCTTGTTCAAATCAGGCGATGAATTTTACTCAATGACGGAGTTATGACTTTGCCCTGGATCAAGCGGCTTACTTTTCAAGAGGATAGAAAATCCGGCGCGCCAAAGTTTGCTACGCTGTCCTGATGATTGCACTGGGCAAAAGGAGCGCACGGCTCCTTTTACATAACGGTGCGAATATCGACTCAATCCGCCTTCAACATCCCAAAGCTCACAATTCTTGACCGGCCCAACTCTTTTGCCCGGTAGAGCGCAGCGTCTGCCGCGCGCAGCAGGCTGTCGCTATGCGTATGCTGCGGGTAGCTGGCGATGCCGATGGAGACGTTGATCTGACCAATCTCAGCAAGGCCATAGCGCAAAGTCAGATGCTGAACGCTGTGATAGATCTCGGTCGCGCAGGCCATTGCCGCCTCTTCATGGGTTCCGCCCAGCAGCACCAGGAACTCTTCGCCTCCGTAGCGGAAGGCCATCCCGATATCACGCACCGCACGCTGTATAATTGCGGCGACGTTTTTAATGACCAGATCGCCCGCTTCGTGGCCGTAATTATCGTTAATTGCCTTGAAGTGATCGATATCGATCATCAGGCAGCTCAGCGGCGTACCGTTGCGAACCGCCAGATTCATTTGAGTATGCAGAGCATCATCCAGATGGTGACGGTTGCGCAGGCCGGTTAATGAATCGAACAGCGCCTTTTCCAGCAGCGCGTTGCGTAAACGCTGATTCGCCAGAGCCAGACCCAGCGCTTCGGCCATCAGTTCAAGATAGGCGCGGGAAGGCGCGGTTGCGGCGGTGACGTTGCTGAAGGAGAGCAGGCCAATCGCTTCTCCTTGCGCAATCAGCGGCACGCATAGCGACTGATTGGCCTGTGGTTCCGTCAGGTGGTAACAGGCGATATCCGGCTCACCGTTAACCGGAGGATGACTCAGTCCGCGCCGAACGGCCCAGCAGTTATCGGGATGAAAGACATCCGTTTCCTGCGGCGGAGAAAGCCACTGCGCAACGCAGCGCATCTGCCAGGGATCGGTGTCGAGGATATAGAGTCGGCCGGGGATCTGCGGGGCGATGCTGGGGGCAAAGCGCTCGGCCACCTTGATCACATCCTCGAATGATTCGCAGCCCTGCAGACGCTGGGTCATCCGCGCCAGCAGCTCGCGGACGGCCCAGTCGGCATCGCGCTCTTGTTCCAGCCGCTGCCGCGCCAGCCCGTTCTCGCGAAAGATACGAATCGCCTGGGCCATATCGCCAATTTCATCTATCTGGGTGAACTGCGGCGTCTCGACCGCATAATCCTGCGATGCCAGCCGCTGTACCACATCGCTCAGACGGACGACGGGATAGAGCACCCGCCGCTTAAGGATAAATCCCAGCACAAACAGAAACATCAGGGCGGTGAGGCCAACCATGACTTCAGAGAGCGTACGCCAGATACGTGATTTCTCCGTGGCCTGAGTGATGATTTTATTCACCCGGCCTTCGAGCAGCAGGCGAAAGTGGTCAAGCTGAGTTTGTACCCGCTCAAGCTCCTGTTCGTAGGCCGCGCCGTAAAGCAGGCTTACCGCCGCTTTTTCTTCCCCCCGGGCAACCTGCGCCAGCGCCGCCTGCTGCTCATCCTGGAGTTCATCGGCAATCTGTAAACCCTCCCGCAGCAGCGCCAGTTCTTCAGCGGTTGCGCCATTATCTTTGAGTTTAACCAGCCGGTGTTCAATGGCGGCAATGGTCTGCGCCTGCTGCCGGTATTCGCGTAGCACATCCTGATTTTTTTGGATGATATAGAGCCGCGCCAGATCGGAAAGCTCCCAGGCGCCGCTTTCGACTTCTTCACTCAACTGGTCGAACACCTGACGTTGTTCGACGGCGCGGCGTTCAGCATTATCCGCACTTGAGGCCATCAGCATTGCCATGCCTGAGGCGAGGGTCAGGGCGACGGTGATCCCGTAGGCCCAATTGGTCATGGTGGCGATTCTCACCGGATATATCCTTGCGTGCAGATGAATTAATTATATTTTTTGTCGCTGCGCTCCGGCTTCACCAGCAGAGAGCCGGCAAATTAAGAGGGCAGCGTGTGAGTAATAATAGCGTGCAGCGCTTCGGCATGCTGATGTAAAACGCGGTAAACGTCTTTATCCAGCGCGCCGTTTGTCACATCACACTCAATCAGCCGTAACGCTTGCTGACGGCTCATTCCGGGGCGATAAGGGCGGTCTTCGGTAAGGGCGGTGAAAATATCCGCGATGGCGATGATGCGATCTGCCAGCTGCAGGTAATCGCCACTCAGATGCAGAGGATAACCGCTGCCATCCAGTTTTTCATGATGATTGGCCGCCCAGTTCACGATATCGCCGAGTTCGCTAAATGCGCTAAGAATTTCGCCGGTCATATAGCTGTGTTCCCGAACCTGCAGCAGCTCTTCGTCATTGAGCTCGCCCTGTTTCTCGAGGATGGCCAGCGGTATGTAGACTTTACCGATATCGTGCAAATAGCCGGCAATTTCAATCTTCCGGCACTCCAGCTCCGGCTGATTCATCCAGGCGGCAAGGGCGCGCGAAATTTGTCCAACCTTCAGACTATGGCTGGCGGTAAAGCTACTGTAGGTATCGACAATGTTGGCGATTAACAGACAGATATCTTTCAGGCCATCAATACCCATATAGACATCGTTTATTGGGCCGATAATTTCCAGCATTCGCTGAATATGTCCAGGATTAAGATGCAGCCAGAAATGCTCTTTTTGTGCGAGCTGGCACAAGGTTTGACACAGCGACGGGTCGATCGCCTGATAGAGCGTACGAAATTGCGTAATAATAATATCGGGTTGATAAGCCGAACCGCCTTTATCACCGGCCAGCAGGCGCTCAAAAACATCGGCAAAATAGACGATATGCTGTTCGAGGCTGCCCTTGTGGTGTGGGCTAAAATGATGATCGCGAATAATCGGCAGGATTGGGGCCAGGGTGGTTAATCCGGCCAGCATTTCTGCTCCCCGATGCTGATGGGGGTCATTGAGATTATCGATAGCGTTCAGCGAGGAGAAAGCCCTTTTGTCACCCAGAACGCCAATATCGTGCAGCAGCGCGGCGCAAAAGACCGTTTGCTGCTGCGGGCGCGAAAGCCCTGATGCCTGCGCCAGCTCCAGTGCGATCAGCGCCGTTCGCTGCATATGCAGCTGCAGTTCAGGATTAATGATTTGTATGACGCGGGTTGTTAGCATCAATGCTGATTTTAAGGCGATACGCATCGTTTTTCTCTCTCGGGTTACCCGCGTCGTTATGGCTTATTTGGTTACTCGCGATGCCATCAAGACAGAACAGATTGCATGAGTTGTTTCTGATTTTGCATTTTATGATGCCCGTTTTTAGCGCATCTGTGCACCAATGTCGCGCTCCTGGCGAAATAAAAATCCTTTTTTGTCCGATAGTTAACCACTTTTGCCCGGCAAAATACATTAAATCCTGGCAAGCCCTTTGCATTATCACCGGGCGAATTTGATTAAAATCTATTTGGGGATAGGTAATTATGAATTTTAGAGCATTACTGACCATTGCGTTACTGTCGATAAGTGCTTTCGCGTTCAGCGCCACGCGTCTGCCGCATATTGTGATCCTGGCAACCGGAGGAACCATTGCCGGTTCGGCGGCCAGCAACACCCAGACAACCGGATATAAAGCCGGCGCTATTGGCGTACAGACGCTGATTAACGCCGTACCTGAAATGAGTAAAGTCGCCCGCGTTGACGGTGAGCAGGTTGCCAATATCGGTAGCGAAAATATGACCAGCGATATTATTCTCAAGCTGGCCAAACGCGTCAATGAACTGCTGGCCCGCGAGGATGTCGACGGCGTAGTCATTACCCACGGTACCGATACCCTCGACGAGACGCCTTATTTCCTCAACCTGACGGTAAAAAGCAATAAGCCGGTGGTCTTCACGGCGGCAATGCGCCCGGCAACGGCCATCAGCGCCGATGGCCCGATGAATCTGCTGGAAGCGGTGACCGTGGCGGCTGACCCGGAAGCGAAAGGCCGTGGGGTGATGGTGGTCCTTAACGATCGCATCGGGGCAGCGCGTTTTGTCACTAAAACCAACGCCACGACGCTGGATACCTTCCGGGCGCCGGAAGAGGGCTACCTCGGCGTGATCGTCAGCGGTAAGCCGCAGTTCGAAACCCGCGTGGACAAAATTCACACCGTGCGTTCAGTTTTCGACGTCCGTAACCTGAACGCGCTGCCGAAAGTGGTCATTATTTATGGCTACCAGGATGACCCTGAATATATGTATGACGCGGCGATCGCTCACCATGCTGACGGGATTATTTACGCAGGTACCGGCGCGGGGTCGGTCTCCGTACGCAGTGCGGCAGGAATTGAAAAAGCGGAAAAAGCCGGCATCGTGGTGGTTCGCGCCTCGCGTACCGGCAGCGGCGTGGTGCCGGTAGATGGCGGCCAGCCGGGGCTGGTCGCCGATTCTCTCAATCCGGCAAAAGCGCGTATTTTGCTGATGACCGCGCTGACGCAAACGAAAAATCCGCAGTTGATTCAGCAATATTTCCACACTTACTGATTAACGTCGGGTAGGGCGCAGTACGCCTTACCCGGGTTATTTCACCACGCACATCGGGCGCCGGGACAACCGGCTCCGGGTAAATCTCCGCTTCCAGGTGAAAAATCTCCCGCAGCATCTCCGGCGTCAGTACCGTTTCCGCCAGGCCCTGAGCCTGCACCTGACCCCCTTCAAGCACCACCAGATGGTCGCAGTAGCGGCTGGCCTGATTCAGATCGTGCAGTACGGTGACCACGGTTTTGCCCATCGTCTGTAGCTCGCGCATCAGCTTCATCAGCTCCACCTGATGATTAATATCCAGCCAGGTTGTTGGTTCATCAAGTAGCACCAGCGGGTTATCCTGTGCCAGCAGCGGCCATCCCCAGATAAAAAAAGCGTGCCGGAACGGTTTCATGGCGTGATATCTACCGCCCGGTGATGGACGATTTTAACCATGTCGCTGGCAATACGCTCGGCGGCGTAGATTCCGGCATGGCGACTGCTATCGGCGACGATCGGATCGGGATGCAGCGCGCGGATGGCCTCGAGCGAGGGCTGGGCACGGGTGCCCACCGACTGCCAGGGCTTCAGACGTGCGCGTACGTCCGCCAGAATACGCGACGGATCGTTGTCATCGGCCATGCCTGTTGGGCTAACGTCGACCGCCGCCAGCGCGTCAACAAAGGAGAGTTCAAGCACCACGATGCGCTGCGGCGTTTTATCAAGCGTAAAGCGACCGCGCTCATCCTGTACGGTGGCGGCAAACAGCGGGCTAAAATGCACTGACGAACAAGGCTAAACATGATTTTCCTCCAGCTTGCCGGACAGGGCGCGAATAGCGCTGTCCGGCAACGCTCGATCAATCAGAACTTCATTGATCCTTGCAGGTACAGCGTGCGCGGCTGACCGACGTAAAGCCCTTTGTTGTTATCGTCGTATGAGCGGGTGTAATACGCATGGTCGAAGATGTTTTTCACCCCCAGCGCGAGGTTGAGATTGGCCATTTGTGGGCCAAAGTCATAGGCCACGCGGGCGCCCCACAGCATATAGCCGGGAATACGACCGGTGCTGCCATCGGCGCTTTCGGCAACGGTATTGGCGTTATCGGCAAACTGGCTGGACTGGAAGTCGCCGTTAAGGTTAAACGTCCAGCTGCCGGGGCTGTAATCGACGCCAAGGGTGCCTTTGTGCTTCGGCGAGAAGGGAACCTGGTTACCGTAGGTGTCGCCTTTCTCGCGGATTTCAGCATTAACGTACGCATAGCTGGCGTAGACCGAGAGATTATCAAGCGCGGGTGAGAGTTCGCCGAGGGCGTAACGGGTTTGCGCTTCCAGGCCGCTATGACGCGTTTTACCGCGGGCGGTAACCGTGTCATTGGTCTGGTTGGAATCGTACTGATTGTTGAAGTTAATCAGGAACAGCCCCATTTCGGCGGTCAGCGCGCCGTCGTCGTAGCGGGTGCCGACTTCCCAGGTACGCGCTTTTTCTGGTTCCACATTGCCGCTTTGTACAGCCTTGCCAATCTGGCTGTACTGTACGGTGCCGAATGAGCCTTCTGTGTTGGCATAAAGATTCCAGCTGTCGGTGAGGTGATAAAGAACATTCAGCGCCGGGAGCGGAGCGTTATAGCTGACCCGTTCGCGGGTGCCCAGCAGATTATTGTCCTGATAAGACTCAATGTGCTCAAAGCGCATTCCTGGCGTAATCGTCCAGTTGCCAATATCCACGCGATCGTCGATATACCAGGCGTGGGCTTCGGTACCGGAACGGGTATCGCGATCGTAGGGGCTGGCGGTGCTGGGCAGCTCGCCGCTGGTGGTTGCGGTGTAGTAACGCATCTCGTGGGTCGATTCGTTGACGTAGCGATAGCCGACGCCGACCTCGTGGGCGGATGGACCGATCATAAAGCTTTGGCTGTAGCGCGGTTCGATGCCGCGGACCCAATATTCGCGCGGGGAGAGGGTAATGCGCTTACCCTGTTCCAGGTAGCCGCTGCGCAGGGTATGGGTATAGAACCCCTGAATATTAAATTTATGCTGCGCATCCGGCTGGTACTGGTAGCCGAGGCTGGCGAGCTGGCGGCGCCCCCAAAAACGGTCATAAGGACGCGTGGACTGCCAGCGGTCGGCGTTGTAGTCGGCGCGGGAGAGGCCGCCGGGCATATCGGCTTCTCCGTCATAGTATTGCAGCAGGCTGTTAAAGGTATGGACTTCGTTAGGCGCGTATTTGCTTTTCAGCATCACATCATCAATCCGCGTGGCGCTGTGTTCGCGCCAGTCGCTGCCCCGGGTGCCTGAGTAAAGCAGGGCGGAGCCGAAACCGTTGTCCGCCGTGCCGCCGATCGCGAGGTTATGCGTCTCTTTCGGGTTGTTTTGTGAAGAGGTGGGGCTGAGCTGCCCTTCCATGCCGCCCTGAATGCCAAAATCCTCGGGGATTGCGCGGGTGACGAAGTTCACCACGCCGCCGACGCTCTGCGGCCCGTAGCGCACCGCGCCGCCGCCGCGCACGACATCGATGGCGTCCATATTGCCGACCGAGACCGGCGCCAGCGAAAGCTGCGGCTGGCCGTAGGGGGCAAAGGGAACCGGGATACTGTCCATCAGCACCGTGGAACGGCTGGCAAGCCGCGGGTTGAGGCCACGAATACCGAAGTTCATTGCCAGATCGTGACTGCCGGTACCGGTATTTTCCGGCGCGTTGACGCCGGGGATCCGGTTCAGCACTTCGCGTATCGTGGCGGCTCCGGTTTTGGCGAAATCCTCCCGACGGATAACGTCGCGGGCGCCGGCGTGTTCAAAGACATCATTCTCGCGCGCGTCGCCAAGCCAGTCCCCGACGACGGTGAGGGTGGAGTCTGAACTGTCAGGAGCGGGCTCCAGGGTCCAGGCATTCTTGCCCAGCGGCTTTAGCCGTAATCCGCTGCCGTTCAGCAGCCTGCGTAACCCCTCTTCGGTTTCGAAGCTGCCGTGCAGGCCCGGGCTATGCTTGCCGCGCGTCAGGCTGGCGTCGGCGGAAAGCGTGATACCGCTGCGGGCGGCATATTGGTTCAGGGCGTTGTCTAATCCCCCGGCGGCGATGTCATACTGCGCGGCGGCGTATATCGGCGCGGCAGCCAGCCCTGCTAGCGGCAGCAGCGTTAAACGGATTGCTATTACCAGAGGCATCGGTGTGCGTAAAACGAGTAAAGGCGTCATCTCTTCTCCACGAACGTTTATGGTTATATTCATCTAATAAGTCGAACGAGCCGGGAAAAGGGACAATAGATAATGAGAATTTTTTCGATTTTTCTTTTCAGGCTGGAACGAGCGTCACCCAGTAGCGAGTGACAAACCGTAATGAAATCGGCAGCGTTTGCGCAATAACCTTCAGAATGGCGTCAGGATCCTCCAGCGGAAAGGTGCCGCTAAGGCGTAATTCGGCCACCGCGGGATCGCAGCGCAACACCCCGGAGCGATAGCGGGCGAGGGTTTCGACCACCTCGCTTAGCGGGGCGTCGCGGAAGGTCAGCACGCCTCTGATCCAGCTATCCTCGCCGTCGTTGAACTTAACCAGGGCGAAGAAGCGATTGCGGGTAAACCACAGGCTTTCCCCGGCGTTGACGATTTGGACGCTGCCGGATGGTAAAACCACCTCCACGGCATGCTGCTGTACCGCCAGCCGGGTGCCGCCGGCAAACTGACGGACGGTGAATTCGGTACCGAGCGCGGTGAGCGTGCCTTCCCGCGTTTGCACGCGGAAAGGACGCTGCAGGCTGTCGTGAGCGGTCCTGATGGCGATTTCGCCGTAGCGTAAATGAACCATGCGCTGTCGTCTGTCAAAACGGACGTCGGCGGCACTTTCGCTATTCAGCGTTAGGAGCGAACCGTCGGCAAGCTGCTGCTGGCGAGGTATTTCTTTCGCCGTACGGTAGTCGGCGCCCAGGCCCTCCGCCAGTTCGGAATCCCAGAGCCGCCAGCTGCCTCCGATGACCAGCAAAAGCATCAGACCCTTCAGTACGTGGCGACGCGCCAGTCGGCTATCGTTAAGGGCACGGCTGGCCAGGCCGCCCGGCAGTTGCCCTATCTGCTGTCGCAGGTTTTCTACCTGCTGCCAGGCCCACTGATTTTCTTTGTTTTGCTCATACCACTGCTGCCAGCGGGCCTCCTGCTGCGGACTCACGCATCCATCGCTGAGCACCGCGTACCAGTGCGAGGCGGAGCGCAGCGCCTGACGACGAGATTCGCTCAGCGTCGGTTTCACAGGCCATTCTCCAGACGAAACAGTAGACAGTGCTCGGTGGCTTTCGCGATATATTTCTTAACCGAGCTTACGGAAACCGCCAGGCGGCTGGCGATTTCGGCATAGGTCAGCCCTTCAAGCTGCGAGAGCAAAAACGCTTCCCGGACTTTTGCGTTAAGCCCGTCCAACATGGCATCAATCTGCTGTAACAGTTCGAGCTGGCTCTGCCGTAGCTCCGGTGAGGGAGAGAGCTCTGGGGGAAGCTGCGAAAGCATGTCTAACCATGCACGCTCCAGGGCGTTACGGCGGAACAGGTCGATCATCACCCGTTTAGCAATCGTGCAGAGAAAGGATTTTGGATCGCGAATCGTCAGCAGCGACTCGTTGGCCATAATTCGGACAAAGGTATCCTGCGCTACGTCGTCGGCGTCATAAGCGGATTGCAGCTTACAAGTAAGCCATTTTTTCAGCCAACCATGATGATCGCTATAGAGCGAGGCAAGCGTTAGCGGAGAGGCGATGGCGGAAGAAGAGGGCATAGCCAGGTTCAGGAGAGTTGATCAATACGGCACATGCTAATATGAGAATGGTTATCATTTCAATAAGTCGCGCCAGCAATACGGGCCATACAGAACTTTAGTAACGATAAGTAATTGTTAAACATTGAATATATTTTATCCCTCATTGCACCTTTTCTTTAACCTCGTCCTTAATGCAAATAAAATTCATTATCATTATTCCCTCTCTCACTTTAATGTTGTATTTATAATGCATTTTATGAGGTAAGGAGAGTCAGATGAACGCTAGCGAAAAAGCCGGACATACTTTTTTGGCAAGTTTGGGGAAAACCCGCTTACGTCCCGGCGGCATTGAGGCCACTGAGTGGCTATTTAAGCAGGCAGGGTTTAGCGCCGACAATAAAGTCCTGGAGGTGGCCTGTAATATGGGGACAACCTCTATTGAGCTGGCGCAGCGTTTTCACTGTACCGTTTACGCCATCGATATGGATAAAGGCGCGCTGGCGAAAGCCCGGCAAAATATCGTTCGCGAAGGTGTGGATCATCGGGTGATAGTGATGGAGGCGAATGCGGGTCGGCTGCCATTTGCCGACGAGACGTTTGATGTGGTGATAAATGAAGCGATGCTCACCATGTATGCGGATAAAGCCAAAGAAAAACTGGTGGCAGAATATTTTCGCGTTCTCAAGCCCGGTGGCCGTTTGCTGACGCACGATATCATGTATACGCATGATACGCTGGGAGAGGAAGCCCGGCGGCAGCTGCAGGGGGTCGTGAAATCCAACGTCAGCCCGCTGAGCGCTGCCGCCTGGCGGGCCCTTTTCCAACGGAGCGGCTTTGATGCCGTAAGCATTCATCATGGACCGATGTCGCTGATGTCGCCGCGAGGGTTAATGAAAGACGAAGGATTTATACAGGCGCTAAAAATTGTCTGCAATGGCTTGCTAAAGCGCGAGAATCGTCCGAGATTTTTATCAATGCTGCGCTTTTTTCAACGTCATAAAAAGCATTTAAACTTTATTGCCTGCTGCTCGGTTAAAGCAATTCAGGTAAAAAGTCCGAAATAAGGGTGACGAAATGGATAATTGTCGATAATTATTAATTATTGTCAGGAAAGTAAAATAAGGTGATTCTTATTTCAACTTTGGCTTCGGGAAGCTTTCTTATATTCTTCTGTTAAATCAAAAAGCGTTAAGAGAGATGAATGGGTAGCGCAAGCGCTGACGTGGTTAAAGGGATAACGGAAAACCAAAATTATCCCGGTACCATTGCTGCGCAGCCCTGTCCTGACGCGGCCTCCGCCGTTGCCTGCAGGGAGCGCAGCGTTCTCCTGCTTTGAGAACAGCTTGCCTTATGATGAATGATTAGCGTGTTAATCATTCTTGTGGTGGATATTTGTAATGATTTATTCATTTTTTGTTTTACATTTTGTTACAGGTGTGCGGGTAATGTGTTTTTTTCTGTTGGCGTAGTTTTTTACTTGCCGCAGTGAATTTAACAGGATTATTATTGTCTGAACTGCTACACGTACCGCCTAATGACAGATGAAGGGACTCGTTTTTTCCTTAAGCGTTACCTCATGTTCTAATGTTTACAGGAAAAAACATGTCTTACGCTTTTAATAAAAGTCTTCTTCATCCTCGTAATTGGGGTACCTGGTTTGGCCTGGGCGTACTCTGGCTGATTGTCCAGCTTCCTTATCCCGTTTTGCATCTTATCGGCACCAGCGCGGGACGCGCCTCCCGGCGCTTCCTTAAACGTCGTGAGCATATCGCCAGACGTAATCTCGAACTCTGCTTCCCCACAATGCCGCCAGCGGCGCGCGAAAAGCTGATCGAGCAAAATTTCATGTCTCTGGGAATGGGGCTGATTGAAACCGGTATGGCATGGTTCTGGAGCGATGAGCGAGTGAAAAAATGGTTTGACGTCGAGGGGATGGTCAACCTCAACAATGCGCTGAGCGAAGGGAAAGGCGTGATGGTTGTCGGCGTCCACTTTATGTCTCTTGAACTGGGTGGCCGCACGATGGGGCTGTGTCGCCCCATGATGGCAACCTACCGTCCGCATAACAGTCCGTTGATGGAGTGGGTGCAGACGCGCGGCCGCCTGCGCTCGAACAAGGCGATGATCGACCGCCGAAATTTATCCGGACTCGTGCATGCGTTAAAGTCGGGCGAAGCGGTGTGGTTCGCGCCGGATCAGGACTACGGCCCGAAGGGGAGCGTATTTGCCCCGTTCTTCTCGGTCCAGCAAGCGGCGACGACCAACGGCACCTACGTGCTTTCTCGTTTGTCAGGCGCAAAAATGCTGACGATCAGCATGGTGCGTAAAGCGGACCGCAAAGGTTATAGCCTGCATATCAGCGATGTGATGCGCGACTATCCTGGAGAAGATAAACAGGATGCGGCGAGCTATATCAACAAGATTATCGAGAAAGAGATCCTGCGCGCCCCTGAACAATATCTGTGGGTTCATCGCCGTTTTAAAACCCGTCCGCTGGGCGAAACTTCGCTCTATTAAGCCCTCCGCACTCTCGGCGCTTTCAAAATGGTCCCGGTTGCGTTAACGTGCGCGGGATCATATTTTTGTTGTAAGCGAAGGAGTGCGTTGTGTTCGCTGAGTTTGGTGTACTAAATTACCTGACCTATCTGGTTGGGGCTATCTTTATCATTCTGGTGCCCGGTCCCAATACCTTTTTTGTCCTCAAGACGGGCGTCGCTCACGGCGTGAAAAAAGGCTATCTCGCGGCAGCGGGCGTGTTTATCGGTGATGCCATTCTGATGTTTCTGGCGTTTGCCGGGGTCGCGACCCTCATCAAGACCACGCCGGTATTATTCAATATCGTCCGCTACCTGGGGGCGATTTATCTACTGTGGATGGGCGGGAAGATGCTCTACGCGGTGTTGACGCAGCGCGATGGGCATTCGTCTTCTGATTCCGAGCCGGGGAGCGCGATTCTTAAGCGTTCGCTGACCCTCAGCCTGACGAATCCGAAAGCGATTCTTTTTTATGTCTCATTCTTCGTGCAGTTTATTGACGTCAATGCCAGAACGCCCGGGCTGGCGTTCTTTATTCTGGCGCTGACCCTGGAGATAATTAGCTTTATTTACATGAGCTTCCTTATCGTCTCCGGCTCTTTCGTCACGCGCTACGTAAAAACGAAAAAGAAACTGGCGAAAATCGGTAATAGCCTGATTGGCCTCGTGTTTGTCGGTTTTGCCGCTCGTCTGGCAACGCTACAGTCGTAATCGTTGGGGCCGGTATATGCCACCGGCCCGCCGCTGACTCTCTGTGCTTTGTAACAAATTCCCTTCAATTTTGATTGCATTGGTGTTACATATACAGCCGATTATCGCTCAGAAAAAAGGGAACCCGGATGATTCTGCAGAAACTCACCAGCAATAAAAACAGCAAGAAGTTCTTTATGTCGATAGCGGCGATATTTGCCATCGCGCTTATCGTGGTAGGACGTGCAACCTTTGGCGGCGTGGTGAGCGAGTACAATATGCCGTACTCAGAGTGGACGACTTCAATGTTTTTCCTGCAAGGGGCGATGGTGACGGTTTATAGCATCGTGTTTACGCTGCTGTTCTCCATTCCGCTGGGATTCCTTTTTTTGGGCTCCGACCGCCGGGACTAATCGTATGCGACAAGGCGAACCGAAGTTCGCCTTGTGATGTTTTGCGCTTTATCGCCAGCCTCTGTCGTCGTGATGATGATGACGGTGCCCGTGGTGATAGCCTCTGTCGACGATACATCCCGATAATAGCGTGCAAAGCGCGAGCACTAACGGCAACACGATCGATTTTTTCATTTCTCACTTCTCCAGTTAAATCTGTCCGCGAACGGCGACAAGCGCAAACGGCTGATGAAGTGAGTCTATTCTTTTAAGTTATTGAGTAGATAAGAAAATTCTGCAATGTTTGCCAGTCTGAAGGGCGAATATTCCTGGTTTTACCACCAGCCCAGCTGCGTACCCGCCACGGCCACAATTGCGACAATAAGCATAATAATGGTGCTTTTCTTCATTACGCCCCGCCCGGTGCCGCATAGCCGCCGACAAAAAACCAGCCCAGAAAAACAACGGCGACGATAAAAATAGCCACCGGAAATAGAATACCCAGTCTCATTATTGAGCCCCTGTAGGTGCGAATCGTGCTTAATATGATACGGGATTTCACCGTATATTAGTCAATATGAAAAAATGTTCCCTGGCGACGTGACTTTTTATCCTGATACATCGCGTCGTCGGCGCTTCGTAGCGCTTGCTCAACGTCCATTGCCTGTGGGTCGGCTTCAATCACGCCAAAGCTGGCGCCGGGATAGTTAATTCGGTGCGCGCCAAGGAAATAGATCCCCGTTAGCTCTTTACGTAAAGCGGCAATATACTCCTGTTGTTCCTCCGCTTCGGAACATAGGCCAACCAGTAAAAATTCATCGCCGCCCAGGCGGCCAACAATATCGCCGCGGCGGGCGCGGGCCAACAGGCGTTCTCCAACCTGAATCAGAAAGCTGTCACCGCAGGGGTGACCGAATCGGTCGTTGATTGCCTTGAAATCATCGAGATCGATAAAAATGAGCAGTACGCTGCGCTGGCGTTCTCTGGCCTGCGCAAACTGTGCGGCAAGATGCTTGAACAACGAGCGGCGATTCGGCAAACCGGTGAGCTCATCGGTGTACGAGTGCATCTCCAGCGCGACGTTTGCTGCCCGAAGCTGCTGCACCAGGGTCTCTTTCTCAACATAGTGCGAAATGAGGTTGGCAAACAGATTCATCACCTGCTCACCCTCAATGTTATAGGGTTGTCTTTCCCGGCTGGTGGCGCAGAGCGTGCCGAATAATGAGCCATCGGTCAGGCGCACGGGGATGCTGAAAAAGGTAGCGATACCCAAATCCTGGGCGGCGATACACGAACGCCAGCGCTCGGCGACATCGTTGCTGAATATGCAGCGGTCGTCCAGCGCACGTTTACACAGGGAGTCATTCCAGGGAACGGAGAAACCTTCAGGGATCTGCATTTCGCTGCTATTGTGCGCGTACATAATCTGCTGGCGCTGCGCCTCGAAGTCAATACGAGTCAGGTAGGTAGATTCCATTCGGGTAACAAGCTCCAGCATCTCAAGCAGCTGTCGAACCAATGTTTCCAGGGTGTGTTCATTGGCGAGCGTTTGCGAAACGCGAGCGAGGAGAAAATCGGACATGAGGAATACGGCTCCCGAACGCTAATCGTAACTACCGGCAAGCTATGCGAAACGACAATTAGCGCAGAATTAACAGAGATACACAAAATTTAACACATCTGTCGGGAGAATACCTGCATCGAGGGTGGGAAAAAAGCCCCGTCGGGGGCGACGGGGAAAAACTCATTGATTATGGAATGATCTGTTCTCTGGTCAGTTCGAGAACAGGGCTACTCTACGATGCAAAAGTGCAGCTAAAATGGAGAAAAGGTGGAGATTCAGGGCGAAAGTCCGTTTTGATCAATTAAGGAGTAGAAATGAAGTGGATGATAGCTATGTTGCCTCTGGCGATGACCGGATGTACGCAGACTCAGCCGACGCAACCTGCGCATCCGGTGGGGATGGCTAACCCGGCTTCGGTTTACTGTCAGCAGCTCGGCGGCACGCAGGTTCCCATCCAAAGCCCGCAGGGCGTACGCACTGAATGTAAGCTGCCCAGCGGGGAAACGTTAGATGAATGGGCGCTCTGGCGGCGCGATCACCCGAATAAGCCGTAGCGTTTATTGTAGCGATTTTAGCCAGTCAGCCAGCACCTGCGCATGGTTTTGCCGGGTGTTTTTCGCCGCATAGAGTAACGTCAGCGGCTGTTGACTGGCCAGGGCAGCCAGGCGTTTGCCTTCCTCCCGTTGAGCCTCAAGCTCCTGGCGATAGAGTTGGCTAAAGTGGGCGAAATCGATGGTCTCGCTGTGAAAAGCCTTGCGTAAATCTGCTGATGGCGTCAGCGTTTTACACCACTCATCGTAGTTCAGCGCTTCTTTTTTTATCCCGCGCGGCCACAGACGGTCGACCAGTATCCGGTAGCCGTCGCTCGTTTCCTGCGGGTCATAAACGCGTTTACACTGAATCATCATTGCCCTCCCTTTGTTCCATCCACGCCAGCAGCTGCGGGAGCTGCTGCTCAGAAAATACCTTAATGCCGTGCTCACGAAGCAGGGCTGCGGCAACACCAGCACCGGGTTTGCGCTGGCCTTTAAAGGTACCATCATAGATAAACTGGCTGCCGCAGGTGGGGCTACCATCGGTAAGCAGAGCCGCAGCGCACCCTTCTTCTTGCGCCGCTTTTAGCGCCAGCCAGGCGGCCAACTGGTAATGAGCAGTGACATCCTTGCCGTCGCTTTCAACAATTTGCCCGCGATTTTGCATCACCTCTGCGCCCTGGGCGTTGAGGATCTCAGCCGGTAGTCGCGGTACAGGCAATCCGGCCGCCAGCTCCGGACAGTGGGTGACCAGCCGTCCCTCACGCTGCCAGCGAGTCAATGCGTCAGTCAAGCGGGCCTTGTGGCTGCCGTTATAGCGAACCTGAAAGCCCATCAGGCAGGCGCTAACCAGAATTTTGCTCTTCATCGTGTATCCATAGCCATTCTTCTGTCCTATACCATACCGCCAGTCGGCGCAAAATGCCCGTCTTCAGGCGCAGAGAAAATAAGGATTGTTTTCTGCATGTGAGATCGCTAATCTGAGGTTCCTTGTGTTGCCTGATAATCGCTCTGACATAAGGATCCTGCTATGAACTCCCCCCTGCGTATTGCCCTGGTTGGTGATTACAACCCCGATGTTGTCGCCCACAAAGCGATTCCCCTGGCAATAGATGATGCTGCAGCCGTCCTCGAGCTTTCGTTGCGCTATGACTGGCTGGCAACCAGTGAGATAAAATCTACTGAGGATCTTGCTGACTACGATGCTATTTGGGTGGTACCCGCCAGCCCCTATAAAAACGCCGCGGGCGCATTTATCGCCATTCGCCACGCCCGTGAAAACAGCATACCGTTCCTCGGTACCTGCGGTGGGTTTCAGCACGCCATTATTGAGTATGCGCGCAACGTTATGGGCTGGCAGGATGCCGCGCATGCGGAAACCGATACCGAAGGCCGGATGGTCATCGCGCCGCTAAGCTGCTCGCTGGTTGAAAAGACGGATAATATTGAGCTGCGCGCCAATACGCTTATCGCGCGCGCTTACGGTCGCGATAGCATTCAGGAGGGATACCACTGTAATTATGGGATTGCCGACGATTTTGCTCGCGAACTGGAGCAGGGCGATCTGCGGGTGACCGGCTGGGACGATGACGGCGAGATTCGTGCGGTCGAGCTGGTTACGCATCCATTCTTTGTCGCCACGCTGTTCCAGCACGAGCGCAATGCGCTGGAGGGGCGGCCCGCGCCGCTGGTTCACGCGTTTTTACACGCCGCGAGCCGTTAAATAAAAGCCCGGCAGCGTTTGCCGGGCGAGAGTGCCTCTAGCCTTGAATTTCCCGATCGCGGCCAGCCAGCGCGCCGAAGACCGCCATCACGACAGAAATTAGCGCCACGGCGATCAGCGGAATATGCCAGTCGCCCGAGGCGTCATGAATTTTACCCATCACCGGCGGCCCGCAGGCGGCCAGCAGATAGCCCACCGCCTGCGCCATTCCCGACAGCGCAGCGGCCTGATGGGCTGAGCTGGCGCGCAGTCCGATAAAGGTCAGCCCCAGAATCATGGTCGCGCCGGAGCCAAAGCCGAAGATAAGCGTCCACATTACCGCCTGGCCCGGGAGAAACCATAATCCGAGCGCGCTGACCGCGCACATCATGGCAACCAGCACCGCAATACCGCGCTGATCTTTTAACCGATGAAGGATTAAGGGAATCGCCAGTCCCGGCGCGGCGGTCGCCAGCTGCAGCAACCCGTGCAGGGAACCCGCCTGCGCTTCGCTGTAGCCAATACTTTGCAAAATGGCCGGCAGCCAGCCGATGATAACGTAATAGACCAGCGAGTTAATGCCAAGAAATAGCGTCACCTGCCAGGCTAACGCAGAACGCCAGATACCGCGGTTATGGATGGCTCCCGAACCGGTCAGCGGCGCGGTAGCCTGTCTGCGCGACTGCGGCAGCCAGACAAACAGCGCCAGCAGTGGAAAAACCATCAGCGTCAATAGCGCGCCGCGCCAGCCAAGTCCGGCAAGCGCCAGCGGTACCACCATGGCCGAGCCCAATGCCGCCGCGCCACCCATGGTGAGAGAGTAAGCGCCGGTCATTTTGGCGACGTGCTGCGAAAAGTCGCGTTTGATTAACCCCGGCAGCAGTACGTTCCCCAGCGCGATACCGCAGCCGATCACCGCGGTGCCGATAAACAGTAGCGAGACGAAGGGCAGGGAGCGCAGACCAATTCCGAGGCAAATCAGGATCATCGCCAGCAGCAGGCTGCGTTCAATGCCGAAGCGGCGAGCGACTCCCGCAGCCAGCGGTGACACCAGGCCGAAGGCCAGCAGCGGCAGCGTCGTTAACAGCCCGGTTTGCGCGGTAGTGAGGCCATATTCGCTGCGAATGGCGTCGAGCAGCGGCGCGGCGCCGGTAAATGCCACGCGTAAGGTCGTGGCGATAAGCAGAATACCGGCAATCAACAAAAGAGGACGGCGGCCGGCAGAAGGTAAAACAGAATTCATGGCGATCTCAAACAAGAATACGAGGCGTTCACAATAGCCTGTTTGTGGGATGTTTAAATCAAGCTAAAATGACAGATTATCGCTAAAATCGGACAATTTTATGATCGGACTCGGCCTGGACGGCTACGACCCGGACAGCGGCCACGAGGCGGCGCTGGCTTTTCGTATTCAGGTTGTCGCGGATGAACAGTACATTCCGCGCCATCAGCATCGTAAAGGGCAACTCATACTGGCCCTTCACGGGGCGCTAACCTGTGAAGTCGAGAACGCCATGTGGATGGTGCCGCCGCAGTACGCGGTGTGGGTGCCCGGGCAGGTACCGCACAGTAATCGCGCGACGCCGGAGGCGCAAATCTGCTTCTTATTTATCGAACCCGATGCGGCGCCGATGCCGGATTTCTGCTGTACGTTAAAGATTTCGCCGCTGGTGCGCGAGCTGATCCTCGCGATGGCCCAGCGCGGCAGGGCCTGGCTCGGTAAACCGGAGATGGACCGGCTGGTGCAGGTGCTGTTTGATGAGCTACCGCAGCAGCCGCAGGAGCATCTGCAGCTACCGGTCTCCGGACATGCCAAAATTCGTCAAATGGCGGAAATGATGGCCGTCGACCCGGCCCGCTGGCAAACCCTGGCGCAGTGGGCGGCGGAGTTTGCCATGAGTGAACGCAATCTGGCGCGGCTGGTGGTGCGCGAGACGGGGCTGAGCTTTCGGCGCTGGCGGCATCAGCTGCAGCTTATTCTCTCCCTGCAGATGCTGATTCGCGGGCAAACGGTACAGCAGACGGCGCAGAGCCTGGGCTACGACTCCACCACCGCTTTTATTACTATGTTTAAAAAGGGCCTTGGGCAGACGCCGGGACGCTATCTTGCCAGCCTGGCTACGACTTCCCAATAAACAGCGAAATTATCCCGGCGGCGATCAACGGGCCGACCGGTACGCCGCGGAAGAGGGCGACGCCGAGCACGGTGCCGACCAGCAGCCCGGCAACCAGCTGCGGCTGCGAGCCCATCAGCGCCACGCCGCGCCCGCCAAGCCAGGAAACAAAAACGCCTACCGCGATGGCCAGCAGCGATTTCCAGTTAACGAAGGAATGCAGCAGCGTTGAAGGCGGGAGCGTACCGCTGGCGATTGGCGCCATCACGCCAATGGTGAGAATAATTATACCGATGGTCAGCCCCTGCTTTTCTATCCACGGAAAGAAAGCGTTAAGCGGGGTGACGCGAACGATAATTAACACCAGGATAGAAATAGCCACGGTTGTGTTATGGCTAACAAAGCCGAGCGCCGCCAGGCCCAGCAGTATTAACAGGGTGGTGTCGAGCATGTGCAGAGGTCCTTGCCAGAAAACAAAAAAGAGAAGCCCGTTTACTCTACGCATAATTGCGTGACTAAACAGGCTTTTTTTATCTCAGAATGATGTTTTCAGGCATCTGCCCGATGGCGATCTTCCCGCCGCGAAGCTCGCAAAAAAGCGGAAATGGGCTGCAGACGGCGGGAGCAGACTCAGGGCTGGCGATGAAAAGCCGCCAATTCCGGCCGAGCAATGCGCAGATAGTCGGCGGTATCCAGGATGATCGATTTATCAAGCTGCCCGGCGTTAAAGGCGATTTCCGGGAAACGCTCGAACAGGACCGGATCGGCAACCAGCCGCAACGCCGGGTGGAAACTAAAGGGAGGAATCGCGCCAAACACGCAGGCGGTCAGGGAGTCCACTTCCGCCGGGCTGGCGAGGGAGGCTTTACTGCCGCCGATATACTCGGCCAGACGGGCTAAGTCCGCCTGCAGGTCGGCGGCAAGAATCGCCAGAACGTGCTGATTTACGCCATGACCTTTAATTTTGCATACCAGCGCTTTGGCTCCCTGACCCAGCGCGGTACCGCGGATCTTCGACACCGCTTCACATTTCCCGACGGCTTCATGTTCCACAACCCGGTAGCGGGCATGGGAGCGGTTAAGCAGCGCGATCAGCTGCTGATGAATGTTGAGTCCTGCAGACGCGTTCATGCTGATGGTTCCTTAAAAATTTAAAGCTAAAGATTAATCCTCTCGCCCTGGATGGACGTGCTTTTTTTGTTTTTTATTTTCGTACAGCCGGGCATCGGCGATTTGCATGGTATCGGCCAGGCTATCTCCCGGCGCCATGCTACAGGCGCCCCATGAGAAGTTAACGCGCTTGTTGACGTCAATCGTTCGCAGATGCTGGCGGATACGCTCGGTAATATTTTTGGCGTCTTCTTCGGCGTAATCAATCAGTATCAGAAAGAACTCATCGCCACCCAACCGGATACCGTAATCGCTTTTGCGTATGGCGGCGGATATGGACTGAGCAAGCATCACAATTGCGCGGTCGCCTTCGTTATGCCCAAAGGTATCATTAATGTATTTAAGCCGGTCGCAGTCCAGCGCCATAAACACAATATTCACCCCCTGTTCCGTCAGCTTTTGCATGCGCGATTCCAGCAGCGAGGAGAGAATTTTACGGTTGTAAAGACCGGTTAATGAATCACTAATATTTTCTTTAAAAACATCGATATACAAACGAAAATGCATGCGAACAAGATGAAGCAGCACGCCGGTAGAAATCAGGTAAAACAGGAAGAGCTTCCAGGAGCTGAGCAGGAAATACATCACGTCCAGCGACAGCGAGATCTGCAGGTTTGTGGCTACCGCATGTTGATAATGGGCATAGCTAAAAAGATGCGTTTTGCTGCGGTGAACAATGATTTCTGAGGTTGAGTCCGAATCCGTTAATGTGATGTCGAGATAACGCCACACCAGCGGGCGGTCAGCGGTATACAGGAGCTCTTCGATATCTTTACGGCTGACATCGACCATGACGACCCCTTTAAGCCCTTCGTGGTGATACACCGGGGACAAAAACGAGAGAATATTTTGCCCGGTTACCGCGTCCACGTAGATGCTGGACATCAGCGTGCGGCCGCGCAGTAAGCTGTTCAGGTTAGTCTGGGTAATACCTAATTTGCCGTCGTGGAGAAAGTTCCAGTTGTCCAGTGCGCGGTTTTTAATCTCGACTTGAGTATGGAAATACACATATTTATTTTTAAAATCAATGAAGTAACGTAATTTGTTGTCGGATTTATAAGGACCGGTTTCCTGGCCATGGTGGGTTCTGTTATGGTCGATAATGGTATCAAAGGCCTGCAGCGCGGGCAGATCGTTAACCCACGCCAGGCAGGAAGACTGATTCGCACTGAGCGTGCCGCTAAGCAGGGGAAAGGTGTACTCCGTAATATTCAGACCGCTAACGCTGCCTTTTGTTTGTACGCTGTCGCATGCCTGTTGAGCGACTTCAGCAGAAGGTAGGGTATCTAACTTGCGGGCGATCTGGGAGATAACCAGCTGATTTTGATATTTATCGTAGAGAAAAGCGTACTCGCCTTTTTCGACAATATAGTGCATATATTCCGACATATCCCGATGGCTGACGACTAACTCATAGACCAGGAATGAAGAGGTCAGGACCACTACCCCAGCCGAAATCAAATGACGAAGTAATTTATTCTTTAATTTCATTACGTTAGTTCACCAGATCGTTAAGGTCAGTTTACCTGCGCACGGTCTATTCATGTCATGAAGGGGAAAAATCAGGATACGCTGTGATAAAACTTAAGCAGTTGTCACCGGTAGATTCTAGCAAAAGCGTGTGCATGTTTAGCCACATTACGTGTTGAATGGAGAAAGAGTTCACTTGTGTATGGCGATCCCGATAGCGATGTGAAAAATGAAACCAGAATTCATGCAAACTATAAGCACGCTAATTGTAGGCTTTTATACCCTTTTTATCCACATTAACTTCACCTTTCCCTCATTTTGCATGCATTAAGATATGCTGCAATAACGAAACGTATTACTATTCGCCCTGCGCCAAAAACAGGATAATTTTATATAACAAGAGAACTTTTCTTATTTTCATTAGTCATTAGGATGACTAGCAGAGGTGTTGTTGATTGTGGTGACGAGGTTATGATGATGGAAAACGCAGCGGTGCAGGTAGCTCCCCGGAAGTTTAAAAAAATAAGAGAGCTCAACCGGCGCCGCAATTATTTTTTTAAGAAATTACGCAATATTCTGCGGGTTTATATCGCAAAAGCGTTGTGGGATAGTCGCGCGCGTCGCGAAGCAGATTTAACGTCCGCCAAAACGGTACTGCTTATGCGCAATGAAGGCGCGATAGGCGACGTTGTCGTTGATTCTGCGCTGGTTAAATGCCTCCATAAGGCAGGTATGACTGTTGATTTTCTGTTAACGAAATCGAACAGCCAGGTCATGCGTGATAATCCACATATTCGCCATATTTATGAAGCTGAGAATGTCGACTCGGCGGCTTATCTGCGTAAGTTTACCCATAACGTTCCTCAGTCCGTTATTAATGAGCTTGCGAATAATAAGTATGATATTGTTATTGACCCCTCGCTGTTTGATATTCCGGTGCACCGGATGCTGCTGTTACGGCAGATAAAAGCGCGCTCGGTGCTGGGGTTTAATAAATGGCCTTCTATTAATCACTATACCCGCTCTTTTGATTTTGACTGTGCAAACTGGCACGTCAGCAAGACCTTTACGCTCATTGCCGATTATCTCCAGCTGGACAAAAAATATCTGCAGTCTTATGACTTGCATATTCCCGAGAATGTCGAGCACGAGGTGCGTGATTATCTGGCGGCTAAAAGTGGACGAAATGTGGTCATTAATATTTTTGCCGGCCATCAGGACCGCAGCATGTCGCAGGAGCAGCTGGCCACGCTTCTCACCCGACTGCGCGAAGAGTATCCCGCTATCAATATTATATTGCTCGACCACCGCAATGAAATTCGTCTTTCTCTGCCGGAGAAGGTCAGCGTGAATCCGTTTAAAACGCTGCACCACTGCATGGCGCTGATTGCGCAGGCCGATTTGGTTATCTCGCCGGATACCTCGGTGGTACATATGGCGGCTGCGTGGAAAAAACCGCTGGTCGCAGTGTATAAGGATGTGCGCATGAATAATCGGCTGTGGGCGCCGGGATATGATAGGGCCCGGCAGATCATCGTTAAGTGCGGTAAGGTGCACCAGCTGGAGAGCTTGCCCGACCTGATAATGGCGGAGATTGACCCTGGCACTCTACAGCAGACCCGGGCCGGATAAAGCGGAAAAAACAGCCAGCTGTGAAGGCTGGCTGTCCGGGAGAGATTAACCGTCCGCTTTTGAGGTTTGCTTGTGAAACAGTTCCCGGAACACCGGATAAATATCTTCCGGGTCGCGAATATGCTGCATGGCAAAGTTTTCAAAGGTCGACTGCAGGTGTTCATACTCCCGCCACAGCGTCTGGTGCGCACGACGGGTTATCTCGATATAGCTGTAGTAGCGGACCACGGGCAGGATTTTCTTCGCCAGCAGCTCGTGACACAGCGGTGAATCGTCCGCCCAGTTATCGCCGTCCGATGCCTGAGCGGCGTAGATATTCCACTGCGCCGGGTCATAGCGCTCTTTAACGACTTCGTCCATCAGTTTCAGAGCGCTGGAGACAATGGTGCCGCCGGTCTCCTGCGAATAAAAGAATTCGTGTTCGTCGACCTCTTTTGCCTGCGTATGGTGGCGGATATAAACCACATCAACGTTTTTATAGGTCCGGCTGAGGAACAGATACAGCAGGATGTAAAAGCGTTTTGCCATATCCTTTGTCGCCTGATCCATCGAGCCGGAGACGTCCATCAGGCAAAACATCACCGCCTGACTTGAGGGTTCTGGCCGTTTTTCGTAGTTCTTGTAGCGCAGATCGAAAGTATCGATAAACGGCACGCGGTCGATTTTCGCCCGTAGCTCGGCAATCTCTTTGCGCAGCCGCTCCTCCTCCAGCAGCTGCGCCGGTTCGCTTTTGCTAATACTCTCCAGATCTTCTTCCAGAGCATGCAGCTCCCGGCGCTTACCGGCGGTCATCGCCGTGCGCCGCGCCAACGAGTTTTGCAGCGAGCGAACGACGCTGATGTTGGCGGGAACCCCGTTAGCGGTGTAGCCTGCGCGATGGGTTTTGAATTCCGTCAGCTGCCGATGCTGATTTCTCTTCAGATTCGGCAGGGCAAGATCTTCGAATAACAGATCCAGATACTCATCTTTCGAGATCTGAAAAACAAACTCATCCTGGCCTTCGCCATCGGCGCTGGCTTGCCCCTGACCGCTTCCTCCACCGCCTCCGCCGCCCTGAGGACGTTCAATACGGTCATTCTGCACGAAGTGATCGTTACCGGGATGAACGCGATTGCGCAGGCCGCCGCGCCCCTGATGAAACATCGGTTCGTTGATATCGTCCGTTGGGATGGAGACGGACTCTCCGCTCTGAATATCGGTCACCGAGCGCTTGTTTATGGCCTCGGAGATCGACTGCTTTATCTGCGCTTTGTAGCGGCGCAGAAAGCGCTGCCGGTTGACGGCGCTTTTATTTTTCCCGTTCAGGCGTCGGTCTATGAACCAGGTCATATGCCCTCCTGTACTGCATTTGCCAACTATGCCCCGGCCATTCAAGCGCCGGAATGTGCCTGGCGCTGAATGTCATTGGGTCTTCGCAGTTATTATTCGCCCGGCAGCAGTTGCCTGCCGGGCTGGTCTATCAGGATGATTTACGTACCCGCAGATACCATTCGCACAGCAGGCGAACCTGCTTGCGGGTATAGCCTTTCTCCATCATGCGGTCGACAAAGTCATCGTGTTTTTTCTGCTCATCGGTTGACGTTTTGGTGTTGAACGAGATCACCGGCAACAGCTCTTCGGTATTGGAGAACATTTTCTTCTCAATAACCGTGCGCAGTTTCTCGTAGCTGGTCCAGTTTGGATTGCGTCCGCTGTTGTGCGCTCTGGCGCGCAGCACGAAGTTGACAATCTCGTTGCGGAAGTCTTTCGGATTACTGATCCCGGCCGGCTTCTCGATTTTTTCCAGCTCCGCATTCAGCGACTCGCGATCAAACAGCTGGCCGGTATCCGGGTCGCGATACTCCTGATCCTGAATCCAGAAATCGGCGTAGGTCACATAACGGTCAAAAATGTTCTGCCCGTATTCCGAGTAGGACTCAAGGTAGGCGGTCTGGATCTCTTTCCCGATAAACTCGGCGTATTTCGGGATCAGATAACCTTTGAGGAACTCCAGGTAACGTTCGGACTGCTCCTGCGGGAACTGTTCACGCTCAATTTGCTGCTCCAGGACGTAGAACAGATGCACCGGGTTCGCGGCGACTTCGGCGTGATCAAAGTTAAATACCCGCGACAGAATTTTGAACGCGAAGCGGGTAGACAAGCCGTTCATCCCTTCATCAACGCCGGCATAATCGCGATACTCCTGATAGGATTTCGCTTTCGGGTCGGTATCTTTCAGGCTTTCACCGTCATAGACGCGCATTTTCGAATAGATGCTCGAGTTTTCCGGCTCTTTCAGGCGCGACAGAATCGAGAAGCGCGACAGCGTTTCCAGGGTTCCCGGCGCGCAGGGCGCGTGAGTCAGTTCGCTGTTATTGAGCAGTTTTTCATAGATGCGGATCTCTTCCGAGATGCGCAGGCAATAAGGCACCTTGACGATGTACACGCGGTCGAGGAAGGCCTCATTGTTCTTGTTATTGCGGAAGGTAACCCATTCCGATTCGTTGGAGTGGGCGAGGATAATCCCGTTAAACGGCAGGGCGGAGATCCCTTCAGTACCGTTATAGTTTCCTTCCTGCGTCGCGGTCAGCAGCGGATGCAGCACCTTAATAGGCGCTTTAAACATCTCTACAAATTCCATCAGCCCCTGGTTGGCGCGGCACAGGGCGCCGGAATATCCGTAGGCATCCGGATCGTTCTGCGCATAGTGTTCCAGTTTACGGATATCCACTTTACCCACCAGCGCCGAGATGTCCTGGTTGTTTTCGTCGCCGGGCTCGGTTTTGGCGATGGCAATCTGCGCCAGGATTGACGGCCACACTTTCACCACGCGGAACTTAGTAATGTCGCCGCCGAATTCCTGCAGACGCTTGGCCGCCCACGGCGACATAATTGTTCCCAGATAGCGGTTTGGAATGCCGTACTCTTTTTCGAGAATTTGCGCATCCTCTTGCGGGTTAAACAGACATAGCGGATGGTCGTTGACCGGGCTACGCTCTCCGTTTGCGCTAAGCACATAGATAGGCACGCGCTGCATTAAGGACTTAAGGCGTTCGGCAAGCGATGATTTACCGCCGCCCACGGGGCCCAGCAGATACAGAATCTGTTTCTTCTCTTCAAGCCCCTGAGCGGCGTGCTTTAAGTAAGAAACAATTTGCTCGATGGCATCTTCCATACCGTAAAACTCTTCAAATGCCGGATAGCGCGCAACGACCCGGTTTGAAAAGAGACGGGATAGCCTGGGTTCCAGGGCCGTATCGACCATGACCGGCTCACCGATGGCCATCAGCAATCTTTCTGCTGCGTTAGCATAAGCACTGCGATCTTGCCGACAGATGGTAAGAAACTCCTGCAGTGTGAACTCTTCGTCCTTGGCAGCTTCATAGCGCTGGCGATAGTGATCGAATATATTCATGGCATGCCGTCCTTTCGTTTTTAGCACAGGTTGAGAGCCGTTCATATGAATAGTGGGAGCCCCCGGAAGAGGTAAGCTGCACAGCGCTCTCTGATTCTCCAGCAACCCTTATGCCAGGTTGGCGAAGTCTCGGGATAACGTGCCCCGCATTTACTTCTTCTAAATTAAAGCGTAGATGCATTTGGAAAACTTGCATGGCGTGGAAAATCAATTTCAATGACTTATCAACAACTCATCCGGAAAAGCAGCCTCTCATTTCCACTTCTGGTTTCACGCCGTCATGACGCTGTCATTCGGCTGTCAGCGAATGGTCATCTGAGGATGAGAATCTGGTGAATTCAGTGTAATGACTGGTAAAGAATTTGAGGCATGACGTATACAACGTTAAACTGCCTGCGCTAATAATTTGACAACAGGAATATGGATCGTGACTAAAATCAAACTTCTGGCACTTGGTGTGTTGATTGCGACTTCAGCATCCGCCGTACACGCTGAAGGGAAGTTCACTTTAGGGGCGGGTGTAGGCGTCGTTGAACATCCGTACAAGCAGTATGATGCTGATGTTTACCCGGTGCCGGTGATCAATTACGAGAGCGATAACTTCTGGTTTCGTGGTTTAGGCGGTGGTCTTTACCTGTGGAATGATACCAACGATAAGCTTTCCGTGACCGCCTACTGGTCGCCGATGTACTTTAAGCCAGGCGACAGCGATAGCGAGCAGATGCGCCGTCTGGATAAACGTAAATCCACGGTGATGGCAGGACTTGCGTACGAACATTATACGCAGTACGGTTTCCTGCGCACCGCGCTGTCAGGGGACACCCTGGATAACAGCAACGGTATCGTATGGGATCTGGCCTGGCTATATCGCTACACCAACGGCAATCTGACGCTTACGCCGGGTATTGGCGTTGAATGGAATAGCGATAATCAGAACGAGTACTACTATGGTGTTTCGAAACATGAGTCGAATCGCAGCGGCATGCGCAGCTACGATCCGGACAGCAGCTGGAACCCGTACCTCGAGCTGTCGGCAAACTATCGTTTCCTCGGCGACTGGAGCGTATACGGCGTGGCCCGCTACACCCGCTTGTCTGACGAAATCACCGATAGTCCGATGGTGGACAAATCCTGGAGCGGTCTGATTTCAACCGGGATCACTTACTCCTTCTGATAGTGCTTTATTACAGAGCAATTTGTGCATCAAAACAGGGCGTAATGCCCTGTTTTGCATTACGGTGGTGCAATCAAACGACAGGAGGTAGTCATGGCACAAAGGACAATCAGTTTTGGCGAGCATCCAGCGGTTCCCGTCATAGGGCAGGGGACCTGGTACATGGGCGAAAACCCGGCGCTGCGCACTCAGGAGTCTGCTGCACTACGCGCGGGCATCGATCTTGGGCTCACGGCGATCGATACGGCGGAAATGTATGCTGACGGCGGCGCCGAAGAGGTTGTCGGCGAAGCCATTCGCGGCCAGCGCGAGCGCGTGGTGCTGGTGTCTAAAGTGTATCCGTGGAACGCTGGCGGTCGCAAAATAGCCAGCGCCTGCGAAGCCAGCCTGCGCCGCCTGAAGACCGACTATCTCGATCTCTACCTTCTGCACTGGCGCGGCGACTACGCATTGCAGGAGACGGTGGCAGGTATGGAAGCGCTCGTTGCGCAGGGCAAAATTCGTCGCTGGGGCGTATCGAATCTTGATTACGCTGATATGCAAGAACTCTGGCAGGTTGACGGCGGCGAGCAGTGCGCAACTGACCAGGTACTCTATCACCTGGCTTCTCGCGGTATTGAACATGATTTGTTGCCATGGTGCCAGCAGCAGCGGCTGCCGGTGATGGCCTACTGTCCGCTGGCCCAGGCCGGCCGTCTGCGCAATGGACTTTTAAATCATACCGTTGTGAAAAATATTGCGCAGGCCCGGGGCGTAACCGCCGCGCAGGTGCTTCTGGCATGGGTTATCAGCCATCAGGGGGTACTGGCAATTCCGAAAGCATCGAGTATCGAACATGTTGAGCAAAATGCTGCGGCGCTGGACATCGAGCTAACCGCTGAAGAGAGGGCGCTGCTGGAAAAAGCTTACCCGGCACCGGGAAGAAAAACACCGCTGGATATGGTCTGAATAGGGTATAAAGAAAAGCCCCGACTCTGCGGGGCTCCGGTCGCGAGCTGCCACCAGGCATGAATACGATCGCAATCAATGCGTCAGGCCGGGCAAAGCGTCAGCTGCCGCCCGGTAGAAATACGCGCACTAGATTTTAACCCGTATGCGCTCTTTCAGTGCGTTAGCGGTTCACCACGCGAATGGTTTGCGCCAGGCGCGAAGGTTTCTCTTCGCTGGCCTTCTGCGATTCGGTTACGCAGCAAGTTTCTACGCAAACGAAGGTTTTGTAGCCATCATCGGGCATATCGCCCATGCTGACGGAAAGGGCCGGTCCCGGGTTCCAGCCAACCACGTTGCTGTTGTGATGATGGACGACATCGATGTTGCGGCTGAGCGCATCATCGTGAATGAAGCTGCAGGTTTCTGCATTCAGATAGACGCGGTCGGTACGATCCGGGAAGGTTTCAGTGCCGTTGCTTAATACGCCTTCTTCGGCATTTTTCACTTTATCAATATAACGGTCGCCCAGACCGCTGACCTTCACTGCCGCAATGTCACCGACGTTGAAATAGGTGTGAAGGGCGGAAGTGGTTTCAAATTCGCCGTGCGCTTCCAGCTCAATTTCGCAGGTTTTACCCAGTTTGAAACGCGCTAACAGGGTGAACTCATGCGGCCAGTACTGGCGAGTGGCATCGCTGCTTTTTAGTTCAAAGGTCAGCACCACGCCGTTATCGTCTTCATCGTGGCCTTTCAGGGCCCACGGCAGATTGCGGGCAAAACCGTGCGACGGCAGACCCTGCTGAGCTGATGGGCCAAACCATGGCCAGCAAATCGGCACGCCGCCGCGCAGGGCAACGCCATTTTTGAATGGGGTATTGCCGCTGAGCCACAGGACCTCTTCTTCGCCTGCGGGCTTCCAGGAGAGCAGGTGAGCGCCCTGGAAAGCCACGGAAGCTTTAACCTGCGGATGATCAACCACGATCAGTTCCAGGTCATCAAGCTGGCGACGGGAAAGGACAGGGGTAAGCTGTTCGATAACCGGGAGGGCAAAAATTTTATTAATCATTACGCAATCCTTTTTACCCTAAATAATTCGAGTTGCAGGAAGGTGGCAAGTGAACGACAAATTCGTCAGGAACGAATTTGAACAACCGAAGATGGCCTTCGGTCAGGGACATGGATGTCCCTGATTCATCCCGATGAGCTTACCGTAGTAAGTGATTCGGGTGAGCGAGCGTAGCCAACACACCTGTAACTTGAAGTATGACGGGTATATTTTTAGGCAAAAAAAAGAGCGACCGGAGTCGCTCTTACAGATTACGGTCTCATCTCAACTTATTTGGAGATGTGAGCAATCAGGTCCAGAACCTTGTTGGAGTAACCAGTTTCGTTATCGTACCAGGAAACCAGTTTCACAAAGTTGTCGTTCAGAGCGATACCCGCTTTAGCATCGAATACGGAAGTGCAAACTTCGCCGTTGAAATCGGTAGAGACAACGTCGTCTTCGGTGTAGCCCAGAACGCCTTTCATTGCGCCTTCGGAAGCAGCTTTGATTGCTTTCTTAATTTCTTCATAAGAAGCAGCTTTTTCCAGACGAACGGTCAGGTCAACAACGGATACGTTCGGAGTCGGAACGCGGAACGCCATACCGGTCAGTTTGCCATTCAGTTCTGGCAGTACTTTACCTACAGCTTTAGCAGCGCCGGTAGAGGACGGGATGATGTTCTGAGCTGCGCCGCGGCCGCCGCGCCAGTCTTTATGAGACGGGCCATCAACGGTTTTCTGAGTAGCGGTAGTGGCGTGAACAGTAGTCATCAGACCTTCGATGATGCCGAAGTTGTCGTTGATAACTTTTGCCAGCGGAGCCAGGCAGTTGGTGGTGCAGGAAGCGTTGGAAACGATGTCCTGGCCTTCGTATTTGTCAAAGTTAGCACCTTTAACAAACATCGGAGTGTTGTCTTTGGACGGGCCAGTCAGAACGACTTTTTTCGCGCCAGCGGTGATGTGCTTACGAGCGGTTTCGTCGGTCAGGAAGATACCGGTTGCTTCAGCAACAACGTCAACACCCACTTCGTCCCACTTCAGGTTAGCCGGGTCACGCTCAGCGGTAACACGGATTTTTTTACCGTTAACGATCAGATGACCGTCTTTCACTTCAACGGTACCGTTGAAACGGCCGTGAGTGGAGTCATACTTCAGCATGTAAGCCATGTAGTCAGCGTCTAACAGGTCGTTGATTGCAACGATCTCGATGTCAGAACGTTCCTGAGCAGCACGGAAAACAATGCGACCGATACGGCCAAAACCGTTGATACCTACTTTGATAGTCATATATTCCACCAGCTATTTGTTAGTGAATAAAAGGTTGCCTGTAAAATTACAAAAACCTTACGCAGCGTCAAGCGGAATCGTGTCAATCATTGCGACAAATCAATCCGGAGCATGCCTTTGCGCGGTTGATTTATCCCACTTTCCCTTTGAGCCCAATTCCATATGGGGGCTGCGCCCGGAATTTTAAAGGTCATTTGAGATAAAAATGTGATATTCATCACAATTGTGTGGCTGCCTTTTGGCGTCGCCTAAGTTTAGAACAAAAGTGCACGCTTCATTGTTAATATTTTGTTAGAATTAAGCCGAAAAAGTTGTCCTTTCACAGCGAGAAGCAAGCCAATGTCGAATAAACCCTCTTCGGACGAGCTCAAAAAAAATTTGAGCGAGATGCAGTTTTACGTGACGCAGAATCACGGTACTGAACCGCCGTTCACCGGGCGGCTACTCCACAACAAACGCGATGGCGTCTACCACTGCCTGGTATGCGACGCGCCGCTGTTTAACTCGCAATCCAAGTATGATTCAGGCTGCGGTTGGCCGAGCTTTTATGAGCCGGTAAGCGATGATGCTATTCGCTATCTTAACGATTACTCCCACGGTATGCAGCGCACGGAAATTCGCTGCGGAAACTGCGATGCTCACCTTGGACACGTCTTCCCGGATGGCCCGCAGCCTACCGGTGAGCGTTTTTGTGTTAATTCGGCCTCTTTAAGCTTCACCAATGATGAAAATGGTGAGCAAACCAAGGGTTGAAAAAACGATTCAGCAAATTATTCCAACACGGGGCGGGAGAACGATGGAAATTGAACGGATTATCGACGGCATGACGCCGGAGGTGTATCAGCGTCTGGCGACGGCGGTGGAGCTGGGAAAATGGCCCGACGGCGTGGCGTTAACAGCCGAGCAGAAAGAGAACTGTCTGCAGCTGGTGATGCTCTGGCAGGCCCGATATAACGTTGACGCGCAGCATATGACCATCGACACCAACGGACAGATGGTGATGAAGAGTAAACAGCAGTTGAAAGTGGACTTCGGTATTTCGCCGCAACCTATCGCGACGTTTAAATCCTGAGCCTGAACGGCCCGGCCAATTGAACGCCGGGCTTAGCGTCAGCTGAGCGTTATTTCTTGTTCATCATCGCTTTTAGATCGGCGAAAGGGTTATATTTCGCTTCGCCGACGCTTTTCTGCGCATCTTCGCCGGCCACCACCGTTGAACCATACTGATCGGCCTCGGTGTATTTTGAGTGTTCATGATCGTGGCAGTAGAGGCACAGCATCTCCCAGTTGCTACCATCTTCCGGGTTATTGGAGTGGTCGTGGTCGATATGATGTACCGTCAGTTCACGCAGATTCGAATAGACAAACTCACGCGAGCAGCGTCCGCAGACCCAGGGGAAGAGCTTCAGCGCTTTTTCGCGATATCCGACTTCCAGACGGGCGTAGTTTTTCGGGATATAAGCCATAATACCCATGCCTTCTGTTGCAAATGAAAAGCTGCGCCGGAGCTGGCGCAGCGGAATGTGCTTATCATAACCTATTGTGCAGGCGGTGACATCGCGCAGATCAGCGTTTGATCCCCAGGGATTCGGCCAGCTGTTTCGCTAGCTGGTTTTGATCATCGGCGCCGTACTCCCAAAACATCGCGCCTCCCAGTCCTTTGCTCTTGATATAGTCGGCTTTGATCGCCACCGAGCGCGGGTTCTCGTAGGAGAGGGCAAAGAGCGCTTTACCGTCGGAAGAAGTTACCGACAGCCACGGCACTTTCGCTTCATCATCCCAATGCTGAGTAAAGCGCTTCTGCGGATCGTTGATGAACTTCGCCACGATATCGTTATATTTCACGTAGGTATCTTTTGACAGATCGACGCCTAGCGTTTTGAACAGCTCGACCTGCTGCGGCTCAAAATAAGGCTGCGTTGCCGGATTTTTCTGCGCATCCGGTTTGCTCCAGTCAATGCCCGGCTCGACGGCGCGTTTCGGTACCCGCCCATAGAAACCAATCCCCAGGTTCATCTGGCTGGGCTTCAAACCCGCCGCAAGATAGTTGTTGACCACGAAATCAGCGCTGTACTTATCGGCTTCTGCGACCGTCGGCCATTGAGAGGAGTCGTACAGGTTGGAATTGAAGTACTGGGTGCCGTAAGCCATGTCGTAGGTCATCAGGTTGATGTAGTCTAGCGAGGGGGCTATCGCTTTGACATCCACCCAGCTCTTCGGACTCTCCGCGTTAGCGCCCACGGCGATGGTCACCAGTTTTTTATTGCCCACCGCCGCGCGCAGCTCTTTCAGCAGGGCGGTAAAATTATCGCGATCGGCCGGTTGGCTGTCGACCAGTCCCCATGCGCCGTTGACCGGATACTCCCAGTCCAGATCGATACCATCAAGACCATATTTTTCAATGATCTCCTGCGCCGACTGAATAAACAGCGCTCGGGTTTCTTTTGTCGCCGCCGCGCCGGAGAATCCGCGCGCTCCCCAGCCGCCGACGGAAAGCAAAACTTTCAGGTTCGGATTCTGCTGGCGCAGATGCGGGATTTTCTGCAAATCAGCCTGCACTTTTGGCGACAGCCAGATTTGATGCAGCCTGCCGGGGTCTTTCAGGGCCGCGTTGGTTTCACCTTTTTCGTCGTTATAGATCAGACCAAACGAGTAGTTGAGATGGGTAATCTGCCGGACGTCAAGTTTATCGATATTGCCGCCAGGTCCGGCAGTGACGTCGCCGCCGCCGTTAAAGTAGCCGACGGACATCAGGGTATTAGCAGAAACGACGCTCGCGCAGAGCAGGGGTAAAGCTGCCAGTAAAGGCAAAAGTTTCATAGCAAATCCTCTTTGACAGAAAAGTGACTTAGTAAAACAAACACGCCACGGAAATGGCGTGGCGAAAAAACAGCTCGTGCAGGCTAGCATCTTCCATTGCGCAAAACTGCGAAGGGGTTCACGCTGCATCAGCGAAGCCGCGCCATGCCAACGCCATAAGCTTTCCTTCACATCTCTCCCCGCCATCCATTTTGCCGTATTTGTGATCTAAGTTGTGAAATGCAGATCAATATCTGTGTTTTAAAGATTTAATGTTGACCTTAAAGATTTCGTGGTTAAGTATTGCTCCCACTGATGCAAAACCACAAACAAAGGAAGACGCAATGAAAGCACTGGCAAGATTTGGTAAGGCCTTTGGCGGCTATAAGATGATTGATGTTCCGGAACCGGTCTGCGGTCCGGATGATGTCGTGATTGAAATCAAGGCGGCAGCCATTTGCGGCGCGGATATGAAGCACTACAACGTCGATAGCGGATCCGACCAATTCAACTCCATTCGCGGCCACGAATTTGCCGGTGAAATCGTCCGGGTCGGCGAAAAGGTTAAGGACTGGAAAGTGGGCCAGCGGGTGGTTTCTGATAATAGCGGGCACGTCTGCGGCGTGTGTCCGGCCTGCGAACAAGGTGATTTTCTGTGTTGTACAGAAAAAGTTAATTTAGGTCTTGATAACAATACCTGGGGCGGCGGATTTTCGAAATACTGCCTGGTGCCGGGGGAGATCCTCAAAATTCATCGCCACGCGCTGTGGGAAATCCCGCCGGGCGTTGATTACGAAGAAGCGGCGGTGCTGGATCCTATCTGTAACGCCTATAAATCTATCGCTCAACAATCCCAATTTCTCCCCGGTCAGGACGTGGTGGTCTTCGGTACCGGTCCGCTAGGGCTCTTTGCCGTACAGATGGCGCGCATCATGGGGGCCGTCAATATCGTGATGGTCGGGCTGGAAGAGGACGTCGCGGTGCGTTTCCCCATCGCTAAAGCGTTGGGCGCGACGGCGGTGGTCAACGGTTCGAGCGAAGATGTAGTTGCGCGCTGTCAGGAAATTTGCGGCAAAGATAATCTCGGTCTGGTTATCGAATGTTCAGGCGCCAACATTGCCCTCAAACAGTCTATCGAAATGCTGCGCCCCAACGGTGAAGTGGTCCGCGTGGGGATGGGCTTCAAACCGCTGGACTTCTCCATCAACGACATCACTGCCTGGAACAAAAGCATCATCGGCCATATGGCTTACGACTCCACCTCCTGGCGCAACGCCATTCGACTGCTCGCCAGCGGCGCGATCAAAGTCAAACCAATGATTACTCATCGCATTGGCCTGTCGCAGTGGCGCGAAGGTTTTGATGCCATGGTCGATAAAACCGCGATTAAGGTCATCATGACTTACGACTTTGATGAATAATTCATTTATTAAAGGAAGGTTCCCGGATGGAACAGATAGCAAAACCGCACTGCGGCGCCAGGCTCGATCGCCTGCCCGACTGCCGCTGGCACGCTTCAATGTTTGCCATGGTCGCTTTCGGATTACTTGTCTGCTGGAGTAATGCCGTAGGCGGGTTAATACTCGCGCAGCTAAAAGACCTGGGCTGGACCGATAATTCCACGACCGCTACGTTTTCTGCCATTACCACGGCGGGAATGTTTCTTGGCGCGCTCGGTGGCGGCATTATCGGCGATAAGATCGGGCGTAAAAATGCGTTCATCCTGTATGAAGCGATTCATATTATTGCCATGGTCATTGGGGCGTTTTCGCCGAATATGATCTTTCTGATTGCCTGTCGTTTTATCATGGGGGTAGGGTTAGGCGCGCTGCTGGTGACCTTATTTGCCGGATTCACCGAATATATGCCCGGCAGAAATCGCGGCACCTGGTCCAGTCGGGTCTCGTTTATCGGCAACTGGTCTTATCCGCTCTGTTCGCTGATTGCGATGGGATTAACGCCGTTAATCAGCGCGGAATGGAACTGGCGCGTACAGCTGCTGATCCCGGCGGTGCTGTCGCTAATTGCTACCGTTATTGCCTGGCGCAGTTTCCCTGAATCGCCACGCTGGCTGGAGTCTCGCGGACGTTACGCGGAAGCGGAAAAGGTGATGCGGGCCATTGAAGAGAGGGTCGTGCAGCAAACCGGTAAGCCATTGCCGCCAGTGGTAATAGAAGATGATGGTAAAGCGCCGCGCGCGGTTCCTTATTCAGCCTTATTAACCGGCGTATTACTCAAGCGGGTTATTTTAGGCTCCTTCGTCCTGATTGCCATGAATGTCGTCCAGTATACCTTAATTAACTGGCTGCCGACGATATTTATGACCCAGGGCATTAATCTGAAAGACTCCATTGTTTTAAACACCATGAGTATGTTCGGCGCGCCGTTTGGCATTTTCATCGCCATGCTGGTGATGGATAAAATACCGCGGAAAACTATGGGTGTGGGCTTATTGGTATTAATCGCCGTGCTGGGATATATCTATTCTCTGCAAACCAGTATGCTGCTCATCACATTAATTGGCTTCTTCCTGATTACGTTTGTCTATATGTACGTTTGCTACGCCTCAGCGGTCTATGTGCCGGAAATATGGCCGACCGAAGCGAAGCTTCGTGGTTCAGGCCTGGCGAACGCGGTGGGGCGCATCAGCGGTATCGCCGCGCCCTATGCGGTGGCGGTATTACTTAACGGCTATGGCGTAACCGGGGTATTTGTGCTGCTGGGGGCCGTCTCCATTATTGTTGCGGTCGCTATCGCCACAATCGGAATTGAAACTAAAGGCGTCTCTGTCGAAAGTCTCGGTATTGATGCCGTTACCAGCAAATAATATTGACGGAAAATAAAATGAATAATTCAAAAGCGATTTTAAAAACGCCGGGTATGATGAAAATCATCGCTGCTGATATTCCGGTACCCAAAGAACATGAAGTGCTGATCAAAATTGAATACGTTGGTATTTGCGGTTCAGATGTTCACGGTTTCGAATCAGGTCCCTTTATTCCGCCGAAAGATCCCAATCAGGAAATTGGTCTGGGGCACGAATGCGCCGGTACGGTGGTCGCGGTGGGAAACCGCGTGAGCAAATTTAAACCCGGCGACCGGGTGAATATTGAACCCGGGGTGCCGTGCGGCCACTGCCGCTACTGTCTGGAGGGGAAATACAATATCTGTCCTGACGTTGATTTCATGGCCACGCAGCCAAATTATCGCGGCGCGTTAACCCACTACCTGTGCCATCCGGAGAGCTTCACCTATAAGCTGCCCGACAATATGGACACGATGGAAGGCGCGCTGGTGGAGCCTGCGGCGGTCGGCATGCATGCCGCAATGCTGGCGGACGTCAAGCCTGGCAAGAAAATCGTCATTCTTGGCGCAGGCTGTATTGGTTTAATGACCCTGCAGGCATGCCTTTGCCTGGGGGCTACTGATATCACGGTGGTTGATGTGCTGGAAAAACGCCTGGCCATGGCCGAACAGCTCGGGGCCAAAGTCGTTATCAACGGCGCAAAAGAGGACACCGTCGCGCGCTGCCAGCAGTTATCCGGCGACATGGGGGCTGATATCGTATTCGAAACCGCCGGTTCGGCCATCACCGTTAAGCAGGCACCGTATCTGGTCATGCGTGGAGGGAAAATCATGATCGTCGGTACGGTCCCCGGGGATTCGGCAATTAACTTCCTGAAAATTAACCGCGAAGTATCGATTCAGACCGTTTTCCGCTATGCCAACCGCTACCCGGTGACTATTGAAGCTATCTCCTCCGGCCGTTTCGATGTGAAGTCGATGGTGACGCACATTTACGACTACGAGGATGTTCAGCGCGCGTTTGAGGAATCTGTTAATAACAAACGCGAGATGATTAAAGGCGTTATTAGAGTTAACCATTAATTTATTAAAAAGGGAGAAACAACTATGCTGGCTGATATTAAATATTGGGAAAATGATGCGCTAAATAAACATTATGCCATTGCCCACTTTAACGTGTGGAATGCCGAAATGCTGATGGGCGTTATCGATGCCGCGGAAGAGTCAACATCGCCGGTGATTATCTCTTTCGGCACTGGATTTGTGGGCAATACCTCGTTTGAAGATTTTTCGCATATGATGGTTTCAATGGCCAAAAAGGCCTCGGTACCGGTGATTGCGCACTGGGACCACGGACGCAGCATGGAAATTATCCACAATGCGTGGGCCCATGGCATGAACTCCCTGATGCGCGACGCTTCCGCCTTTGATTTCGAAGAGAATATTCGTCTGACCAAAGAAGCGGTGGACTTCTTCCACCCGCTGGGCATTCCGATCGAAGCGGAGCTGGGACACGTGGGCAATGAAACGGTCTACGAAGAAGCGCTGGCGGGCTATCACTATACCGATCCGGATCAAGCGGCGGAATTCGTCGAGCGCACCGGCTGCGATTCCCTGGCGGTAGCGATTGGTAACCAGCACGGGGTCTATACCTCAGAGCCGAAACTCAACTTTGAGGTGGTGAAACGCGTGCGCGAGGCGGTATCCGTTCCGCTGGTACTGCACGGCGCATCCGGCATTAGCGACGCGGATATTAAGCAGGCTATTTCGCTGGGTATTTCCAAAATTAACATTCATACCGAACTGTGCCAGGCGGCGATGGCGGCAGTGCAGGAGAACCAGAATCAACCGTTCCTGCACGTTGAGCGCGAAGTGCGCAAAGCGGTCAAAACGCGCGCGCTGGAGAAAATCAAACTGTTTGGCTCTGACGGTAAAGCGGAATGACAACATGGATAATATCGAGGTTATTTGTATAGGCGCGGCCATTGTTGATATTCCCCTGCAGCCGGTGAGCAAAAATATCTTTGATGTTGACTCATATCCCTTAGAACGCATCGCCATGACCACCGGGGGGGACGCAATTAACGAGGCAACCATTATTTCCCGACTCGGTCATCGAACGGCATTAATGAGTCGGGTAGGGGACGACGCGGCGGGACATTTTATTCTTGCACACTGTCGCCGGGAGAATATTGATATCCACAGCCTGAAGCAGGATGGCGAAATCGATACCTCCATTAATGTGGGGCTGGTCACCGCCGATGGCGAGCGTACTTTTGTGACTAACCGCAATGGTAGTCTGTGGAAGCTGAATATTAACGATGTGGACTTTGGCCGCTTTTCTCAGGCAAAACTGCTGTCGCTGGCGAGCATTTTTAATAGCCCGCTGCTCGATGGTAAAGCGTTAACGGAGATATTCACTCAGGCCAAAGCACACGGATTAATTATTTGCGCCGATATGATTAAGCCGCGGCTTAACGAAACTCTGAACGATATTCGCCAGGCGCTGAGCTACGTCGATTATCTGTTTCCCAATTATGCCGAGGCAAAACTGCTCACCGGCAAAGAGACGCTGGATGAGATCGCCGATAGCTTCCTGAACTGCGGGGTAAAAACGGTGGTTATTAAGACCGGCAAGCGAGGCTGCTTTATTAAGCGTGCCGATATGAAGCTGGAAGTGCCGGCGGTTTCAGGCATTACCGCCATCGACACCATTGGCGCAGGGGATAATTTTGCCTCGGGATTTATCTCCGCGCTGCTTGAAGGCAAACCGCTGCGCGAGTGCGCGTTGTTTGCTAACGCCACGGCGGCGATCTCGGTGCTGAGCGTAGGCGCCACGACGGGCGTGAAGAACAGAACGCTGGTTGAACAACTTCTCGACGAATATGGAGGGTAATAGCAGCAGATGAAAATGATTTCTTTAGGCAGTACGGATATCACGCTTTCCCGAATGGGATTAGGCACATGGGCCATTGGCGGCGGCCCGGCGTGGAACGGCGATCTCGATCTGCAGATATGTCTCGACACCATTGTTGAGGCGCATCGCTGCGGGATCAATCTGATTGATACCGCGCCAGGCTACAACTTTGGCAACAGCGAAGTGATTGTTGGCCAGGCGCTTAAACAGCTGCCGCGCCGCGAGGTCGTTGTCGAAACCAAATGCGGTATCGTCTGGGAGCGCACGGGCAGCCTGTTTAATAAGGTGGGCGATCGCCAGCTGTATAAAAACCTGACGCCCGAGTCGATTCGCGAAGAGGTGGAGGCCAGCCTGCAAAGGCTGGGCATCGATACTATTGATATCTATATGACCCACTGGCAGTCGGTAGAGCCCTGCTTTACGCCAATTGCGGAGACCGTAGCCACGCTGAACGCGCTTAAGAAAGAGGGGAAAATTCGCTCTATCGGCGCGGCGAACGTAGATGCCGGGCATATCAGAGAGTACCTCAAGCACGGTGAGCTGGATATCGTGCAGGCCAAGTACAGCATTCTTGACCGGGCGCTGGAGGCCGAGCTACTGCCGCTCTGTCAACAGAACGGCATTGTAGTGCAGGTCTACTCGCCGCTTGAGCAGGGGCTACTGACCGGGACTATCGGCCGTGATTATATTCCCGGCGGTGCGCGGGCCAATAAGGTCTGGTTCCAGCGGGAAAATATGCTGCGCGTGATTGATATGCTTGAGCAATGGCAGCCGCTATGCGAAAAATATCGCTGTACCATCCCCGCGCTGGCGCTGGCGTGGATATTAAAGCAAAGCGATCTCATTACCCTGCTGAGCGGCGCTACGGCGCCCGAGCAGGTACGCGAGAATGTCGATGCGCTGAACATCGCTCTGACTGATGATGATTCATTATTGATGAGGCGAATGGCGGAAGCGCTGGATCCTAAATAAGAGAGAAGACGCGGACCTCTGTTTCTGTGTAAAAGAGTATTAAATCTGTGATTCAGACAGGTTCTTTTGAAAATAAACATAGCCTGTGCGATACTAGAATCTTATTATGACTTTGCAGGAAACAGAGGTGTCATCGTGGCGGCAAAAGACAGGATTCAGGCCATAAAGCAAATGGTGGCTAATGATAAGAAAGTAGCGGTTTCTAATTTAAGCGCAATTTTTCAGGTCACTGAGGAAACCATCCGTCGCGATCTAGAAAAGCTCGAAGATGAAGGTTATTTGACCCGCACGTACGGCGGCGCTGTATTAAATACCAATGCTTTAGCTGACAATATTCATTTTTATAAACGCGCTAAATCTTTTTTAGAAGAGAAGCAGATCATTGCCCGCAATGCATTACCGTTTATAAAGAATAAAACCACCATGGCTGCCGACTCCAGCAGTACCGCGATGGAGTTATTAAAGCTGTTGAAAGAGAGAAACGATCTCACGCTGTTAACCAACTCGGCGGAAGCCTTTCATGAGCTGGCACAGTCTGAAATCAACGTGGTATCTACCGGCGGCGAGCTCAATAAGAATACGCTGTCGCTGCAGGGAAGGATCACTAAGGAAATTATTAGCCGCTATCATGTTGATATTATGGTGATGAGCTGCAAAGGGCTGGATATGCAGAGCGGGGCGCTGGACTCTAACGAAGCGGAAGCGGAAATTAAGAAAACCATGATCCGCCAGGCGACCGAAGTCGCTTTGCTGGTCGATCATTCAAAATTCGATCGCAAAGCATTCGTCCAGCTCGTGGATTTTAGCCATATTAATTACCTTATCACCAATAAGGCGCCGGGTGCACAGTGGATTGCATTTTGTAAAGAAAATAATATTCAACTTGTTTATTAACATTAAGATTGGCTGTATCGATATTATTTTAATTTGCACCTGGATAATGCCATAAAAATTTAATGATGATGGCTGGCGCGGCAAAAATGATTCTGCCGCGATGGCCATACTTTATATTTTAGCTGAATTTGAGGCATCCAGATGGAACAATGTGACCCTATCGGCGTAAGATTAGACCGCTTACCTTTATCGCGATTTCATTTTCGTATTTTTGGCATTATTAGTTTTAGTTTATTAATCACCGGTTTTCTCAGCTATTCCGGCAACGTGGTGCTGGCAAAGTTAGTCAGCAATGGCTGGTCAAATAACTATCTCAACGCCGCATTTACCTCGGCGCTGATGTTTGGCTACTTTATTGGTTCGTTGACCGGAGGTTTTATAGGCGATTATCTCGGGCGACGTAAAGCATTTCGCCTGAATTTACTGATCGTCGGGGTCTCTGCCTGTGCGGCAACCTTTGTGCCCAACATGTACTGGCTTATCTTTTTTCGCTGTCTGATGGGCTGCGGAATGGGGGCGCTGATTATGGTGGGCTATGCCTCCTTTACCGAATTTATTCCGCCCGCGGTACGTGGAAAATGGTCCGCTCGGCTCTCCTTTGTCGGCAACTGGTCGCCTATGCTATCGGCGGCAATTGGCGTCGTGGTGATAGCTTTTTTAAGCTGGCGGATGATGTTTCTGTTCGGTGGAGGAGCCATGCTGCTGGCCTGGTATCTGTCGGGAAGATACTTTATTGAATCTCCCCGCTGGCTGGCCGGAAAAGGGCAGCGCAGCGCCGCTGAAAAGCATCTCCAGCAGGTAGAGTCGCAAATCGAGAGAGAGAAAAATATTACCTTACCGGCCTGGCAAAGCGCGGATCAAACGGCGGATGTGTGTGTGGAAAGCGGCTCTTTCTGGCTGCTGTTTAAAGGCCAGATGCTGCGGCGCACGCTGGTGGCAATCACCGTGCTAATCGCCATGAATATTTCGCTCTATACCATTACGGTGTGGATCCCGACAATTTTCGTCAATTCGGGCATCGACGTGACGAAGTCAATCTTGATGACCGCGATTATTATGATTGGCGCGCCGGTGGGAATATTTATCGCCGCGCTGATTATCGACCGTTTTCCGCGGCGGTTATTTGGCTCATCGCTGCTGATTATTATTGCGGTGCTCGGCTACTTCTATTCGATTCAAACCGCAGAGTGGGCCATCTTAAGCTATGGCCTGGTGATGATCTTTTTCCTGTATATGTACGTCTGCTTTGCCTCGGCGGTGTACGTGCCGGAGCTGTGGCCAACGCATCTCCGGCTGCGCGGTTCAGGCTTTGTCAACGCGGTAGGGCGAATTGTCGCCGTCTTTACTCCCTACGGCGTCGCTGTCCTGCTGACCCGCTACGGCGCGATTACGGTTTTTATGGTGCTCGGGGTGATGCTGGTACTCTGTGCGCTGATCCTGTTCTGCTTTGGCATCGAAACGCGCAAGATATCGCTGGAGGAGATTTCAACGCTGGCCTGAGAAATGCGCCGACAGGGAAAATGCCTGTCGGCACCGGTTATGCGTGGGTTTCCAGCCAGTCGTCCAGGGTATAGAGGGTGGCGCCCGCGGCGGCCATCTCCATAAATGCCTGATTGCTGTCGTGCGGCTGAATATTCACCCCGCGGCAGCCGTCGGTAATGACGTTGACGTTGTAGCCCAGATTGAGAGCGTCGAGCACGGTAAACTTGACGCAGTAGTCGGTGGCCAGACCCAGCACCGCGAGTTCGCGAATATCGCGCTCGCGCAGCCACGCATCAAGCTGCGTTTTCTGTCGGTGGCCGTTGTCGAAAAAGGCGCTGTAGCTATCTATGGCCGGATTTTCGCCTTTGTGGAAGACGGCAGCGATATGCTGCTGTTTGAGCAGCGGATGCAGAGCCGCGCCTTCGCTGTTTTGCACGCAGTGATCCGGCCAGAAAGTTTGCGCCAGGCCGTCGAGCTCGCCCTGGGTATAGGGTTCAACCTGATGCTGGCTGGCAAAGCTGCCGTGATTCGCCGGATGCCAGTCCTGGCTGGCTACCACCGTTTCGCCCCGCGTCAGGCTCCAGTCGATAAGCAGGTTGGCGACGTCAACCGTACTATCGCCCTGCGGGACCGCAAGTGCGCCACCGGCGCAGAAATCATTTTGTAAATCGACCAGAAGCAGCGCGCGCTGGGTCATGTGTTTCTCCTTACTCATCGGGGGTCAGTTCGCCGCGCAGGTTCTCCTGCATTGCGCGACGGATAGCCGCAACGTCCAGATCCTGACTCAATAAATAGTGTAGCTTGGTCAGCGTGGCTTCGACGGTCATATCAAAACCGCTAATCACCCCGGCCTGAGCCAGCGCGTTACCGGTGGCGTAACCGCCCATATTCACCTTGCCGGACATACACTGGGTCAGGTTAATCACCACGATACCGCGCTGGCTGGCTTCAGCCAGGACCTGAATAAATTCGCCGTTCTGCGGCGCGTTACCGACGCCATATGAGCGCAGGATCAGCGCTTTGACCGGCTGGCGCAGGAAATTGCGCACGACGTCGGCGGAAATGCCGGGATAAATGGTCACCACGCCAATCGGCTGCGGCGTGATAGGGTGAACCACCAGCTCACCGCTGCCGTGCGGTGCGGGTGGGGTGCCGAGACGGCGAATATGGATCCCGGCTTCCAGCAGCGGCGCCAGGTTTGGCGAAGCGAAGGCGTTAAATCCGTCGGCGTGGGCCTTTGTTGTACGGTTGCCGCGGTAGAGACGGTTGTTGAAGAACAACGACACTTCGTTAATCGGATAGTTGGCGGCGACGTACAGGGCATTGAGGAGATTAATCTGCCCGTCGGAGCGTAGCTCAGCGAGCGGAATTTGTGACCCTGTCACAATGACCGGTTTCCCCAGATTCTCCAGCATGAAGGAGAGCGCCGAAGCGGTAAACGCCATGGTATCCGTACCGTGCAGGATCACGAAACCGTCGTACTGGTCATAACGATCGCGAATATCCTCGGCGATATGCTGCCAGTCTTCCGGCGTCATATCGGAGGAGTCCATCAGCGGAGCATATTCATGAATGGTGAAGTCCGGCATCTCCGGACGGTGAAACTCGGGCATCAAAGCCAGCTGGCGCTGGAGATGGCCGGAAACGGGAATGTAGCCGTGTTCAGAACGCTGCATACCAATGGTGCCGCCAGTATAGGCAACGTAGATAGATTTCTTCTGCATAGCATCGCTTAGGTTAAACGTAGACAGGCGCAGTATATACCCGTCACGCCGCAAGTTGCAGGGGCGTCGGCTGCTTTCGTGTATTGCATGGCTTGCCTGACACAAAAACATTTACGCTGCATCGAGGCGGCAAGCAATGAAATCTATGGGAGCATAGTGACTATGGGGCCAGCGTTGCTGCGCGTAGCCAGGAAAGAGGCGGCGGGAAGGATGAAGTGAAAAATGCCGCCCCGTGGAATGGGGCGGCGTGGGATTAACGAATGTTGGCGCAGGTCAAGCAGAAGGCGTAGCGATTCTGCGGATCATTAAAGGCCGCCAGCTTGTCGCTTTCGTTTTTCACTGCATTAGCCGCAGCGGCCACCGGCGCAGGCAAATAAGCCTGAACCGCCGCCGGCAGCGCCGCGCGAACGGAACCGGTCAGGCTATCGACCACCATCGAGAAGAAGGTCGGCTCTTCCTGATAATAATTGATATGCCACTCTTTCAGCTTCGCCAGCTCTGCGGCTTTTGCCACCGCGTCGTCAAAGTCGCCAAGGCTGTCGACCAGACCGTTTGCTTTCGCATCTTCACCGGTCCAGACGTGGCCCTGGGCGATTTGGTCGATTTTTTCCGGCGTGCTCTTACGCGCGTTCGCCACCAGGGTGATAAAGCGCTTATAGCCGTTTTCGATGCTGAGCTGCATCAGCTGTTGTACTTCCGGCGGAAGCGCTTTAGTGGTGGAGACATCGGCCAGCGGAGAGGTGGCCACGCCATCGGTATGAACGCCAATCGAGCCGAGCGTATTTTCGACGGTGTTAATTACCCCAAAGATACCGATAGAACCGGTCAGGGTGCTGGGGTTCGCGACGATATAATCCGCCGGGGTGGAGATCCAGTAGCCGCCGGAGGCCGCCATGCCGCCCATCGATACCACCACCGGTTTGCCGGCCGCTTTTGCCGCCGCCAGCTCTTCGCGAATCACCTCCGAGGCGCTGACGCTGCCGCCAGGGCTGTTTACCCGCAGTACGATAGCTTTCACTTTCGGATCGAGGCGGGCATCGCGGATCTGCGCAGCGGTAGTGTCGCCGCCGACGTTACCCGGCGTTTCCTCGCCATCCATAATCGCGCCGTTAGCAAAGATAACCGCTATCGCGGAGCCTTTATCGGCAGGCGTTTTCACGGTGTAGTCGTAGTAGCTGATCGCGCTGTAGTTATTATCCGCTTTGCTCCAGCCAAACTGCTTAGTCAGCGCTTTCTCCACTTCGGTAGAGGTGCCAAGCTCGTCAACCAGCTTGTTATCCAGCGCGTACCTGGCGGTGTCGCCATCAACTTTACGCAGACCGTCGAGGACCCTCTGAGCGCCAGGGAACAGCTGCTGTGCGGAGATCTGGCGGTTGGCGGCGATGGTGTTGAGGTAGTTTTGCCACAGTTCGCCAATCCAACGGCTATCCGCCTCGCGCGCTGCCGGGGACATATCATCGCGGATAAACGGCTCTACCGCTGATTTATAAGTGCCGACGCGGAAAACGTGGGTCGATACTTTGAGTTTGTCGAGCAGCGATTTGTAGTACAGGCCGTTGGTCGCGAAACCATGCAGATCCACTTCGCCCTGCGGCGAAAGCCAGATTTTATTGGCGAAGCTGGCCAGATAATACTGCCCCTGGCTGTAGCTGCTGCCAATGGCGTAGACCGGTTTGCCGCTATCGCGGAATTCGCGCAGCGCTTTACCGATGTACTGCATCGATGGCTGATCGCCGCCGGCAAAGTTTTTCAGATCCAGCACGATGCCGGTGATATTGCGGTCGTCTTTCGCCTGGCGAATTGTCTGCACAATATCAAACAGCGAGTTTTCCTGTAGGCGATCCGAGCTGGCGCCAAACAGTTGACGGCCAATGACCCCAAGTTTGCTGCTGGCCGAAGGTTTATCGACCACCACGCCGGTAATATCCATCAGCAGCGCGCCGCGAGTGGTATGCTCTGTTGTGTTACTGCTGAACTGGGCCCAGATACCGACGCAGGCCAGCACCAGCACAAGGAAAACCACGTTCAGTGCGAGCTGGCGAATGAAGTTGAGCACTCGCCATGTCCATTTAAAGATTCCGGCGAGCAGTCGCCAAAGAGTTCGCATGTATTCTCCCTAACCATTATCAAAATAGGGCAAGCCGCAGGGGCTGCCGCGTCTGGCTATCCTAATGAGAGTGCCGTCGGTTGTCAGCAGGAATCACCCGTTGGGCTGTAACAAAATCCTTGCTCATGTTAATTTTGTGAAAAATCACATCACAGGAGTTATACAGATGGATGCTCTCGAACTACTGGTTAATCGCCGCAGCGCTTCACGTCTGACCGACCCGGCTCCGGCGGGCGAACAGCTGGAAAACATCCTGCGCGCTGGCCTGCGCGCGCCGGACCACGGGACGCTACAGCCGTGGCGCTTCTTCATTATTGCCGATGAAGGGCGCGAGCGCTTCAGCCAGCTGCTGGAAAAAGGCGCGGTGGCGGCAGGTGGAGATGAAAAAGCGATTGAAAAAGCCCGCAGCGCGCCGTTTCGCGCGCCGCTGATCATTGCGGTGGTGGCGCGCTGTGAAGATCATCCAAAAGTACCCAAATGGGAGCAGGAGATGTCGGCGGGCTGCGCGGTGATGGCCATGCAGATGGCTGCTGTGGCGCAGGGGTTTAACGGCATCTGGCGCAGCGGCGCGTTAACCGAAAGCCCGGTTGTACGCGAAGGATTTGCCTGCCGCGAACAGGATAAAATAGTGGGATTTCTCTATCTGGGGACCCCGCAGCTCAAAGCGTCAACAACCATCGCTTTGCCGGATACCGCGCCGTTCGTGACGCGCTTCTGAGTCCGTTCTCATCATGCCGGGCGGTCCCGGCTCACCGCCGCCTAGGGGGGGAGCCCGGCTAAGCGCAGCGAGAGCCGGGTGGATGCAGCGCTGGTGTATCAGACTTGACGCCTTTCCCGTAGGCGGTGCTGGCGCACCTGTCCGGGCTATCAAACCGCGAACGGCTGGGAACCCGTAGTCCAGGCGTTTCAGGCGCCGCTTACGGGTTTTTAACGGCGACGACTTTACTTCTGCCTTTTCGCGAACTCCTCTTTCGCTTTCTGCAGCTGCTGCTGGAAGGCCGGATTGGTATGCAGCGTGGCGACGACCGCCGAACCGACGATACGCGCCGCATCTACGTCGCTCTGCCAGTGATAGCCGCAGATCACCCGGCTCTCGCCGAGCTCAAAGCCGCGCTTAAGGATTTCATTTTGCCGCTGGGGATTAATCTCAGCCAGCACCAGAGCGGTGGCCCAGCCGATAGAGGTGTGGCCGGAGGGGTAGGAGCCGTTTTTCGACAGCGTATCCTGTTCCTTGGTGTTACAGGTGGCGACGCCATAAAACGCAAATGGGCGAATGCGCATGTACTTCTCCTTTGCTCCTCGCGTCGCCAGGTCGCCGGCATCTTCAATCATATTGGTGAGCAGCTTGTGCAGCTCGGGCGCATCTTTGGCGGTAATGGGCGAGCCGAAGGCACCCGAGAAGGCGTTGGCGACGCCGCCGCCGCTCAGGTTTGCGTCTTCCGCCGCCAGTTTGCCGCGCTCGGTGCCGCGCAGCAGGCGTCCTTTCTCATACATGGCCTGATCGTTTAAAAACGCGATACTGCCCACCTCCGGCGGCGGCGGTAGCAGCGCGAGACTGTCGATAGCCTGCGCATTGGTCAGGTAGTAGAGATCCGGTTTGGTGGTGACGTCGTTACCGGCGGGAACCAGGGCGAAAGCGTTGATGGAGAAGAAACTGGCCAGGCAAAGGGCGAGAACACGCTTTTTCATGAAAACTTCCTTACGTTGTTATATGTCCAGACAAAACAGAATTTTTTGTTGTTACATTTCTGTCATTTTTTAGTAAAGGGTAAAATGACGACGAAAAAGCGGGCCCGTATCGCAAAATCGGTTTTTTGTCTGCTTAATGAGCAACCATACGCGATTTCGGACTGTCGCACTTACCACTCCGCCATTTGGGCGCTACCATATCGGGATTGCAATGACAGGAGATGTCCATGAGCGAGCAAGCCATTCGTTTAACGCAATACAGCCACGGAGCCGGTTGCGGATGTAAAATTGCCCCTAAAGTGCTGGAAACCATCCTGCAGAGCGACCAGGCCAAATTTATTGACCCGAATCTGCTGGTGGGGAATGAAACCAGCGATGATGCCGCGGTCTACGATCTCGGCAACGGTACCTCGATTGTCAGTACTACCGACTTTTTTATGCCGATCGTCGATAATCCGTTCGACTTTGGGCGCATTGCCGCGACAAACGCCATCAGCGATATTTTCGCTATGGGCGGCAAGCCGATAATGGCCATCGCTATCCTCGGCTGGCCCATCAATACGCTGGCGCCGGAAATTGCCCGTCAGGTAGTTGATGGCGGGCGTTTTGCCTGCCAGCAGGCGGGGATCGCGCTGGCCGGGGGCCACTCGATTGATGCGCCTGAACCCATCTTCGGTCTTGCGGTGACCGGCGTGGTTCCGACCGAGCGGGTGAAGAAAAACAGTACCGCTCAGGCCGGATGCAAACTCTACCTCACGAAACCGCTGGGTATCGGCGTGCTGACCACTGCCGAGAAAAAGTCGCTGCTGAAGCCGGAACATCAGGGGCTGGCGACGGAAACCATGTGCCAGATGAACCTCGTCGGCTCGGCGTTCGCCAACATTGACGGCGTGAAGGCGATGACCGACGTCACCGGCTTCGGACTGCTGGGGCATCTGAGCGAAGTGTGCCGCGGCGCGGGCGTACAGGCGCAACTCACCTATGCCAGTATCCCGAAACTACCGGGCGTGGAAGAGTATATTGCGGCCGGTGCGGTGCCGGGCGGAACCGGGCGAAACTTTGCCAGCTACGGGCATCTGATGGGCGAAATGCCGCCTGAGTGGCGCGATCTGCTGTGCGATCCGCAAACCTCCGGCGGCCTGCTGCTGGCGGTAACGCCGGAAGCCGAGGACGAGGTGCTGGCAGCAGCCGCTGAATATGGCATCACGCTGACCGCTATCGGCGAGCTGGTGACCGCCCGCGGCGGACGCCCTATGATCGAGATTCGTTGATTTCATGCGGCTGTTTATTGCAGAAAAGCCGAGTCTCGGCCGCGCCATTGCCGATGTGCTGCCAAAACCGCATCGCAAAGGCGACGGTTATATTGAATGCGGCAACGGACAGGTGGTCACCTGGTGTATCGGCCACCTGCTGGAGCAGGCTCAGCCGGACGTCTATGATGAGCGCTATGCGCGCTGGAATCTGCTCGACCTGCCTATCGTTCCGGAAAAGTGGCAGCTCCAGCCCAAGCCCTCGGTGACCAAACAGCTTAACGTGATTAAGCGTTTGCTTGGCGATGCGCAGGAAGTGATCCACGCGGGTGACCCGGACAGAGAAGGTCAACTGCTGGTGGATGAGGTGCTCGACTACCTGCAGCTGGCGCCGGAAAAGCGCCAGCAGGTGCAGCGCTGCCTGATTAACGATCTCAACCCGCAGGCGGTGGAGCGGGCGATTAACCGCCTGCGCGCCAATAGCGAGTTCGTTCCGCTGTGCGTCTCGGCGCTTGCCCGCGCCCGCGCCGACTGGCTGTACGGGATCAATATGACCCGCGCTTACACTATCCTTGGCCGTAACGCGGGTTATCAGGGGGTGCTCTCGGTCGGGCGCGTGCAAACTCCGGTGCTTGGCCTGGTGGTACGCCGCGATGAAGAAATTGAAAACTTCGTCGCCAAAGACTTCTTCGACGTAAAGGCGCATATCGTCACCCCGAAGGAGGAGCGTTTTGTCGCCACCTGGATCCCCAGCGAGGCCTGTGAACCCTACCAGGATGAAGAGGGACGGCTGCTGCATCGTTCGCTTGCCGAACATGTGGTCAAGCGCATTGAGGGCCAGCCGGCGACGGTGACCGCTTATAACGACAAGCGGGACTCCGAGCCAGCGCCGCTGCCGTTTTCCCTCTCGGCGCTGCAGATTGAAGCCGCGAAGCGCTTCGGATTTAGCGCGCAGAACGTGCTGGATATTTGCCAGAAGCTGTATGAAACCCATAAGCTGATTACCTATCCGCGTTCGGACAGCCGCTATCTGCCGGAAGAGCATTTTGCCGGAAGACATGCGGTGCTGAACGCCATCAGCGTACATGCGCCTGACCTGCTGCCGCAGCCGGTGGTGGACCCGGAGATCCGCAACCGCTGCTGGGACGATAAAAAGGTCGATGCCCACCACGCGATTATTCCGACCGCCCGCAGTTCACAGGTGAAGCTCAGCGACAACGAAGAGAAGGTTTATGGCCTGATTGCCCGCCAGTATCTGATGCAGTTCTGCCCGGATGCGGTGTTCCGCAAATGTCAGATCGATCTTGATATCGCCAACGGCAAGTTCGTGGCCAAAGCGCGTTTTCTGGCGGAAGCGGGCTGGCGAACCCTGCTGGGCAATAAAGAGCGCGATGAAGAGAATGACGGCATGCCGCTGCCGGTGGTGGCAAAGGATGACGAACTGCTGTGCGAAAAAGGCGAAGTGGTGGAGCGGCAGACCCAGCCGCCGCGTCATTTTACCGATGCGACCCTGCTGTCGGCGATGACCGGCATCGCCCGCTTTGTGCAGGATAAAGACCTGAAGAAGATCCTGCGCGCAACGGACGGCCTCGGTACGGAGGCGACCCGCGCCGGCATTATTGAACTGTTGTTCAAGCGCGGCTTCTTAACCAAAAAAGGGCGCTATATCCACTCTACCGACGCCGGGAAGGCGCTGTTCCATTCGCTGCCTGAAATGGCGACGCGTCCGGATATGACCGCCCACTGGGAGTCGATTCTGACGCAAATCAGCGAGAAGCAGTGCCGCTATCAGGACTTTATGCAGCCGTTGGTCGGTACCCTGTTCCAGCTTATCGACCAGGCCAGGAGCACGCCGGTACGCCGCTTCCGCGGCATTGTGGCGCCGGGCGACGGCAAGAAGAGCTTTAGCAAGGGGAAAGGCCGAGCCAAAGCGAAAGATAAAAAATCCGCCTCCGGCCCCGCGGCGGAAAGCCCGCAATAAAAAACCCCGGGAAGCCGGGGTTTTTCAATTATGCGCCGAACCCATATACCGGGTTCATTCAGCGAGTGGACTTAAATAACACCCTGCGCCAGCATTGCGTCGGCGACCTTCACGAAACCGGCGATATTCGCGCCGCGTACGTAGTTGGTCTGCTTCGCTTCACCGCCGTATTCAACGCAGGCGTGGTGGATATCCAGCATGATATGGTGCAGACGGGCATCCACTTTCTCCGCTTTCCAGCCCATGCGGGCGGCGTTTTGCGCCATTTCCAGACCTGAAGTGGCTACTCCGCCGGCGTTCGCCGCTTTACCCGGCGCGAACAGCACGCCCGCTTCGAGGAATAGATCGGTCGCCGCAATAGTGGTTGGCATGTTGGCGCCTTCCGCGACGGCCTTCACGCCGTTGGCAATCAGCTGACGGGCAGCGTCGACGTCCAGCTCGTTCTGCGTGGCGCATGGCAGAGCGATATCCACCGGCACGGACCACGGCTGTTTGCCTTCAAGGTAGGTCAGGCCGAACTCGCGCGCGTAATCCGCCACGCGGCCGTGGCAGCGCTCTTTAATGTCGATCAGGCGCGCCAGTTTTTCTTTGGTGAAGCCAGATTCATCAACCACGGTACCGTTGGAGTCGGAAGCTGTAATCACCCGTGCGCCGAGCTCCATGGCTTTTTCAATCGCGTACTGCGCCACGTTGCCCGAACCGGACACCGCGACGCGAGCCCCTTCAAAGCCCAAACCGTGGCGCTTAAGCATCGCTTCGGTGAAGTAAATCAGACCATAACCGGTGGCTTCCGGACGAATCAGGCTGCCGCCGAAGGAGAGACCTTTACCGGTGAATACGCAGGCGCTGTTGTTGGAGAGCTTACGCATCATCCCGGCCATAAAGCCCACTTCACGACCGCCTACGCCGATATCACCGGCCGGCACGTCGGTATCCGGGCCGAGGTGGCGATAGAGTTCGGTCATCAGCGCCTGACAGAAACGCATCACTTCGCCATCGCTTTTGCCTTTGGGATCGAAGTCGCTGCCGCCCTTACCGCCGCCCATTGGCAGGGTGGTCAGAGCGTTTTTGAAGGTTTGTTCAAAACCGAGGAATTTCAGAATCGACAGGTTTACGGAGGGGTGGAAACGCATGCCGCCCTTATAAGGGCCGATGGCGGAGTTGAACTGCACGCGCCAGGCGCGGTTAACCTGAACCTGATTGCGGTCATCAACCCAAACGACGCGGAACTGGATAGCACGCTCCGGTTCAACCAGACGTTCCAGCAAATTCATCTGACGATAGCGCGGATTTTCCTCAAGGAATGGCCACAGGGTGGTCATCACCTCGCGGACCGCCTGAGCAAATTCAGTTTGATTTGGATCGCGCTGTTGAACGCGGGCGAGAAAACCTTCCAGAGTGCACGTCTGATCCATAGATATAAGTTCCCCTTATGGTTGTGGTTGCGTCTATTTATTATGATTCGGCCCTTGAAAAAGCCGATTTTCCGACTATACCACCGGGAATCGTTAGGTAAGCAAGGAAAAATTGTTCGGAAAGCAAAATTTATAATCAGGCATGGGTCATAATCAAAAACGATGACCGCCGCCTGACAGAATTAGCGGGAGAGGAGATCGGCGCGCTGGGCGATAAAGGCTTCCAGCAGGGGGATGTCCGCTGGCGCAAGGTTGAAGCTAAAGGCCTCCTGCGGAGAACACCAGCGCAGCTGACTGTGATAGCGGGCGATGGGTTCGCCGCTAAAATGAGGGACCCACCAGGCGTGAAGATGAATAAGGCGAGCGGAAATTTCGCGCCGATGGCTGGCGATATAGCATCTCGGGCTGGCGTCGATCTCCAGCTCTTCCCGGAGCTCGCGGGCCAGCGCCTCGGCCTGGGTTTCGCCGGGTTCGACTTTACCGCCGGCAAATTCCCACATCCCCGGCTGATCCGCGTGGGGAGGGCGCTGCGCCAGCAAAATTTGCCCGTTGCGTTCGATAATGGCGGCAACAACATCAAGAGTTTTTAGCATGTGAATCATCGTTCTGTACGAAAGAATCGCCTATTATCACCGCCCTGGTACTCTGCAAACAACCCTGAATCCGCTGGAGAAACTTCGTGCTTGATCGTTATCTGCATCCGCGTTTGAAACCTGCCCTCAACGCCACCGCCGCTCTGCTGGATCGTCCAGCCGTCTCTCCCGACGGTCTGACCCTGCTTGGCTTTGCAATTGGCGTACTGGCGCTGCCGTTTTTAGCCCTGGGCTGGTATCAGGCGGCGCTGGCGGCGATAGTGCTTAACCGCCTGCTGGACGGCCTCGACGGCGCACTGGCCCGGCGACGCGGATTGACCGATGCGGGCGGTTTTCTTGATATTTCCCTCGATTTTCTGTTTTACGCCCTGGTGCCGTTTGGCTTTATTCTGGCCGACCCGGCGAGCAACGCGCTGGCGGGCGGCTGGCTGCTTTTCGCGTTTATCGGTACCGGCAGCAGCTTTCTCGCCTTTGCCGCGTTGGCGACAAAGCATCAGATCGCCAATCCGGGCTACGCCCACAAATCGTTTTACTATCTTGGCGGACTGACGGAAGGGACGGAAACCATCGCGCTGTTTGTATTGAGCTGTCTGTTCCCGGCGTGGTTTGCCTGGCTGGCGTGGATTTTTGGCGCGCTGTGCTGGCTGACGACCTTTACGCGGGTGTGGAGCGGATACCTGACCCTGAAACAGGTAAAAGAGTGATGAGCAGGTTTTGTGCCGGGCGGCGGCTGACGCCTTGCCCGGGCTACAGGTTCAGTGCCGTCTGCGGACCGGTAGCCCGGACAGATACGCCGCATCGCCTCCGGGAAACTCAGCTACGCTGCGCTTTGCTCCCGGGGGCGGCGCTTAACGCGCCTTGCCCGTATATGGACACCTCCCGTTATGCAAGCCATCTCTGCATTTT